>CADASN010000039.1:725-2070 GCA_902790635.1 uncultured Bacteroidia bacterium | reverse complement strand
CTTCAACTATTTCCGCCAGCAGTTCGCCCAGGTGACCAACCCGCCCATCGACTCCATCCGCGAGCAGATGGTGATGTCCCTGTTCGAGTATATCGGACGTGTGGGCACGGGTATCCTGACGCCCGACGAGGACAACTGCAAGATGGTGCGCCTGCCGCATCCGATCCTGACCAACACGCAGCTTGACCTGCTCTGCAACATACGTTACAAGGGCTTCAACACTGTCAAGCTGCCGATGCTCTTCGAATGCGCGGCAAATACCGCGGCGGCGGCGTCCAACCTGCGCCGGGCCCTGTCCGACCTCTGTCGCAAGGCGGAGAAATGCGTCGACGACGGGGTGAATTACATCATTCTGTCGGACCGCGACGTGGACAAGGCCCATGCGCCCATCCCTTCGCTGCTGGCCGTCAGCGCCGTGCACCATCACCTGATTGCCACCGGCAAGCGTGTCCAGACGGCGCTGATCGTCGAGAGCGGGGAGATTCGTGAGACGATGCATGCCGCGCTGCTGCTCGGCTACGGCGCATCCGCCATCAATCCCTATCTGTCCTTCGCAATCATCTCGAGCCTGACACATGGCGGCAAGATGCAGCTGAACTATGCCACGGCGCGCGCCAACTATATCGAGGCGATGAAGAAAGGCCTGCTGAAAATCATGGCCAAGATGGGCATTTCCACCATCCGTTCCTATCGGGGCGCCCGGATCTTTGAGAGCATCGGTCTGGATGAAGGAATTCTTCGCGAGTATTTCGGCACAGACCGTTCTACCATCGGCGGCATCGGCCTGGAGACCATAGCCCGGGACGCGATGTGGTTCCATGCGCAAGCGTATGAGGAGGCTCCCGCTCCCGATTTCCTGCCCTTCACCGGCCTTTTCCATTACCGCAAGGACGGTATCCGGCACGCTTGGAATCCCGAGACGATATCCTCGCTGCAGATCTCCACGCGCTTGGGCAGCTACCAGAAATTCAAGGACTTCACCGCCGCTGTCGACAACAAGGCCGAACCGATTTTCCTGCGCGATCTGCTGGATTTCAAGCGCGGTACTCCTATCCCTTTGGACCAGGTGGAGTCGGTGGAAGATATCGTGAAGCGTTTTGTGGTCAGCGCCATGAGTTTCGGCGCCCTGAGCATCGAGGCCCACGAGGCGATTGCCCTGGCGATGAACCGGCTGGGCTCGCGTTCCAATACGGGCGAGGGCGGTGAGGACAACGAACGCTATCACACGGATGTCGAGGGCGTTTCGCTGTCCAGCAAAACCAAGCAGGTTGCTTCCGGACGCTTCGGCGTCACGGCGGAATACCTGGTCAACGCGGAGGAGATCCAGATCAAGGTCGCCCAGGGC
>CADASN010000039.1:0-708 GCA_902790635.1 uncultured Bacteroidia bacterium | reverse complement strand
GCGGAATACCTGGTCAACGCGGAGGAGATCCAGATCAAGGTCGCCCAGGGCGCGAAACCCGGCGAAGGCGGCCAGCTTCCGGGATTCAAGGTCAACGCCATCATCGCAAAGACCCGGAACTCCATCCCGGGCATCTCGCTGATTTCCCCGCCGCCGCACCATGACATCTACTCCATCGAAGACCTTTCCCAACTCATCTTCGACCTGAAGAATGTCAATCCGGCCGCCGCAATCAGCGTGAAACTGGTGGCCGAAAGCGGCGTGGGTACCATTGCCGCCGGTGTGGCCAAGGCAAAAGCCGACCTGATCGTCGTGTCCGGCGCCGAAGGCGGAACCGGAGCCGCCCCGGCTTCCTCGATGCGCTTCGCCGGTATCAGTCCCGAGATCGGCCTCTCCGAGGCGCAGCAGACGCTGGTCCGCAATGGCCTTCGCAGTCAGGTGCGCCTCCAGGTTGACGGCCAGCTGAAGACCGGCAGGGATGTCATCCTGCTGTCGCTGTTGGGCGCGGACGAGTTCGGTTTCGGCACCTTGCCTCTGATTGTGCTCGGCTGCGTGATGATGCGCAAGTGCAGTCTGAACACCTGCCCCACGGGCGTGGCTACGCAGGATCCGGAACTGCGCAAGCATTTCCTCGGCAAGGCGGATTACCTGGTCAATTACTTTACTTTCCTGGCCCGGGAAGTTCGGGAATACCTGGCCGAAATGGGC
>CADASN010000038.1 GCA_902790635.1 uncultured Bacteroidia bacterium | reverse complement strand
GCTGTCCCAGGGCTTTTCGGAGGTATACTGCACGTCCGGGCCGAAGGGCAGGATGGCGCCGGCCTTCACGAAGACCGGAATCTCGGAAATCGTGTACTCGCGGGTGTATTCCTGACCGCCCTCGAGGCATTCGCCGGTTTGGAAATCATACCAGGCAGTGCCGGCGGGGAGGTAGGTCGTGAACGGCGCGCCGGTCGCGCCGGTGAGCGCGGCCTTCCCGTCGGTCAGGACCGGTTCCGTGACCGGATGGACCAGGATAGACGGGCCGAACAGATATTCGTTGTAGCGGAGTTTGATGGCGTTCAGCTGTTCGTCGAAGGCCCATTCTCCCGGTGCCCCGAAGCGGTATACCTCCGTCGTAAGCGGTCCGGAAGTATGGTTCCGCATCACCGGCACGAAGACGCTCCACTGCATCCAGCGCACCTGCAGTTCCTTCAGGGCGACATTGTCCGTACCGCCTTCATAGAACCAGTTGAAGAAGCCGCCGATGTCGGTGTTCCAGTACGGAATGCCGCAGATCGTGTAGTCCAGGCCGGACGGAATCTGGGCGCGGAACACGTTCCAGCGGGACTGGACATCGCCGCTCCAACTGAAGGTCGCGTACCGCTGGATGCCGAAAGAAGCGCTGCGGGTCATCTGCACGGCGCGCTTCGCATAACCCTTTGCCCGATAGTTGTCATAAATGCCCATGTTCGTGACCAGCGGGAACGCGTTCCGAACGCTCCGCCAAGTGCCATCGGCAGTGCGGTAGTCGTCGTCCTCTTTGGTGGGATAGAAGTGGTCCGGCTCGGTGGAATCGCTCCAGAGAGCGTCCACACCCTGGTCCACCAGGCCTTCCAGGTATTTCCAGTAGATTTCCCGGGCCTGCGGATTGAACGGGTCATAGATCTTCACGCCGCCCGTCATCGGCCAGGTCTTGAAGGGCAGGAGGGCGTCGATGGCCTCGAGTTCCTTGAACTGCGGGGTCAGCGGGCCGAAATCCGGCCAGATGGAGATGGCGAGGTGCGCGTGATTGTTGTGGACATTCGCAATCATCGTATCGCCCCGCTCGTACAGCGGGTTGTCGAAACGCATCGAGTTCCAGTTCTCGTTCTCGCCCCAGTACTGCCAGTCCTGGACGATGCAATCCAGCGGAATGCCCATCTCCCGGTGCGTCCGGAGTGCCTCGCACAATTCCTCGGTGCTGTGGTACCGCTCCCGGCACTGCCAATAGCCATGGACCCAAAGCGGGAACATGGTCGCTTTGCCGCCCAATTTCCGTTCCGTCGCCATCAGCGCGTCCATGTCACCACCGGCGTACAGGAAATACAGGTCCGAGCAATCCCCTACCTCGCTGGTCATGACGGTCTTACCGCCGGGCTCGTCCTCGAAGTCGCTCATTCCCGGATTATCCCAATAAACGCCGTACCCCTTCTCCGAGCAGAAGAAGGGAATGTAGATGTGCATGTTCTCATTCCACAGATGGACCTTCTTGCTTCCGGCCTCCTGCAGCAGCCGTCTGCCGCTCACGGGGTCGGAGAAGGTGACCTGGCCCGTGGCCTTGTCGATGAACGCGACGATCTTTCCGGTGTTCAAGACGACGGCCCCCTTGTTCTCCACCCGCTTGACCCGGGTCTTCTGCGGCTCCATCACAACGGAATAGCTCTTCTTCTGCGAAGCCCCCACTCCGCCGAGCGGGTATTTCACCACCCGCACCACGTCAGGCGCATAGACAGTCACCTCACACACAAACTGGTCGGTTTCCACGGTCTCGCGGACCACCTTCGGCCCCGCGCACGCCGCCAGCAGCAGGAGCGCGGAGAGCAGGAACAGGCACTTTTTCATATCGGAAAGCGTTAAGTTTCTCAAAGATAGTGATTAATCCCTACAAAGTGCCCGTATAGGTCCAATTAATGGACCGATGAAAGCAATTTCGACCCTTTTTTGCTTGTATGGGTCCACGAGATGGACCGGTACAAGCACCTACCGCGACCCCAGGTACAGGAAGACCATGCTCAGGAGCAGGAGGCCGAGGTCGAGTGCTTTGGATTTGAGGTTTTTCTCGTG
>CADASN010000037.1:668-2192 GCA_902790635.1 uncultured Bacteroidia bacterium | reverse complement strand
ATCACGACGACCGGCATTTCCTCATCGATCAGGGCGATCGGGCCATGTTTCATTTCCGCTGCGGGATAGCCTTCCGCATGGATGTAGGAGATTTCCTTCAACTTCAGCGCGCCTTCCAGGGCCACGGGATAATTGTAGCCGCGTCCCAGGTAGAGGAAGTTGTGCGAATAGGTGAAAACCTTCGCCAGGTCGGCGATCTGCGCGTCATGTTCCAAGATCTTGGCAATCTTGTCGGGAATGTCCTGCAGTTCTTGGACAAGGGCGGCCTGGCGTTCGCCGGAGACGGTGCCGAGCTGTTCGGCCAGGCTCAGCGCAAGCAGGAAGAGCGTCGTCACCTGGGCGGTAAATGCCTTCGTGGAAGCGACGCCGATTTCCGGGCCGATGTGCGTATAGCAGCCGGTATCCGTCGCGCGGGCAATCGAGGAACCGACCACATTGCAGATGCCGAACAGGAATGCTCCCGCCTCCCGGGCCAGGTTTACGGCGGCCAACGTGTCGGCGGTCTCACCGGACTGGGAAATGGCGATGACGACATCCGACGGGAAAATGACCGGACGGCGATAGCGGAATTCGGAGGCGTATTCGACTTCGACCGGCTTGCGCGTCAAATCTTCGATCATGTATTTCCCAATCAGGCCGGCATGCCAGGAGGTGCCGCAGGCGCAGATGACGATGCGTTTCGCGTTCAGAAGCCGTTCGCGGTTGTCGATGACACCGGAAAGCTTGACCTCGCCGAGTTCCGGGTGCAGGCGGCCCTGCATGGAGGCACGCAGGGTGCGCGGCTGCTCGAAGATCTCCTTCAGCATGAAGTGCGGGAAACCGCCTTTTTCGATCTCGCTCAGGCTCATCTCCAACTCCCGCACCTGGGGTGCCTGTTCGACGCTCTTGAGGTCCGTGATGCGAAGTTCCTGACCGCGCTGGATGTAGGCGATCTGTTCCTCGCCCAGATAGACCACCTTGTTCGTGTACTCGATGATCGGGGACGCGTCCGATCCCACGAAATACTCGTCCTCCCCTACGCCGATCAGCAACGGGCTTCCCTTGCGGGCGGCGATGATCTTGTCCGGCTCCCGCTTGTCCATGATGACCAGCGCATAGGCGCCCACGACGTGGTTCAAAGCCAGCGGTACCGCTTCGTCGAAAGAAACGCCCATGGAATCCATCATATACTGGATCAACTGGATGACAACCTCCGTATCCGTCTGGCTCCGAAAATGGTATCCTTTCCGGGTAAGCTCGGTTTTCAACGCCTGGTAATTCTCGATGATACCATTGTGGATCAGCGCAAGTTCGTGGTTCTCGGAATAATGAGGATGCGAGTTCACATCACTCGGTTCGCCGTGCGTAGCCCAGCGGGTGTGGGCGATGCCCACGGTACCGGAAACATCCTTGCCTTCAGCCGCTCTCTCCAGGTCCTTGACCTTCCCTTTGGTCTTGTAGACGACCAAATCGCCATTGTCGTTCACCAGCGCCACGCCGGCGCTGTCATACCCCCGGTATTCGAGCCGGGTCAGGCCCTTGACC
>CADASN010000037.1:0-649 GCA_902790635.1 uncultured Bacteroidia bacterium | reverse complement strand
TATTCGAGCCGGGTCAGGCCCTTGACCAGGATCGGATAGGCCTGACGCCCTCCGACATATCCCACGATTCCACACATAATGAATAAGATACACTATTTTGAGGTACAAAGATAGCAAAAAAATTTATCCTCGATAGGCTTGTTCGTGAACGCCGGCCACGGCCCTGCCGCTGGGGTCGTTCCTGCCCTTGAACGACGCATCCCACTCGATGGCGACGGCGGTGGAGCAGGCCACGCTCGCCTCGCTGGGGACGGCACGGGCGGCGCTCTCGCTCGGGAACAGCTCTGCAAATATCGAACGGTAGTAATACTCCTCCTTGCACTGCGGCGGATGGACAGGGAAACGCTCCGCAGCGTGCGCCATCTGCTCGTCGGAGACCGCCTCGGAGGTGATCCGTTTCAGCGTGTCGATCCAGGAATAGCCCACACCGTCACTGAACTGCTCTTTCTGCCGCCAGACAATCTCCTCCGGCAGCATATCGGCAAAGGCCTCGCGGACGAGCCGTTTTTCGATCGTTTTGCCAGGGCACATCTTCGCCTCGGGGTTCAGCCGCATCGCCACATCCAGGAACTCTTTGTCCAGGAAAGGGACACGCCCTTCCACGCCCCATGCAGCCAGGCTTTTATTGGCCCGCAGACAGTCGTAGAGG
>CADASN010000036.1 GCA_902790635.1 uncultured Bacteroidia bacterium | reverse complement strand
CGGTCCTCGGGCCGGACGGTCGGGACGCCCTGCTCCGGGGTGCCGTAGTCGCCGTACCCCTGGATGCGGGAGTTCACGATGACGTTCTTGTTGTAGGAGACGAGAAGGTCGATGATCTCGGGCGCGCGCCAGGTTTCCGCACTCTGCTCCCAGTCACCGTCGAACCAGAAGAGGTCCGGCTTGTACGCCTTGGAAAGCTCGGTGAGCTGGGCCTTGTCGAAGTCCACGAAGCGCTGCCAGCGGGCAGGATCGTCTGCGATGGCATAGCGGGTCTCGTCCTTGGTGAAGTTCGGGTAATCGGGGTGTGACCAGTCAAGCAGGGAATAGTACAGGCCCACTTTCAGCCCGCGCTTGCGCGCTTCCTTGACGAAGGGCGTGAGGACGTCGCGGCCCGCCGGCGTCTGCCTGGGGATGCTGAGGCCGGAGGCTTTGGTGTCCCAGAGGGCGACGCCGTCGTGGTGCTTGGACGTGATGACCGTGTATTTAGCGCCGCTCTCCCGGATGAGTTCCGCCCAGTCGGCCGGGTTGTATTTGTTGGCCGTGAAACCGTCCTTTTGCGCCATGTACTGCTCGTACGGGAGGTATTTGTTGTAGAACGACCAGCTTTCGGAGACTCCGTCCACGGCATAGATTCCCCAATGGATGAAGATGCCCAGCTTGGCGCTGTCGAACCAGGCCATCCGGGCGGTCTTCTGTTCCGGCGTTTCACCGGCCCGCTGCGCCTGCAGCGGCACCACCGCCGCCAGTAGCGCGATACAGAGGAGAGTGCGTCTTTTCATATGTACAAAGATAGCATTTTCCAAAGATTTTGCCCATCTTTGTATATTATGAACGTGGAAACGAGATTATATCGGATCGGCGGGCACATAATCCGCGTGCGGCTGGAAAGTCCCTGGACCTTCAAGGTCCTGACGGAGCAGCAGGTCGCACTTGTGGACCGTCTCCGGCGCGGGGAGGATATCGGCATTGAGACCGTTCCTGCGGACCGACGTGAGCAGCTTTCTGTCAATGATGCCCTGATGGGCAAGGAGGTGATGACGCGTGAGATTTGGGACACGATGGACGATGCGGCACGCGTTGAATACCGCCATGCCCTGGATTTCCTGCAGTATGCGCCGTTCGAGGTTTCCGAAGGCGACCCCGTTTTCACCCTGACGGTTCGGGCGGAAGTGCCGGCCTGGCTGGAGGAGACGCGCCCGCAGTGGACCCTGGCCACGGCCGTGGACGAACTGCCGCCCTACTATTACGGCTATACATTCGGGGACAAAACCATCTACGATTACATGATGACCCGGGAAATCCGGGCCGGCTATTTCGTGATGAACAAGGACTATACGGAAGGGGAGTACTACCCCTGCCCGCGCATCGGCGGCCGGACGACCCTGTTCCAGGTCAACACCTCCCTGATGATCCAGTATACTTTCGCTACGGCCGGGCTCGGGACGCTGCTTCTGCACGCATCGGTTACCCGCTACGAAGGCCGCGGCAACCTCTTCTTCGGGGTGAGCGGTACCGGGAAGAGTACGCCTGTGGCACGAATTCGTCCCCGGATCGGACTTGATGAACGACGACAACCCCATCATCCGCTATGAGGACGGACGTTTCCTCGTGTACGGCTCGCCTTGGAGCGGAAAGACGCTTTGCTACCGCAACGTCGTCGCTCCGGTGAATGCGCTCGTGCGTCTGGAACAGTTCCCGGAGAACCGGATTTCCCGCCTGGAGCCCCTCCAGGCCTATGCGAGCGTTATCGCCGCCGTCTCCACCATCCGCTGGAACCATGACATCATGTCGCTCCTCGTTCCCACCATCGAACGCGTCGCCATGACCGTTCCCTGCTTCCAGCTCAAATGCCGCCCCGACGAAGAGGCGGTCCAGGTATGTAAGCGTGCCATCCTTTGATTTTTGTCATTTTGAAGAATTTTGTCATTTCGAGCTTGTCGAGAAATCTGATACGATATGAAAATAGGAATCTGCAATGACCACGCAGGCGTGGAGTATAAGAAGAAACTGATGAAAATGCTGCGCGAGCGCGGCATCGAGGTCGTCAATTACGGAACCGACACCGAGGTGAGCTGCGACTATCCCGACTTCGCCCACCGGCTCGCGGAAGCGGTC
>CADASN010000035.1 GCA_902790635.1 uncultured Bacteroidia bacterium | reverse complement strand
GAACTTTCCGAAGAACCTGACCTACGGGATGAAGATGTTCGACGTGCCTGACGGCTCGATCATCGCCGTCGAGCCCGGCCAGATCGGCGGAAGGGAAGATGACGGCGAAACGATCTACATCAACGGCTGGGTGCTGCTGTTCTCCCCGGAGCTCCTGCACGGGACGGATCTGGAGCCCCGGATGAAGGAATATCGCTTTTTCTCTTATTTCGCCACCGAGACTCTGAAGATGGAACCTTCGGAATGGAGCCGGATTACGCAGCTGCTCACGCAGTTGCGGCACGAGCTGCAGGAAAACGCCGACTCCCCCGCTCTCCCCAACTGTCGAAAGAGGACAAAGCCTCATCGGACCTGCTCAAACGCTTCCATCAGCTGCTTCGGGACTACTATCTGGAGGGCCGGCAGCTGGACCTGGGCGTCCCGTCCGTCCAGTACTGCGCCGGGGAGCTGGCCTATTCGGCCAGCTACTTGGGGGATGTGATGCACAAGGCCACCGGCGGCACCGCCATCGGTTACATCCATTCTTTCGTGGTCGAACAGGGTAAGAACCTGCTGATGAACGGACACAACATCAATGAAACCGCGCACCTGCTCGGTTTCGAATTCCCGCAGCATTTCACCCGTCTGTTCAAGCGAACGACGGGGATGACGCCCTCGGAGTTCCTGGGGAAAAAGGTTTAGTCGGCCACTTGCTCGAGCAGCTGCTCGCAGATGCTCTTCATGCCGGCGATGGATGCTCGAGCAGCTGCTCGCAGATGCTCTTCATGCCGGCGATGGACGGGTGGCCGTTCTGTTTGTCGATATCGTGCAGTTCGACGAGCTGCACATCGCAGTGCTTGCACACCTCCCGCATGGATTCGTTGACCTCCTCCTGCAGTTCGGAGTTCAGGATGGAAACGACCTTCGCCTTCGGATAAAGCTGCTTCAGGGTTTCCAGCAGGTAAGCCAGCGCCGGGCGGAAAGTCATGCAGTCGGCCTTCGTCAAACCTTCATACTTGTACTCGCCGAGCGGGACACGCTGCCAGGCGTCGTTCGTGCCGCCGAACACGAAAATGATGTCGGGGTCGCCGAGCATGAACACGCGGCTCAGGAAACACGACGGGGTCACGTCCCGGCCGAAGAAACCGGTCCCGGTGATGGTGGTGGCGCCCCAGGAGTTGTTCTTGTCCAGTTCATAGCCCTTGGCCTGGATGTACAGGCTCCACCAGGTCTGTTCCACTTCCTTGACATCGTTGTTCGCATCCGGATAGAATGGCCGGTAGTTGTCGGGATTGTAGCCCTGGAACGTGGAATAGGAGTCTCCCAGCACGGAGACTTTCTTGGGCTGGGCCGATGCTGCGACGGCGGCAAAAGCCAGCAGGAGCAGGATGCAGATTCTTTTCATATCAGATGGTTTTTATTCGATCACTTTCCAACGGATGCGCCATCGGCCGTCCTCGTAGTCATGGCTGAGGATCTTGAAGGTCCCGATTTCCGCCGTATTCTTCACATGGGCACCGATACAGGCGCAAGCGTCGTAATCCCCCACGCGGACGATCCGGAGCGTCTCGGAGGCATCTTCCGGCAGCTTGCTCAGGTCCACGAGGGCCGCCGCCTGTTCCCGGGGCATATATTCGATCGTGACCTCCAAGTGCCGGCCGATGACTTCATTCACGGCCGCCTCGATCCGGGAGACCTGTTCCTCCGTGGGACAGGCGTCCAGCAGGTAATCACACTTGGACTTTTTCCGCTCGATATGGGCGTTGCGGGACCGCGGGCAGCCGAACAGCCGGACCATCGTTCCGTTGAGAATGTGCTCCGCCGTATGCATCGGCGGATACTCTTCCTTGTTATGGGCGTTGAGAATGGGCGCTTCCATGTTTCCAATTAACCGATGGCGAATTTAGTCATTTTCCCGGACTCCGTCAAGCATTCGCCCGATTTCGCAATTCACGGATTATTAGTGCCAATTTGCGTAAGGCCGGCTGAAGGTAGAGGGCTTTTTCCTACATTTGTGGCAGACGAAAAAGGATTCTGCCATGAAACGACTGATCACCTTCTTCTTTGTCGCCCTGCCGCTGCTGCTCGCCTGCGACAAGCCTACCCAGAAAATCGTTATCCCGATCCCCGGCAAGCCCACAGGGCAGCAAGGGGGCAATAACGGCAATAACGGAAGCAATGGCAACAACGGCAACGGTGGTAATACGACCCCGACGCTTCCGACCCCGCCGGAGGACCCGGCCGCCATTCTCGTGACGAACGAGTATGTCCAGAAGTATCTCGAGGAAGTGACCTACAAAGGCATCGAGAACGAGCAGACGAAGATCCTGGGCTATCCCGGCGGCGGTCCCGGCGAAGCGGACATCCCGCCCACGCACACGATCACCTGGACTGCCGACGCCTCCGCCGGAACCCTGAATCTGCATGTCCAGGAAGGAA
>CADASN010000034.1 GCA_902790635.1 uncultured Bacteroidia bacterium | reverse complement strand
CGGGTGATCGTGCGGGTTCATCACGACACCACGGTTGTGCGGGCGCTTGCCCAGCCAGCGACGACGGCCGGCCTTGCCGTGGCTCTCCAGGTTGTGGTCGGTGTTGGAAACCTCACCGACGGTAGCGCGGCAGGAGACGAGCACCATGCGGGTCTCGCCCGAAGGCAGACGCAGCACGGCGTGGGTCCCTTCGCGGGCGGCGAGCTGTGCGAAAGTACCGGCGGAACGTGCCATGGCGGCACCCTGGCCGGGACGCAGCTCGATGTTGTGTACGAGGGTACCAACAGGAATCTCACTCAGAGGGAGGCAGTTGCCGACTTCCGGAGCGACGCCGCTGCCGGAGGCGATCACCTGACCGACCTTGAGTCCTTTCGGAGCGATGATGTATCTCTTCTCTCCGTCTTCGTACTGTACGAGGGCGATGCGGGCGCTGCGGTTCGGATCATACTCGATGGTCTGAACGGTAGCGGTGCACTCGTCCTTGGTGCGGCGGAAGTCGATGATGCGGTACATTCTCTTGTGGCCGCCACCGAGGTAACGCACGGTCATCTGGCCGGTATTGTTGCGTCCGCCGGAGCTCTTGAGAGGCTCACACAATGATTTCTGGGGTTTCTTCGCAGTGATCTCCTCATAGGTGCTGATCACCTTGTTCCTTTGACCGGGAGTGACCGGTTTGAATTTTCTGACTGCCATTGTCTGTTCCTCCCTTAAATATTAGCGTAGAAATCAATCTTGTCATCACCGGCGAGGGTGATGTACGCCTTCTTGAAGTGATTCATCCGGCCGCGGAGAAGACCCGCCTTGGTGTAGCGGCTCTTGCGCTTGCCGTGATAGTTCACCGTATTGACATCGGCCACGGAGACGTTGTACATCTTCTCCACGGCGTCCTTGATCTGAAGCTTGTTGGCTTTACGGTCAACGATAAAGCCGTAACGGTTCAACTTTTCGCCCTGATCCGTCAGCTTCTCGGTAACGATTGGCTTAATGATAATTCCCATCTTCGTGTACTTTTAGCGCATGTTCCGTTCGGCCAGGATGTCCTGCACGCCGTCGACGAGCACCAGGGTGTTCGCGTTCATGATGGCGTAGGTGTTGATCTCGTCAACGCTGATGACATTCACCTGCGGAAGGTTGCGGGATGAAAGATAGATGTTGGTTGAATTCTGGGGAAGCACGTAGAGAACCTTGCGGTCACCGGCCTTGATGGCGTTGGTGATGCCGAGGAGCTCCTTGGTCTTGGGTGCATCCATCGTGAACGGCTCGAGGATAATGATGGCATTGTCCTGGGCCTTGTAGGTCAGCGCGGACTTGCGGGCAAGGGCCTTGACCTTCTTGTTCAACTTGTTATGATAGAAACGCGGCTGAGGGCCGAAAACGCGGCCACCGCCGACGAAGATGTTGGCCTTGAGAGAGCCGTGGCGTGCACCGCCGCCGCCCTTCTGGCGGCCGAGCTTCTTGGTGCTGTGCGCAATCTCGCTGCGGTCTTTGGTCTTGGCGTTGCCATGGCGCTGGTTGGCCAGGTACTGGATGACGTCGAGGTAGACGGCATGATCGTTCGGCTCGATGCCGAAAACGTTCTCTTCAAGCGTCACCTTCTTGCCGGACTGGGTACCGTCAATTTTCAAAACTTCTAATTCCATAACGCTAAGCCTCCAAAATTACGTAAGATCCTTTGGCTCCGGGGACGGAACCCTTGACGACGATGAGATTGTTCTCAGGGAGCACCTTGAGCACCTGCAGGTTCTCGACCTTGACGCGCTCGCTTCCCATGTGGCCCGCCATGCGCATTCCGGGGAGAACGCGGGACGGCCAGGAGGATGCACCCATGGAACCCGGGTGACGAAGGCGGTTGTGCTGACCGTGAGTCTGTCCGCCGACGCCGGCGAAATGATGACGGTGGACAACGCCCTGGAAACCCTTACCCTTAGAGGTACCGGTCACATCCACGAACTTGACATCCTCGGTGAAGATGTCGGCCACCGTGAACGTGGTTCCGAGCTTCAGCTCTCCCTCGAAGTCGGCCTTGAACTCGACCAACTTGCGCTTGGGAGTGGTTCCTGCCTTTTTGAAATGCCCCATCAAGGGCGCGCTGGTGTGCTTTTCTGTGGTTTCGCCATAGGCAAGCTGTACAGCGGCATAACCATCTTTCTCTACTGTACGGAGCTGCGTAACGACGCACGGACCAGCCTCGATAACGGTGCACGGTATGTTCTTACCGTCGGCACCGAAAACGGAAGTCATTCCGATTTTCTTTCCAATTAATCCAGGCATT
>CADASN010000033.1 GCA_902790635.1 uncultured Bacteroidia bacterium | reverse complement strand
GGGACGATGACATCCTTCGCACCCATCGTGCCGTTCCAGTGGCTGCGGGCGCATTTACGCTTGAAGTTATAGGCGGCGCTGTCGAGGACCTGCTGGGTCTTGTGGGAGACCTTCTTGGTCTGCTCGTCGAAGTAGTCGGTGATGACGACGGTCTCAATCTTCTTCTGGAGATACTGGTCGAAGCCTTCCGGGAGCCAGGTCTCAGGGGCGACATGCATCTGGGACTCGGCGCAGGCGGTAGCCATGACATACATCTCGGTGTTTGCTGCGAAGGAGACGGAGGTCGGGGAGCCGGTGGTGTTGATCGGCGGGTTCATCACGTAGAACTTCACGTTGTCGCTGTTGTCCTTATGGTCGAGCACATAGAGGATCATCTCGCCATCGGAGATCTCGTTGCCGCTATCATCCTTCTTGAAGCCTTCAACGCCACGGACGGCGACGGTGGAGTATTCCATCAGCGCTTCGGGGTTGTCGATGTAAGCGACAGGGAGTGTCAGGATCTGCGTCTGGTAGGCGTAGCGGTTCGCGGTGTTGCTGCCAGCGGTGATCGAGAAGGTGCTGCCGGTGAACGTGGCGACCAGGTCGGTGCTGCCGGCGCGATAGTGCTTATGGATATAGCTCTTGGCCTTGACGGCGCGGCAACGGCGGGCCACATAGGTCTCAATAGGGAACGCGAACTTCTTGAAGTTGTCGACGCGCTCGTCATAGTCTTCGGCTTCGAGGCCGGCGTCCGTCACATCGGTGCCGGTAGCGGCCTTGCCCTGGAGCTGGGTCTTGCCACCCTGCTCATCCTGCTGGATGGTCTCGTCAGCGGGACGGCCACCGGGGTTGGTAGAAGCGTCATAGGTTTCGAGGTTGCTCGAAGGGTTGGCGTTGCCGGCGAGGTCCACCGGATCCACGGCCATCGCGAAGCCCGGGTCTGCTCCCAGCAGAGCCGCGGCCACCACAAGGAGTGCCGACAGGACACCCATCTTGTGGGTTTTGAGGTAGTTCAAGGTTTTCATAAAATCAAAAATGTTTTGGTATTGTCGATTTGTTACGAAGATAGGTTGTCCCAGATGTCGCCTTCCTTCGCGGGACGGCGTTCACGGGTGCGGCCACCCTGTCCACCGATAGGTGCCGGCGGCATCGTCGCGGCGGCATTGCGGTCACGGCGGGCGGCGGCGATACGCTCGTTGCGCCCTGCGATCTGTCCTTCGGCGCGTGCCTCCGCCACATCCACATCGTGGTTGATGGCGTTGTAGGCGAGGTCGAAGTCCTCGGTGCCGTACTTGTTCTCCATGCCGTTGAAGGTGATCGAGAGCAGGCGCAGCATCACATCGCGCTTCTGCTCCAGGGACAGGCCCTTGGCGTTGCCCCACTCCTCCAGTGCGGTGAGGGAGGCCTGCCAGTTGGCTTCCGCCTCCGCCTCCAGGGCGTCGTTCGCAGCCTTCCGCTCACGCCAGCCTTCCAGCTGGCCACGGAAGTTCTCGCGGGCTTCCTCGCCCATGCCGAGTTCATCACCGAAGGCTTCTACGACGGCGGTGCGGGGGTCGCCGGTCTCTACCCATTTCTGCACGAACTCCGCAGCCGTAGGGTCGGACATCAGAAGCTCGGTCAGGCGGGCATTGTTCTGGTCATAGGTGGCCTGGCGGGAGGCATAGTCCTCCAGCATCTCGTTGATGGCATCGTCCAGGTCTGCGTTCCCCTCCTGCGGCTCTGCTCCGATGTCGGCGAAGGTACGGTCGGGATAACGCTCGCGTGCGCGCGACAGCATCTGCTCGCGCGACGAAAGGTTTTTATCTTGTTCTGCCATAGGTAAAACTGTTATATCATACCATTACGATTCCAAAATTATCCCTTCGTGAAGTGTGTCTTGGTCTATTTTTCCCAAACTGTTTCCGTTTGACAAAATTTTTCGTAACTTCGCAAGCGAGCTGCAACTACCTTCCTGACATCCGTCCGTGAGAGATACCGGGCTGAAGCGTAAGAAGGCAGAAGCGCTTTACGCAGTTTACAAACGCGGCCTCGTCGATGGCCGCTTCAACTCGCTGTTCGCAGCGGGCCAGTGGTGCGCCCGTCAACCCGCACCCTGCTTCTACATCTCAGCCAAACGTGCATCGCTCCTCCTGGGGCAGATCTTCGCCGGCGTGTCGCTGATAAAGGTGAACGCATCGCAGCGGAGGATGGTGTGGGAGCTGCATGACCGTTACCAGCGCTATCTCAAGGATCATCCGGAAAATACCCTCTCGCGGGAGAGGGTACTGGAGATCCTCGTCGACGAGCCGGCACCGGAGTTCTACATCACGGGGGATGCCGCCAGGAAGATAATCAGAGAGCAGGTGAAACTCGCCCGCAAACGGAACAGATGGCTCGCGTGACGATCATAGCGCTGCTGGTGGCCTTGCAGCTCGCCCTCGGCATCCCGGACTTCATGACGGGAGGG
>CADASN010000032.1 GCA_902790635.1 uncultured Bacteroidia bacterium | reverse complement strand
CGAACATTTTCTGGTTCCGTTCGATGTCGGAAAGGACGCTCTCGGTCAGCGCCTTCTTGTCGATCTTGACCGGGCGCTTGCCTGCATCGCGGATGGCGTCGACCAGAGTGACCGTGGCACTTGAGACCGCCGAGGCGATCACCCCGGCCAGGTCGTCGTCCACCTCTTCAATGAGCTTGCGGAGGTCCTGTCCGCTCTGCTCAGCGGAGGCCAGCACGCCCGGAGGCGTGATGCTTCCCAGCGCCGGGGCGGGCACAACGAACGTTACGCGATCCGCAATGGCCTGGAGTTGATCCATTAGCCTGTCGAGCCCGGAAGTGATCCGGTCGCCGAAGCCGCCCATTGCATCGTCTACAGCCGAGAAGCTGTAGCTTCCACCCTGGAATTCCCCGGCAATGGCCGATGCCATGCTTGACACGGTGGACAGGACGGATTTCTTGCTCCTGTCGATGCCCTCACCGATGCCCAGTCCGATGAACCAGCCAACCTCATCGCGGAACAGTTTCGACGGCGAACTGATCTTCAGTACGTCCTTCACGGAGGAAAGCAGATTGTTCGCCAGGTTCTTCGCCTTGTCCTTAAGCCACTTCCAGGAGTTGGACAGGCCGTTTCCGATGCCGGACACGATGTTCGAACCAACGGAGCCCCAGTCGATGGACTTGAGCGCGTTCATTGCGCCGGAAACATTGTCCGTGATCGAACTCTTGATCTTGGCGAATCCCACGCTTACGGTGTCCTTGGCGTTGGAGACCTTATCGCTGATCGATTTATAGACGTCCTTGAATTTGGCGCTGACGTCGCTGCTGATCGTCTTCGCCGCAGTCGAAACAGCGGATTTCATGCTGTTCCACCCGGAAGCCGACGCATCCTGCGCAGACTTCATACGGCTGGTGACGCTGCGCTTCACGGTTTCCCATGCGTCCGTTACCGTGCTGCCGATGTTGGAGCCACTGCTTGATACAGTGGACTTAATAGAATCCCATGCGGATTTGGCGGTGTCTCGCGCTGATTCGAGCTTGGATTTGACGGATTCCTTCACGTTGGACCAGGTATCGGAGACTTTCTCCTTGATGTTGCTGCCGACGGTGGTAACGGTCTCTTTGACGCTCGACCAGGCGCCGGAGACCTTCTCCTTGACCTTGTCCCAAGCCTCTGAGGTCGTCTGCTTGATGCCCTCCCAGGCGTCGGAGAACCATTCCTTGATGTTGCTCCATGTCTGGGTGATGCCCTCAAGCAGGCCCTGGATGAGGAAATCGCCCAGCTCCTGCATTTTGGTCGAAGGACTGTGAATGCCGAATGCGTTGCAGAACCCCTCTTTCAGCGGCTCCCATACGTGCTCGAGAATCCAGTTCCCGATGTTTGCCAGCGCGTCGACGATGCCGTTCAGCAGACCTTCGATGGTGAATTCGCCATCCTCATAGGCGACCTCGTTCCACCATTCGACAACGCTGTTCCATGCTTCTTCGATCAGGCCCCACAGGAAAGCGGCCAGGCCGCCGAGAGCTGCGCCCACAGCCTCGCAGAATGCGTCAAAGACCTGGTTCCAGTCCACCTCTTTGATGAACTGCGCCACATCCTTTCCGAGCTGGTACCAGTCCACCGCGGCGATAGCTTCGGTGATGCCGTTGAAAAAGTTGACGGCGAAATCCGTAAAGCCGCTCGCCAGCGCGGACCAGTCCAGATTCAGCAGGAAGCCCGCTGCCGTCAGGAGCAGGATTCGGAATTTTGCGGAGAGGATCGTTCCCAGGTTGCCCCAGTCCACGGTGTTCAGGACACCGTTGACGAGCTCCGCAAGACTGGCCCCGAGATTGAGCCAGTCAAAGGTTTTGATGAAAGTGGCCAGGAAGGTCAAGGCCCCGTCGAGGCCCTTCCCCAGCTTCGTGCCGATGTCTCTCCATCGGACGCTGTTGACCATATCGTTCAGGGCGGTTGACAGCGTCACCGCCGCAGCGCCCCAGTTGCCGGCCTTGATCTGCTCGGCCATGAGCTTCGCCCAGTCGGGAAGCTGGACCTCCGGAAGCGCCGCAGCGCCCGCGCCGCCTCCTCCGCCACCGCCTCCGGAATCGGAGCCGTTGTCGGAGAGGATATTCAGTTCGTCGAAGGACGCGAGCTGTTTCTTGAGTTCCTTGACCTGCTTCCCCGCCGCACCGCCAGCCGCGCCGATGGCCTTGGTCGCGGATTTCCCGACGATGCCGAACAGCTTGAAGAACGCTGTCACCCAGGCCACAGCGGACGCAACCAGGTTGATGATCCTGGTGATAATCGGCCCCAGAAGGTTGCCGATGCCGCTCCAGCAGGAGGACAGCGTGTTGGACAGGGCTTGATTCTCCTGCATATACGCGGAGACCGCCTTGCGCAGCAGGGCATATACGCCCCGCGCGCCCAGCATGGAGAGGGCGAACCTCTTCATGCTCGAGGTCAGGCCGGAAATCTGATTTTGGGTGACGCTGGGCACCAGCAGCTTCGCCATGTGCGAGGCGGCGGACTTGACGCCCGAGAGCAGCTTCCCGCCCACGGTCTTTGCTGCTTTCAGCAGATGGGAAGCGACGGATTTGGCCGAAGCCAGGATATATCCGCCAATCGTTCTGGCCGCCTGGGTCAACGCATCTGCAAACTGCTTCGCAGCGCCCACCATGCCTCCGATGTGGTTGTTGGCGTTGCCTGCGCCGTCGGCAACAGCTTCGATCCTGGTCTCCATGTCGGCGAGCTGCTGCTGTGCGGTGCCGAGATCGGAGACCATCTGGGAGTATTCGGCGGTATCATATTCCGTCTGGAACGCGCCGCCGGATGCCTCCAGCGCCCGCTTTCTTTCGATGAGGGCGCTGTATTTTTCATTCGCCAGATCGAGATCGTATTGCAGCGATTTCCACTGTGCGGATTCCTCGCTCACGCCGAGGGCGACCATCTTGTCCTGCCTCGCGTCCAGGCGGGCAAGGGCTTCCCCGGCCTTTTCGATCTCTTCCTTAAGCTGTGTATATTCCTGCGTTTCGATGTGCCGATTTCCGAAGTCAGCAAGCTTCTGCTGCGTCGCCGCGATCTGCTCGCGGAGCGCAGCGGCATGCGCCTGGAAGGACGCCACGGCGCCCTCGCTGCCGCCCAACGCTCTCTGGAAGGACGGCCCCAGGTTGTTTACCTTGCTGACAAGAGATCGGATCGCTGCCTCCATGCGCTTGCTTCCGCCGTCAAATCCTGTCGTGTCCAACTCGGTATCGACGACGACAGTTCCGTCGGCATAGCCTGATGCCATAGTCTCACTTCCTTATCCCAGAAGGGCGTTTAGTCTGTCCCAGGCGGCCTGTTCCTCGGTGGAAAGGCGCTCACGGATCGCGCAGAGTTCCTTATTTGCGTTCCAGAACTCTTTCTCCCATTTCTCCAAAGGCTTGCCCCGGGACTTTTTCACACGCAGCCGCAGGATTTCGGCGTATGGCCCCTCCG
>CADASN010000031.1 GCA_902790635.1 uncultured Bacteroidia bacterium | reverse complement strand
TCAGGATGATGTCCTGCATCCCCTCGATGACGCCGGGGATGGTCTGGAACTCCTGGTCCACGCCGGAGATCTTGATCTGACTGATAGCAAACCCCTCCAAAGAGGCCAGCAAGATGCGACGAAGAGCATTTCCGATCGTCTGGCCGTAGCCCGGCTCGAGGGGCCGGAATTCGAAACGGCCGACGGTGTCGGTGCTTTCGAGCATGATCACCTTGTCCGGTTTTTGAAATGCTAAGATTGCCATATTGCTGTGGTGTTAAACGGGTCGGAACGTTGAGGAATTTACCGCTGAGGGTCTTGGTGTCGAAATCCAGCCAGGAGTACTTGGTCACGGAGGCCACGCTGTTCTGGATCACCTCGAGGCTCTTGGAGCGCTCGCGGACGGCCACGGTGTCACCGGCTTTCACCAGGGTGGAAGGGATGCTGCACACATTGCCGTTGAGGGTGATGTGATGGTGGGACACGAGCTGACGGGCGGCGGCGCGGGACGGGGCGATGCCCATGCGGTACACGATGTTGTCCAGACGGGACTCGAGCAGGAGCACGAGGTTCTCACCCTTCTGGCCGGCCATGCGGGAGGCCTTGTTGTAGGTGTTGTGGAACTGGCGCTCGAGCACACCGTACATGTACTTGACCTTCTGCTTCTCCTTCAGCTGGGTCGCATATTCCTTGGATTTCTTGCGCTTGGCGGCGAGGCCGTGCTGTCCCGGAGGATAGTTGCGCTTCTCAAAATATTTGTCGGAACCGAAAATCGGCTCGCCGAACTTACGGGCGATCTTGGTGCTGGGACCTGTATATCTTGCCATAGTAGTCTTGCTTTAAAATTAAACTTTACGACGGCCTTTAGGACGGCACCCGTTGTGCGGCATCGGGGTGACATCGACGATCTCGGTCACGATGATACCGGCGTTGTTGATGGTACGGATGGCGGACTCACGACCCGCGCCCGGACCTTTGACATAGCACTTGACTCTGCGGAGACCTGCGTCGAAAGCCGTCTTGGCGGCATCCTCGGCGGCCATCTGGGCAGCGTACGGGGTGTTCTTCTTGGAGCCTCTGAAACCGCACTTGCCTGCGGAACCCCAGCTGATCACCTGCCCCTGGGCATTGGTGAGGGACACGATGACGTTGTTGAAGGTCGATGAAATATGGGCCTCGCCATAAGCTTCAACCTTGACAACTCTCTTGGATGTTGTAGTTTTCTTTGCCATAATTCATCAGTTTTTACTTGGTCGCCTTCTTCTTGTTGGCAACGGTCTTCTTGCGGCCCTTACGGGTACGGGCGTTGTTCTTGGTGCTCTGGCCACGGACAGGAAGTCCGAGACGATGGCGGATCCCGCGATAGCAACCGATATCCATAAGACGCTTGATGTCCATCTGGACGGAAGAACGGAGTTCACCCTCGATCTTGTACTCTTCGTTGATCTCCGCACGGATCTTGGCAATCTGGTCGTCGTTCCAGTCACCCACTTTGATGGTAGGGTCGATACCGCACTTCGCGAGAATCCGCTTTGCGGAGGGACGACCGATACCGAAGATATAGGTCAGACCTATCTCTCCCTGTTTGTTGTTCGGTAAATCTACACCGGCTATTCTTGCCATAATTATACTTTACTTAATTTGTTACTGATTGATTATCCTTGGCGCATCTTGAACTTGGGGTTCTTCTTGCAGATCACGTACAGGCGGCCTTTGCGTCTGACGATCTTGCAATCCTCGCTGCGCTTCTTGATGGATGTCTTGACTTTCATATCTATGAGTTTTTTATTTGTATCTGAAAGATATTCTGCCTTTGGTTAAATCGTAGGGTGAAATTAATATGGATAAAGTTCATGCGCATCTTGCCCGAAATGTTGCAGAGCAGGACGTGACCATTCTCAAGCTCGACTTTGAACATCGCGTTCGGAAGGGTCTCGATGACCTTCCCATCTTGTTCTATTGCTACTTGTTTTGACATTAAAAATTACACTTAAAATTTAATCGTGCCATCTTTCTCGATAAAATCGAAGGTTGAGAGCTGCTCGGCCCGGCCTTTCCGGACAACAATCGTAAGCTCGTAGTGTGCCGAATTCTTGTGGTCGGCGGTATGGACTGCCCATCCGTTTCTGTCCAGATAGACGGCCTTGCCGCCGGCGTTGATCATCGGCTCGATACACAGGACCATTCCGTCCACCAGGTGGGTGCCGCGACCCGGCCGCCCGTAATTGGGCACGCCCGGGTTCTCGTGCATCTCCCGGCCGATTCCGTGTCCTTCAAGTTCACGGACGACGGAAAAGCCGAAATGTTCAGCATACGATTGCACCGCGTATCCGATATCTCCGATCCGCGCGCCCGCCACAGCCGCTGCGATTCCCCGGTAGAGCGACTCCTTCGTCACGTCCAGGAGCTTGCGGGTCTCCGCTGACACCTCCCCGACCGGGAAGGTGTAGCAGGAGTCGCCGTTGTAGCCCTTGTAGAGCGTACCGATGTCCGCGCTGACGATGTCGCCCTCCTTGAGGACATAGCCGGACGGAAAACCGTGGACCACGACATCGTTGACCGAGGCACAGATGGCTGCAGGGAAGCCCTCGAAACCGAGGAAACTGGGGATGGCTCCATTGTCGCGGATGAAAGTCTCGGCTACCTCACTCAACTTTTTCGTTGTCACACCAGGGGCAACCACCTTACCGACTTCTGCCAACGTCTTCGAGACGAGGATGGCGTTCTCGCGCAACAGCTCAATCTCCTCCTCAGTTTTGGGCTTGATCACAACCTTTCAATTTATTCAAAGAACTACATACCTGAGCGCCCGCTGAGCCGTCCGGTCTTCATCAGGCCGTCGTAGTGGCGCATCAGCAAATAACTTTCCACCTGCTGCAGCGTGTCGAGAACCACACCCACAAGGATCAGCAGGGAAGTACCGCCGTAGAAGCTTGCGAAAGCGTTGGTGACACCGAAAATCCGCGCAATGGCAGGGAGAATGGCGATGATGCCGAGGAAGATGGAACCGGGGAGGGTCACCTTGGACATGATGCCGTCCAGGTACTCGACGGTCTTCTTGCCGGGCTTCACGCCGGGGATGAAGCCTCCATCCCGCTTCATGCTCTCCGCCATCATCGTCGGATTGACGGTCACGGCGGTGTAGAAGTACGTGAAGACCACGATCAGGATGAAGAAGATCAGATTATACCAGAAACCCTGGTAGTTGCCCAGCGTCGCCGCGAGTCCGCGCGTAGCGTCCCAGCGGGAGAAGATGAGCGGGAAGAGCATCAGCGCCTGGGCGAAGATGATAGGCATCACGCCGGCAGCGTTGATCTTGAGCGGAATGTACTGGCGGACACCGCCGTACTGACGGTTGCCGATCACGCGCTTGGCATACTGCACAGGCACGCGGCGGACGGCCTGGACCAGCGCGATCGCAGCCACGACCACGAAGAACCAGAGCACGAGCTCCACGATCAGAAGGATGACGCCACCGTTGTTGGTGGTGACCTTCTCCTGAATCTCAGCCATGAGGGCATACGGCAGACGGGCCACGATACCGATCATGATGATCAGGGAGATACCGTTGCCGATACCGCGGTCGGTGATCCGCTCGCCGAGCCACATCACGAACATCGAGCCGGCCATCAGGATGACGGTGGACACGAGGTTGAACATGAAGTTGCTCCAGCCAAGCTGGTTGACAGCCACGAAAGCGGCGGCCGGAATCTGGTTGTGCACGGCAGCCATGTAGGCCGGGCCCTGGATGCAGATGATCACGATGGTCAGCCAACGCGTCATCTGGTTCATCTTCTTGCGCCCGCTCTCGCCCTCCATCTGGAGTTTGCGGAAATACGGGACGAAGACGCCCAGCAGCTGGATGACGATGGATGCCGAGATGTACGGCATCACACCCAGCGCAAAGATCGAAGCGTTACCGAAAGCACCGCCGGAGAACATGTTCAGGAGGCCGACGAGACCTTCCTGGGTCGTGCTCTGGAGACCGGCCAGCATGGAGGCGTCAATGCCCGGAAGCACCACGAAGCAGCCGAACCGGTAGATCAGGATCAGCACGAACGTGTAGACGAGCCTCTTGCGGAGTTCCTCGATCTTGAAGATGTTCTTGATAGTCTCGAAAAACTTCTTCATCGCAGATTATTCCATTACGACTGCCTTGCCACCGGCAGCTTCAATTTTGGCGATAGCGGATTTGGAGAAGGCGTTGGCGGTCACGTTGACGGCTGCCTTGATCTCACCGTTGCCAAGCACCTTGACGAGCTCGTTCTTGCCGGCGAGTCCGGCGGCGACGATCTCGGCGAGGCCGAGCTCCTGCAGACCGGTAGCGGCTGCCAGGGCCTCGATGTCGGCGACGTTGATGGCCTTGTACTCTACGCGGGTCGGGTTCTTGAAGCCGAACTTCGGAACACGACGCTGCAGAGGCATCTGTCCACCTTCAAAACCGGCCTTGTGCTCGTAACCGGCACGGGCCTGGGCGCCCTTGGTACCACGGGTGGCGGTGCCGCCCTTACCGGAGCCCTCTCCGCGACCAACTCTCTTGCTGTTATGGGTAGAACCCGTAGCGGGGGTCAAATTGTTGAGTTTCATCTATTGGGTCCTCCTTAGTCAATAACTTCAACTTTGCAGAGGTGGGCGATCTTGGCGACCTGACCCTCGGTGATGGGGGTCTTCTCCACTTCTACGCTCTTGTTCATCCGGCGGATGCCGAGGCAGCGAAGGTTGTCCTTCTGGCGCTTGGTCTCGCCGTTGCTGCTGATAATCTGGGTAATTCTATACTTTGCCATAGTCGTGTCCTCCGTTAGCCATTGAAAACCTTGCTCATGGGAACTCCGCGGAGACCGGCCACGGTGTAAGCGTCGCGCATCTGGGTGAGTGCGGAGACAGTCGCCTTGACGAGGTTGTGAGGGTTGGAAGAACCCTTGGACTTCGCCAGCACGTTCTGCACACCGGCAGACTCGAACACGGCACGCATGGCGCCGCCGGCCTTGACACCGGTACCGGGCGCTGCGGGCTTCATAAACACGCGGGAACCGCCGAACTTCGCCTCCTGCTCATGCGGGATGGTGGTGTTGATGACCGGAATCTTCACGAGATTCTTCTTCGCATCCTCCACACCCTTCGCAATCGCGGCGGTGACTTCGTTCGCCTTGCCAAGACCATAGCCTACGACACCGTTCTCGTCACCGACGACGACGATGGCAGCAAAGCGGAAGTGACGGCCACCTTTGGTCACCTTGGTGACGCGCTGGATGGCTACCAGTCTGTCCTTGAGCTCAAGGTCAGAAGTCTTTACTCTCTTAACATTAGTATTTGCCATAGTCTTAACTCTTAGAATACGAGGCCGCCTTCACGGG
>CADASN010000030.1 GCA_902790635.1 uncultured Bacteroidia bacterium | reverse complement strand
TGATAAAGGACGCCACCCGCATAGGGAGACGTCCTTTTTTGTTGTCCAGATATTATGCCTATCTCCCAACTGATGGAGGCACGGAACAAACAAAAAAAAAGTAGCCCCTCCTCGAGCTACTTTTCCCTCCGACAATACCCCGGACAATACCCTTTCCCAACCGGAGACTATTCCCGGAGCCGAGCTTCTGTCAGTCCGGTGCCGAGCAGGAAGGAGAAATTCGGAGACTGGCGCTCCTTTTATCCAGGTTTTTTCGTAACTTGCAGGTTGTTTAGCAATTCAAGTATGAAGACCTTCATTTCCCTTTCCTTGTGTGCGGTGCTGGCAGTCGCCTGCGCCGGCAACCCTGGCCAAAAAGCCGACAAACAACCCGCAGAGAACCTTGAGACAGAGGAGATCAATACCACCTTCCGGCCGGTCCCCATCCCCGCTGGCGCTGAAGGCATTGCCTTCGAAGCGTATGAGCAGATCCTGCTCACCAAAATGGACGAATATGATGAAGAAGAATTCGTTTTCAATGATGAGTGCCCCGACGACTGCGTTCTGACCTACACCTCCTACACGGACGATATCGAAGGATATTACGAGGAAAGGACGGTCGATTGCCTCCCGCTGCCCGATGGGGATTGGCTGGCCATCTGGACCTGGGCGGGTGCCGCAGAAGGAGAACCTACCAGTTACGAAAACAACGCCTACTTCTACAAGGATGGCAAACTGGAGGAAGCCAAGGGTCTCCTGCCCGTCCCCAAGGACATTACGCCCTTTTTCAAGCCGGAAAGCCTTGAAGACCATGAAGACCTGGTCAATACGCTGAAAGCGGCCTACAAGGAGCGCCCGGAGTCCTTCCTGGTCTATCATTGCGGCACCGAAAACCAGACCCTGCGGATTGAATTCCGCCCGACCGATCCTTATCTGGAACAATACGAGAACCATATCTGGACCGACGAATGCTGGGACCTGCTCAAAGAATACAACGATCTCCCCCTTTACCGCTGGGACGGCAAAAAATTCGTGAAATAATTTGACTGTCACAGGTTCAACAAAACAGGGCGCCGGAATCCCGGCGCCCTGTTTGTCTTGTAGTCCAGCGTTATTTGTCCAGTTTGAGGGCCGTCTGGATCTCCCGGGCGATGGCCTGCCAGTGAGCCTGGGTGGCCGTGTCGGAGGATTTCGCCTTGGCGGCCTTTTTCTCGATGTCCACCAGCTGGCCGATGAGCAGGTTGCGTCCGTCCGCGCTCCGGGCGGCCTCGCTGCCGATCACGGAGAGGGCCGCGGTCACGTAGCGGCGCTGCAGGTAGCGGCGGTAGCTGTCCACCTTGCCGCCCTTGCCCAGCTCGGAGAAAATCATCCCCGTCAGGTCGGAGAGATACTCTTCGGGGCTGTAGTTGGAGGCGTCATATTCGGCGAATTGCTGCAGGCGTATGAGCTTGTAGATATCCAGCAGGTTGGATGCGCTGACCACGTTGTTGACCAGGGTGTAGAGATAATTGTCCGGGCGGTCGGTGATGTCCCAGATGTACGGAACATCCACCAGCCAGGTCGGCTTCTGGAAGAGGTTCTGGTCCAGCCAGTTCAGGGCGGCCTTCTGGCGGGCTTTCGGCACGGGGGCATACTTGACCAGATCCGGCTGCTCGATGCTGTGGTTGGTGATGAACCGGCCGCCGATGTTGGCGGAGACATGGCCCAGGTAGCGGTTGAACTGGCCGACAAGCGCTTCGTACATGCGGCTGACGTTGGTGAACATGTCGGCTTCCTCGACATTCCAGGCGGGGATCTCCGTGATCACACGCTTGAGGTTCTTCACGCCGTAGGTGCTGGCGGCCACGGCATCGTCGCCGAGGTCCTCCGTCAGGGCACGCGGGTCGGCATCACGGCCTTCGCCGCCGAACCACAGGCGGGGGTTGGCCGCCAGGCGCTCGATGATCACCTTGTTCCAGTAGTTGTGGTCTTCCTTCGCGGTCTTGAAATAGGTGGGTTTGTAGCCGAATTCGATGGCCCACTTGTCATAGTCACCGATGCGCGGATAGAGGCCGGCCTTGCCGATGCCGTCCTCCGGCTGGGCGACGTAGTTGAAGCGGGCGTAGTCCATGATGCTCACCGTGTGGCCGTTGGCCTCGACCCAGGCCTTGTCGCGCAGCTTTTCGACCGGAGTCTGACTGCTGGAACCCATGTTGTGGCGCAGGCCCAGGGTGTGGCCGATCTCATGCGAGGAGACGAAGCGGATCAGGTCGCCCATCAGTTCCTCATCATATTTGATCTTGCGGGCACGCGGGTCCACGGCGCCGGCCTGCACCTGGTACCAGTCGTGTACAAGGGTCATCACATTGTGGTACCAGCCCACGTGGCTCTCGATGATCTCGCCGGAGCGGGGGTCGTGCACATTGGGGCCGTAGGCATTGGCAATCGGGGAGGCCAGGTAGCGGATCACGGAGAAGCGCGCGTCCTCCAGGCTCATCGTCGGGTCGTCCTCGGGCCACTCTTCGCCGCGGATGGCGTTCTTCCAGCCAGCCTGCTCAAAGGCGACGTTCCAGTCGTTGACACCGGCAATCAGGTATTTGCGCCACTGCTTGGGCGTGGCGGGATCGATGTAGTAGATGATGGGTTTGACGGGCTCCACGAGCTCGCCGCGCTTCTGCCGCTCCACGTCCTCCGGACGGGCCTCAAGGCGGTAGCGGGCGATGAAACGGATGTTCTCGACACCCTGCTGGTCGTCGGAGAACTGGCTGTAGCCGCCGGCGAAATAGCCCACGCGCGGGTCGAACCAGCGCTGCTGCATCGGCACTTCGGGCAGCAGGACGATGGAGGTGTTGAGCACCACCGTCACGGCGCCGGTCTCACGGCCGGCGGGGAGGTTGCGGGAGTTCTGGCCGGGGCCGCCCGCGCCGGGACCGCCGGACGGCGCGTTGTAAGCGTAGGTCTTGGTGACAGTCACTTCGGTGTTGATGGGATAGGTGCGGATGCTGTTGATGAACGTGGCGTCGGCCTTCAGGCCGCCCAGGTTGTATTGGCGCTTGTCGCCCGGGGACAGCGAGAAAACCTGCGTGTCGCCTTCGAAAAGGCTGTTCACCTTGATGCGGGTCGTGCCGGCGGCGCCGCCCTTTTCGGGCTTGAACGAAGCCACGATCGGGTTCTCGGAGCTGACGCGTACCGCTTTTTCGATGATCTGGTCGGCATCCGCCTGGATGTTGATCACGTCGGAGCGGAGCAGGAGGTTGCCGTTGGGGGCTTTCTCCCAGTAGATCATGGTCTCGTTGACCTCTTCGCCTCCGTAGGTGCCGGCGCCGGCCGTATTGCTCGTGAAACGGGTCACGGCGAGCATCCGGCGTCCGAGCAGCGAGTCGGGCACCTCGAAGTACCAGTCTTTCTCGTTCTGGCCCACGCCGACCATGCCGGCGGTGACTGTCAGTTCGACTGTTTTTTCTTTTTCGGCATCGGTGCCGCCAGGAGCGGCTTTGGGAGGTTGCGCTCCGGCAAACAGGGTGGCGGCGAGCAGGGCAGCCGCAACAAGGGTGAATTTCTTGGACATAACCTGGATTATTGGGTAATACGACATGCAATATACGCATTTTTCCCGGTTTCCGTCAAATTATTGCAATTATTGACCAGTGCGCGGACGCGGCCTTGCCGGTCCGGGAATCTTTGCCTAAATTGCATCCGTCAATCTCCTTTTTGTATGAAAAAGCATCTCCTTCTTCTCTGTACGCTGGCGCTGGCCGCATGCACGGCCCCGGCGCCGAAGAGCCCCGTCCTCACCATCGAGGGTGGCCAGATCCAGGGTGTCCCGGCCGAACTGCCGGGCGTCACCGTCTTCCGCGGCATCCCATATGCCGCGCCGCCTATCGGCGAGAACCGCTGGCGTGCCCCGCAGCCTGTCGTGCCCTGGGAGGGAGTGCGCGTCTGCGACAAATTCGGCCATCCGGCCTTCCAGGCGGCCCACTATCCCGGTGGCTACACCACCGAATGGGGCTACGGCGACGAAGCTCCGTACAGCGAGGACTGCCTCTATCTCAATGTCTGGACCAAGGCGCCCGGGCAGACTGACAAGAAACTGCCTGTCGCCGTGTGGATCTTTGGCGGCGGCCTGCGCGAAGGCTGGGGCAGCGAACCGGAGTTCGACGGCAAGGAGTGGGCCGGCAAGGATGTCGTCCTCGTGTCGTTCAACTACCGCGTGGGGCCTTTCGGCTTCTTCGCCCATCCCGCCCTCTCGGCGGAAGATCCCGAACATGCCACGGGTAACTGGGGCACCCTCGACCAGATCGCCGTCCTGCAGTGGGTCAAGCGCAACATCGCCCAGTTCGGCGGCGACCCCGACAACGTGATGATTTTCGGCCAGAGTGCCGGATCGCGCAGCGTCAAGTTCCTGAGCGCCTCCCCGCTGACCAAGGGCCTCTTCAACAAGGCCGTCATCATGAGCGGCAGCGGTCTCGTGGATCCTTCGAAGCCGGCACAGCCGATGTTCCCCGGCGGTCCCGTGATGCCCGTCCAGAAGATGACTACCCTCGCCGAAGCGGAGGCATCCATCCAGGCCGTGACCGACTGGGCCAACCTCAAGGACCTCGCCGCCCTGCGCAGGGCGTCCACGGAGACCATTTTCGCCCTTGGCAATATCTACACCTCCGTCACCGGCCAGCGCAGCGTCCTCTCCGCCTCGCCGATCTCCCCGTACATCGACGGTTACGTGCTGAATGAATCCTTCGACGAGGCCTGCATCGACGGGACGCTCGCCCAGGTACCCTAC
The DNA here is from genome assembly GCA_902790635.1 of uncultured Bacteroidia bacterium. GTDB lineage: Bacteria > Bacteroidota > Bacteroidia > Bacteroidales > UBA932 > Cryptobacteroides. Next base: position 3,423 of record CADASN010000030.1, on the reverse strand, counting down.
ATGATCGGCTACACCCTCAACGACGCCGGCAACATGGGCGACCAGATCCGCGACTTCTGTCTCAACCGCGAAGAGAAAGGGGGCAAGGCCTACGCCTACCAGTTCGCCCGCCCGCTGCCGACCGACGGCCGGCCGAACGTGCTGCAGGGCGCTTTCCATTCGTCCGACCTGTGGTATGTGTTCAAGTCGCTGGAGCACTGCTGGCGGCCTTGGACCCAGGGCGACTGGGATCTCTCCGAGAAAATGCTGACCGCGTGGTCCAATTTCGCCAAGTATGGCGACCCGAACGGCCCGGACGGCGGGGTGTGGACGCCCTACACTGCCGACAAGCCGGAGTTTATGGTCTGGAAGCTCGACGAATCCGACGCGGAGGCCTCCGCGATGGGTGAGCCGCTCGTGGCACCGCGCCCGGAATTCCGCCGGCCGTAGTTCTGGTCGTAGCGCCCGGCGGGCCCCCGGCCATCTCTCAAAACGTGATTGTACAATTAACCGATTCTCAATCGATTCCTAAAACACGGGTATCTGAAATAGACACCCGTGTTTCTGTCGTTAATTGATAGTCAATGGTTTGAACCACCACGGATTAATTTCATCTACACCCTGCATCTGGGAATCGAAAAGCCGTGATGGACTAATCAACTGTTGTTCAGCAAGTACTGAAAACACGGGTGCCGTTTTTTGATACCCGTGTTTTTGGAATTGATTAATAGTCAACGGTTTAATCTAGCACAATCTTTCCTCCGAACGCCAGTGGTTTGTGTGTGGCGTGGAGCGTATTAGTCGAAACAACTAATAATCAGCTATAACAGAAAACACGGGTATCATAAATGACCACCCGTGTTTTCTGTTTTCGCTGTGTATCAGCCGATTACGTAGCACGTTTTCGGCGAAGGAAACCCGGCGAAACGGTGATAAACTAAATTTTTAGTTAAATTTTTCTCAAAATTGTTTTTAAACTAAAAAATTAGTTATATCTTTGCGTTGCGAGCTACATTCAACGAATTATGGTCAGAAAGAAAACAGACAACGCACAGCAAGAGTTGACGAAAGCCGAACTGGAACTGATGCAGGTAATCTGGGATAAGCAGAAGGCCCTGGTCCACGACATCCTGGACGTGCTTCCTGAGCCGAAACCCGCGTACAACACCGTGTCGACGATTGTCCGCATCCTGGAGCAAAAGGGCTTCGTGGGCCACAAGGCCTACGGGCGGACGTATGAGTATTTCCCCCTGGTGTCAAAGGAAGCCTACACGCAGCGGTACATGACCACCGTACTGGATAACTTCTTCGACGGCTCCCTGAGCCGCCTGGTCAGCTTCTTCTCTGAGCAGGAGTCCATTCCTGCCGGGGAGGTGAACGAGATTCTCCAGATGCTCAAGAAATGAAACCCGCAGGGATATATCTATTGGAAGTGATCGTCTGCAGCGGACTGCTGCTGGCATTCTACCAATTTCTCCTGGCACGGAAGGTCCCCTACCGGGGCTGCCGCCGCTTCCTGCTGGTGTCTGCGCTGCTGTCGGTGGTGATTCCGGCGCTGCGCCTGCCTATCCTGCCGACTGAGACGGTGTATCTGCAGATCCCTGTGGGCGCCGGAGCGGTGGCGGCGGGGGACGCAGAAGTCAGCCCCGCGGACATGGTCCCCGCATCGGCCGACGCCGCGGAGACATTCCCTTGGCAAGAAGTCCTGGCAGTGCTGTACGGCGCTGTGGCCCTGCTGCTGCTCGCGGTTCTTGTCCGCAACCTGATCCGCATTCGCCGTCTGCGGCAATCCTCCCGGCTCACGCCGCTGGCGGAATACACCCTCGCGGAGCACCCGCACGTCCATTCGCCCTTCTCTTTCTGGCGAACCATTTTTCTCCCGCTGGAGGAACGGCCCGACAGCGTGCAACGAGCAATGATCGTCGCGCACGAAGCCGCACACATCCGCTTCCGACACTCGCGGGACAAGGTCGTCCTCGGCCTGATGAAAGCGCTCTTCTGGTTCAATCCCTTCTTCTGGATGATGGAGCGGATGCTCTCGGAAGTGCAGGAGTTCGAGGCCGACGAGGATGTGCTCAAATCGGGCTATAATATTGACAACTATAGACTTGCTATATTCAAACAACTCTTTGGTTATTATCCGGATTTAACCTCTGGGCTTAGTCATTCACTCACTAAAAAACGCTTTACCATGATGAATCAAGCTCCGAGAGGTTCCCTCTCCTGGCTGCGCTTCGGCGCGGCGCTCCCCCTGTTTGTCGGGTTGCTGGTTGCCTTCGGCGCCACCGCCCGCCCTGCTTCCCCTGTACCGCCGGGCCCCGATCAAGCCCAGCAACAGGAAAATCCCGAAACGATCTCTGTTGTCGTCAATGCCAATACCCCCGGCGTGGCCCTCGTCGATGGCACCTCGGTTGCCCTGGAGAATCTGGCAACGTATCTCAACGGACTGAACCTGGAGACATCACTCGTCACGGTCAGTCTGCAGGCAGATCCGAACACCAAGATGGAAGTCATCGAAGAAGTCCGGAACCAGCTGCGCCAAGCGCTCACCTTGAAATTGAACTACAAGCTCCCCGGGACGGAAACGGATGTCCGACGCGCTATGGCGCCAATGCCGGGGACCCAGCTGCCTGGCGGCGCAAAAGTCCAGACTTCAGAAGAAGCGATGAAATCGGTCAAGCGCGAGAATGTCTTTGTCATCAGGGCCAATTCCGCTGACAGGATTCTTGCCGGTATGAAAGTTTATGAAAACGCCAAGGCGTTTATCCCGGAGCTGAAGGATTTTATCCGCAAGCGCGGAAGCAAGACCATCGTCAACTTCGTGACGGATCGCGGCACCTCCTACGCGTGCTATTATTCGCTCCAGCAGGCAATCAAACAGGCCTATGACGAAGTCCGCAACGAGCAGGCGCAAAGCCGTTTCGGCAAAGCCTTTGCGGAATTATCGGCGGACGAGCGGGATGCCATTCTGACGGCCGTTCCGATGGCCCTCGCCGAGGCGGAAATGACCGACCTGCCGCAGCCCGCCAGGCGCTAGCTCCGGCAAAGCCGCAGTTCCGTGCAAAGCTACAGCCCATGGCAAAGCCGCAGTTCCGGGCAAAACTACAGCCCAGGGCAAAGCCGCAGTTCCGGGCAAAGCCATAGCTCCGGGCGTGGTAACAGTTTCGGCCATCCCAGCGTCACCCCCCCCCCGGGACCAGACATTCAATTTCTACAGAATCCGTTGAGAACCCGTGGTATGCAAATGCGTTGGTTTTCAACAAGAATTGAAAACACGGGTGCTGTTTTTTGACACCCGTGTTTTTGGAATTGATTAATAGTCAACGGTTTAATCTAGCACAATCTTGTATCGTCCTGAAAAAAGTTTACCAAAAAAAGGTAAAAAAGAATGGAAGCAAGAAGCTGCCGGGCGATGCAGCGAGCCCAAGCAAAGATGCTGCGCGA
>CADASN010000029.1 GCA_902790635.1 uncultured Bacteroidia bacterium | reverse complement strand
ATGCATTTTTTTTGTCATATCAATGATAATCTCTACAAAGATATGAATACAAATCCATTACAGCGATTTCATCCTACTATTTGACATATAGCCCCGAAAATGTCAATTATACCAGGGAAAACGTCAATTATACCATCAAAAAAGCATCTGTCAGACCGACAGATGCTTTTTGGTAGTGGGTAGGAGAATCGAACTCCTATTGCGAGATTGAGAATCTCGAGTACTAACCGTTATACGAACCCACCGTTTGGGATTGCAAAGATACGGACTTTTTTTAATTCTCCAAATATTTTTTGTCAGTCCAGCGGATCGACGTCGAGATAGGTGTTGGGGGCGAGGCGGGAGACCAGGTCCGCCTTGCGGGCGGCGAGGCTGCGGTCACGCGGCAGGAAGTGGCGCTCCAGGATCTCTCCGCTGCCCTGGCGGCGAAGCTCGACGAGCCGGGTGCAGGGCGGGAAGCCGAACTGCTGCCGTTCGGCAAGCAGGTCGTCCAGGCTACGCTCGCCGCTGAAGCGCGCCGGGACACCCGTCTGGACGAGGATGTGCGGGGCGAAAAGGCCCAGCGTCCCGAGGAGTTGCGCCGCCCGCTCGTCCGCCCGGAAATCATCCCGCGAGATCAGGGCATCCGCCTGCATGACGGCGAGGATTGCGGCGCCGTCCGCCCCTTCCCGTTTCAAGGCGGCCAGGGTCTTGATACGGATGTCCCGGCCGGGGAACAGGGTGTCGGCTTCTTCCTGTAGCGCTTCCGGTTTCTCCCAACCCCGCAGCAGCAGGACCGGGCCGGAACTCTGCCGGACGGCGTCGATCAGTTTGCGGGAGAAATTCCCGACCAGGCCGTTCTTGCGCCGCTCGGCGGCCAGGTCGATGACTTCGGCCCGGGGAGCCGGGGTGGCAACGGGGGCGAGGGCGTATTTCTCGGAACGGATGTTCAGCAGCGTTTCCAGGGAGGGGACGGTCGCGCCCAGCAGGACGCGGGCTCCGTGGATGCCGGCGAGCGCGATGGCGGCATCCCGGCCGTGGTAGCGCGGGGCCGGCTCCGTCTGCTTGTAGGCTGGATCCTGCTCTTCGTCGATGATGACCAGCGCGAGGTCCCGGAAGGGGAGGAACAGGGCCGAGCGCGTGCCGAGCACGAGGGCGGACACCCCGCTGCGCAGCCGTTCGGCCGTGTGCCTGCGCTGAACGGGCGTCCGGCCGGAATGGAAAAGCTGGAGCTGCGGGCCGAACTCCGGCCGCAGAAATGCCTCCATGCTGTCGCAGAATGCGATCTCGGGCGTCAATACGAGCACCTGCCGGCCGGCGGCGAGGGCCTCCCGGATGGCCGGCAGGAAGGCTTCGCGGTGTGCGGCTCCGAGCCGGACCTGCGGTTTGCCGCCATCCCGCGCCCCGTCTTTGTCATCCTGAGGCTTGCCGAAGGATCCGGATTCTTCGCTTCGCTCAGAATGACAATATCCCGCAATCTCCGCAAGCAGCGCGTCGCGCTCGGCGGTCAGTCGCTGGATCACCCGCTCGTTGTGCTTGCCGGAGAGCTGCTGATTCTTTTTCTCCAAGCGCGCCTGCAGGCGGGTGAGGATGTCGGCGGCCGTCTGCTCGCTGCGCGTCTTGAGCAGGGGATAGGCGGCCTTGTACACCTCTCCGAGCGTACAGAGGTAGTAGTCGGCGAGGAAGGCCCAGAAGCGCAGCTCCTCCGCGGTCACCCGGGGCAGGTCCTCCCGGACTGAAAGGATGGGCTGGATGCGCTCCGGCGGCAGTTCGGGACGTTCCTGGCGGCACCAGACCACGCCGTCGTAGCGGCGGTGCCCCAGCTCCACGCAGACGCGCTGCCCCGGCTCGAGCGCGGCCGGGGCGGCATAGGTGGGAATCCACCGGAGCTTGACCGGCAGAAGGACCTGGACGTATGTCGGGACTGCCGCCATGCCGGGATCCGGGGATTAGTCGGTGTCGGAATCGTGGACGTTGGCCGTCCGGGCATACTCCATCAGGGCAGGGGAGATGTGGCAGTATCCCTGCGGATTCTTGTCCAGGTAATCCTGGTGGAAGTCTTCGGCCCGGTAGAAATTCTTGAGCGGCTTGACCTCGACGGCCAGCGGGGCCTTGATCTCCCCGGCAACCCGGTCATAGACCCTGCGGATGGCGGGGAGATCCGCCGGATCGTCGTAGTAGATGCCGGTACGGTAGCGGGTCCCTTCGTCCCCGCCCTGTTTGTTGAGGCTGGTCGGGTCGATGGCCATGAAATAGATCTGCAGCAGGCGTTCCAGCCCGAGCACGTCCGGGTCATAGACCACGTGTACGGTCTCGGCGTAGCCGGTCGAATCGGTATAGACCTCCCGGTAGGTGGGGTGGGAGATGTTGCCGTTGGCATATCCCGTCTCGGTCCTGACGACCCCGCGAATCTGCTTCAGATAATGTTCGGCCCCCCAGAAGCAACCGGCAGCCAGATAGATCTCCTTTATCATAAAACTTTATTTTGCATCGGCCTTGGCCTGGAATTTCTGATTGTCGATGATGAAGCGCTCATGGCGCCCCTCGCCGATCAGGCCCCGCTCGTCATAGGCGGCGACCCGGAAGATGAGCTTGCGGCGGTCAATCCCGACCAGCTCCGTCTCGGCCCAGACCTTCATGCCGAGCGGGGTGGCGGAGCAGTGGGAGACATCCACGTGCGTGCCCACCGTGCCTTGACCGGGCTCGAGATACGGCTCTACCGAATAGACGGCGGCCTTCTCGATCAGGGCGATCATCATGGCCGTGGCATAGACCTTGACCAGTCCGCTGCCGACATTCCGGGCGAGCAGGTCTTCCGTGACGACGGTCTCTTCACGCCCGCGGAGGCCGATATGCAGTTTCATCGTTTCCATTACACAAAAATAATCGCATTGGCAGAAAAAAGCAAATCGCCGGTTCTTAAATTTGGTGGAGTCCGGCGGAATGCGTATCTTGTCAAAGATTTTGAACCACATATCGATAACCGCCCGGGATCATACCCGGTCACCTTCATCATGGATCCAGTCAAAGTAATCGAGATCAAGAAAAGCGTCTTTGCCGACAACGACAGGGATGCCGACGAACTGCGCAGCGAACTCAAGCGGCGGGGTGTCTTCCTGCTCAACCTGATGTCCTCACCCGGAAGCGGCAAGACCACGACGCTGATCCGGACCATCAACCTGCTGAAGGATAAGATCCGGGTGGCCGTGATGGAGGCTGACATCGACAGTGATGTGGATGCCGTGAAGATCCAGGCCGCGACCGGGATCCCTTCCATCCAGCTCCATACCGGCGGGATGTGCCACCTGGATGCGGAGATGACGCGCCAGGGGCTCGACAACGTCGATCTCGGCGGCGCCGACCTGGTCATCCTGGAGAATGTCGGGAACCTGGTCTGCCCGGCCGAATTCGACACGGGCGCCGTGTGCAACGCGATGATCCTCTCCGTCCCCGAGGGCGATGACAAGCCGCTGAAGTACCCGCTGATGTTCTCCATCTGCGATGTGGTCGTCATCAACAAGATGGATGTCCAGCCGTACTTCGACTTCGACCTGGAGAAGTGCCGCGAATACATCCGGATGCGCAACCCCAAGGCCCGGGTCATCCCCATCTCCGCCAAGACCGGCGAGGGCGTGGAGCAGTTCGCCGCGTGGCTGCTGGAGGCCGTCAACAACTGGAAACAACACTAACATTCTAATAGCCGATACCTATGCCTGAGATGTCAACCAAGTTTGTCCCCAAACACAAGGGTGACAAGAATCCCAACCCCAAGCTCATCAAGCTGGTCCGCCATATCACCGACCGGATCCCCGGCAAGATCAAGATGACGACCGAGGCCCCCGAATACTGGGGCCTGGCCTGCATTTTCGAGGATGAGATGGATCCGATCACCCGCGAGGCCTCCCTGGACCTCATGCTGGACATGCTGCCCGGCAACCCGTTCGAGGTCCGCAAGCACTGGACGCGCGCGCAGTTGCAGGAGATGAACGTGCAGAAGCACTATGCTTCCTCCCCGGAGGAGTTCGACGCCCTGTTGGACAAGCTGGCGCATTTCGGCATGCTGGAGTACGACTATGGTGACAAATACACCAAGGAAGGTCCTGTCCCCGGGACCACGTACAATCGCGAAGACCGCGTGTACTGGGTGCCGATGTTCGTCCCCGGCAGTGCCGAATACACCAACATGAGCGTGGAGCTGATGGACAAGCATCCGGAGCTGGCGATGTTCTTCGAGCGGATGACCTTCCTGCCGCTGGAGAAGATCACCCCGAGCGTGCCCATGGGCGGGTCCGGCATCGGCATGCACGTGATTCCTGTCGAGACCGCCATCTCCATGGAGAACCAGTCGGTGGACATCGAGCATATCTCCTATTGGCTGAAGCGTTATGAGGGGCATCTCGCGGTGGGCATCTGCTCCTGCCGCTACGGCCGCAAGAAACTGGGCGAAGGCTGCGCCGACGATTACCGCGACTGGTGCATCGGCGTGGGCGACATGGCCGAATACCTGGTCGAGACCGACCGCGGACACTACATCACCTACGACGAGGCGATCGCCATCCTGCGCAAGGCCGAGGACCATGGCTTCGTCCACCAGATCACCAACATCGACGGCGAAGGCAAGATCTTCGCCATCTGCAACTGCAACGTCAAGATCTGCAATGCTTTGCGTACATCGCAGCTCTTCAATACCCCCAACATGTCCCGCAGCGCCTATGTGGCGAAGGTCGATCCGAAGAACTGCGTGGCCTGCGGCCGCTGCGTCGAGTACTGCCCGGCAGGCGCCGTCCGGCTCGGACAGAAACTCTGTACCAAGCATGGAGAGCGGACCTATCCCAAGCAGGAACTGCCCGACGAGACGAAGTGGGGCCCGCACAAGTGGACCGAGGACTACCGGGACAAGAACCGCATCAACTGCTATCCCACCGGCACGGCTCCCTGCAAGACCGCCTGCCCGGCGCACATCGCCGTCCAGGGCTATCTCAAGAAAGCCGCCGAGGGGCTGTACACCGAGGCGCTCGAACTGATCAAGCGGGAGAACCCGTTCCCGGCCGTGTGCGGCCGCGTCTGCAACCGCCGTTGCGAGGATGCCTGCACCCGCGGGACCATCGACCAGCCCATCGCCATCGATGCGGTCAAGAAGTTCATCGCGGAGCAGGATCTCAACTCCGAGTACCGTTTCGTGCCGGAGGTCAACATCTGCTCCAACGTACAGGACCGCTGGGAGGAGAAGATCGCCATCATCGGCGGCGGTCCCGCCGGTCTTAGCTGCGCCTACTATCTGGCCACCATGGGCTACAAGCCGACGGTCTTCGAGAAGAATGAAGAGCCGGGCGGCATGCTCCGCTACGGCATCCCTTCCTACAAGCTGGAAAAGAATGTCCTCGATGCCGAGATCGATGTGATGCGTGAGATCGGCGTGGATATCCGATGCGGCGTGGAAGTGGGCAGGGACGTGACCATCGCCGGCCTTCGCGCAGAGGGTTACAAGGGCTTCTACGTGGCCATCGGCTGCCAGGGCGGCCGTCTGCCGGGCGTGCCCGGCGAGACCCTGCCCGGCACGATGACGGCCATCGATTTCCTGCATGAGGCCAATACCGGCCGCTGCAAACTGCAGGGCAAGGTGGTGGTGGTCGGCGGCGGCAACGTAGCCATCGACGCCGCCCGCGTCGCAAAGCGTTCCGGCGCGGAGTCGGTCACCATGCTTTCGCTGGAGACCGAGGACATCATGCCCGCTTCCCAGGAGGAGCGCCGCGAAGCCCGCGAAGACGGAGTCGTCATCAATCCGGGCTGGGGCCCGAAGGAGGTCCTCGGCACGGACCAAGTCACCGGCATCGTCTTCAAGAAGTGCACGTCCGTATTCAACGCCGAGCATAAGTTCGCTCCGGAATACGATGAGAATGAGCTTATTACCCTGGAGGCTGACACGGTCATCTTCGCCATCGGCCAGACCGTGGTGCTGAAAGACCTGTTGAAGGATACGAAGGTCGAGTTCTTCCGCGGGGTCTATCCCGTGGCGGACAAGCTGACCTACCAGACCGCCGAGCCGGACATCTTCGTGGGCGGAGACGTGTACACCGGGCCCAAGTTCGCAATCGATGCCATCGCTGCCGGCAAGGAAGCCGCCGAGAGCCTGCACCGCTTCGTGCAGAACGGCCACCTGACCATCGGCCGCAACCGCCGCGATTTCATCGAGCTGGACAAGGGGGACATCCTCGTGGAGTCCTACGACAACGCCTCCCGTCAGGTAGAGGGTGTGGCCGAAGGCCGGGACCCGTTCCGCGAGTACCATCTGACCCTCACGGAGGAGCAGGTACGCAAGGAGACGGCCCGCTGCCTGAGCTGCGGCGCCTCGGTCGTGGACGAGAACCGCTGCATCGGCTGCGGCATCTGTACGACCAAATGCGGCTTCGATGCCATCCACCTGTACCGGGTGCATCCCGAGGCCAGCCACATGCGTACGGCCGAGGACAAGCTGAACGGCATCCTGCCGTATATGCTGAAGCGCACCGGGAAAATCCTGTTCAAAAAGAAATAGGCTGCTCCTGCCATGCACGAACTCGGCATCGTCTTCTACATCATCCGCGACGTCAAGCAGGTCGCCGAAGAGAACCATGTCGGACACGTCTCCACGGTGGTCATGAACATCGGGGAGGTGTCCACGGTGATTCCGGAGTACCTCACGGACTGCTGGCGCTGGGCTGCGGACCGGGAAGAGCTGCTGAGGGGCTGCGAACTGCGCGTGCTTACCATTCCGGCCGTCACCTGGTGCGACGACTGCAAGCGGGAGTACGGGACGGTGCAGTACGGAAAGAAATGCCCCCATTGCGGGAGCGAGCATACCTGGCTCCTGCGGGGAAATGAAGTTGAGATCAAAGAAATCGAAGTATAAAGACCATGTGTTGCTTTTTAGTGCCCTTGGTGCAGGCCATCGCCACCACCGCATTCCGCAAGACGCATGCGGCCTCCGTGTCCCATCCGGACGCGAACCTCTTTGTCCGCCATCTTCCCGCCCTGGAGAAAATGCTTTGGGGCGGCACGCTGATGCTCATCGTGGACCATGTCATCAACGGTGAGCTGACCTGGCGCTTCCCCTTCTTCACCGCCCTGACCCTGGACGGCGGCGGGGGAGTCATGCTGCGTGAGATGCTCACGGTCGGTGTGCCGATGTCGCTGGTGCTGACCGTGGCCTGGATGATCTATGCCGTCATGAAAGAGCGGCGCGCCCACTCTTTAAGTGCCCGGTAATGCGTTTCATCGGTAACATCCTCTGGCTCATCCTGGGCGGTCTGCTGGTCGCGCTGATCTATTTCATCGTGGGCTTGCTGATGTGCATCACTATCGTCGGCATCCCTTTCGGGGTCCAGTTGTTCAAGCTCGGGACATACGCCCTGTGGCCGTTCGGCCACGAACTGGTCAACGGCCCGAATGAGCCGGGCTGCCTGTCCACGGTAATGAATCTCCTGTGGATCCTGCTGGGTTGGTGGGAGATTGCGGCCATCCATCTGTTTTGCGGCGTGGTGTGCTGCATCACGATTATCGGGATCCCCTGGGGCCTGCAGCATTTCAAGATGGCGATCGGTTCCATTTTCCCGTTCGGGAAGGAGATCAGCTGATCAGAATTTGAAATAAGCGTCCCAGTAGGGTCCCGCGTCAGCGCCGCTTTCTTCCATGAGGAGGGCGGCGAAGAGGCGGGTTGCTTGTTCGGGCCTCGCCTTGTGCTCTTCCGGATACTGGTTGATGGTCAGGCGGGTGACCCGGTATCCGTCACCGGAGGCCTCGAAGGCGGCTTCGAAGATGCAGTTGCCGGTCCAGCTGCGGTAGTAGCGGATCCGTTCGTCGTCGCAGTACATGAACCAATGGTCTTCCATTCCATCCGGGATGTGGCCGCAGCGGATGCGCTCCATCTGCTCGCCGGTCAGCCGGAGGTCCAGCGGGACGGTCACCTGCTTTTCCGGCATGGGCCGGGTGTTCCAACTGTCGCGGGTGGCGATCTTTTTCTTCTCCGGCAGGGGATCCTCGCCCCGGAAGCGGCGCGCCGAGTTCCCGAGACCGTCGGTCCAAAGAGCGAGCGCATGCCGCGCATCCTCGTCCAGGAACTTTCTGACACGGGCATCGTTGATGGGGCAGACTCGCCCGTAGGCCGTCCGTGACTGCAAGGTGCCCAGCACGGAGAGAAAGCGGTCGGGCAGCAGCTTCAGGATCTTGGAGGCCAGCTTTCCGGGAACGCCGCCGTAGAAGGCTTCCGCGATGCCGCCGGTGATGCAGGCGAGCGTGTCGCTGTCACCGCCCAGCGAGACGGCTTTGCGGAGGGCATCCTCGAAGTCCGTGCTGTCCAGGAAGCAGATGATGGCCTGCGGGACGGTGCCTTGGCAGCTGTCCTCCCAGTGGTAGGAGGGATGCCAGTCCCGATAGGTCTTGTACAGGTCGTACCCGAAGCGGCTGCTGATATACGAACGGATGTCTTCCTGGCTCTTTCCGCTTCGGGCCATCCAGACGGCCGCAGCAGTGGCCTGGGCGCCCTTGATGCCTTCGGGGTGGTTGTGCGTGATGGCGGCGGAGATTTCCGCCACGCGTTCCGTCTCCTCGAGGGTGTCGAAGCACCAGCCCACGGCGCTGGCCCGCATGGCGGAGCCGTTGCCCCAGGAGCCGTAAGGGTGCCTTCCGGTCGTGGAGCGGTAGGGCAGCCGGCCGTTGCGGTCATCGTAGTCGTAGAGCCGCTCCGGCTGGAAAAGCCAGGTGCGGAATCCTCCGCCATAATCCCCCATGGGGCAGGGATGCTCGCGGGCGTATGCCAGCATGAAATCTTCAAGTCCCTGATAGCTGTGCTCCGGGTCCATGAGCAGCCAGTCGGCGACGGCGACGGTCATCACGCTGTCGTCCGTGTAGTTGCTGTCTTTCGACAGAAGCTTGAAGTGGTAGTCCTTGGTGTTGGCGAACTCGTAGACCGAGCCGACGACATCGCCCGTGATGGCTCCTAACATGACACAGCCCTCCTATTTTGTGGATTGGATCTTCTCTCCCAGGCGCTTCAGCGCCGCCTGCAGGATCTTCGCGTGGTCGAACGCCAGCGGCGGGATCCCGTCGATCGGAAACCACCGCGCCGCGGCGGCATCGTCTCCGGCTGTCACGGTCCCTTTCTGCACCAGGGCATAGAAGGCGATGCTGATCGTCCGCCCGCGCGGATCGCGGTCTACATCCGAGAAGCAGCCCAGCTGCTCCAGCAGGTCGATCTCCACACCGAAGCCCGTCTCCTCCCTCAGTTCCCGCAGGGCTCCCTCCTCCGCGGTCTCTTCCATGTCCAGGAAGCCGCCCGGGAGGGCCCAATAGCCTTTGAACGGATCGCCCCCGCGTTGCACCAGCAGGACCGAAAGTCCTTCTTGGGGATCGTTGGCAAAGATGACGCAATCCGTGGTCACCGAAGGACGCGGATATTTGTATGTGTAGGTCCCTTTTGTTGCTCCCATGGACTTGTGCGATCTTTACACAAATGTACGGACTTTTTTGCTTTCAAGAAAGGCGGGCTGCTTGTTTTTCTTCGCCGTATGACCTAACTTTGTTCTTGTATGGATGCGCGGGAAAAATCAATCGACGAAGTGACCCTGGCGGGCAGTGCAGTGAATGTGCTGCTGACCGTGTTCAAGTTTGTCGCAGGCTTGCTCGGCCGGAGTGCCGCCATGACGGCCGATGCCGTGCACTCGCTCTCCGACCTGCTGACCGATGCCGTCGTCCTGGTCTTCGTCCACATCAGCAACAAACCGGCCGACCGGGACCACGAATACGGCCACGGCAAGTTCGAGACCCTGGCCTCGACTTTCATCGGCATAGCGCTCATGATCGTTGCCGGCGGTATCCTCTACGCAGCGGGATCGTCGCTGCTCGCCTGGTTCCGCGGGGAGGACCTGCCCCGGCCCGGCATGCTGGCCCTCTGGGCCGCGCTGGTGTCCATCCTGCTGAAGGAAGCTGCTTTCCAGTTCACGGTCCGCAAAGCACGCAAACTGGAGTCCCCGGCGCTGGAGGCCAATGCCTGGCACCATCGGAGCGATGCCCTTTCTTCCGTCGGGTCGCTGGTGGGTATCGGCGGCGCCATCCTGCTGGGGAACCGCTGGACCGTTCTCGATCCGCTTGCTTCCGTGGTGATCTCTTTTTTCATCATCCATGTCGCCTGGAAGCTGCTTCGCCAGAACATCCGCGAACTGATGGAAGCCTCGCTGCCCGAGGAAATGGAGAAGGAGATCCTGCAGATCGTGTCATCCTTCCCGGACGTGAGCGATCCGCACAACCTCAAGACCCGGCGCATCGGCAACTACATTGCCATCGAACTGCATGTTCGCATGGACGGAGATATCTCCCTGCTCCAGGCGCACTCCCGCTCCCACTACATCGAGAAGGAACTGAAAGCGCGTTTCGGCCCCGACACGCACGTCACCGTGCATGTCGAGCCGGTGAAGCCTTTCGAGAAATTCTGAGTCCTCCGTTTTTTTTGAAAAATCCCTTGCAGGTTTCAAAAAAAGCAGTACCTTTGTAATCCCAAATGGGAAATGGGGTATTAGCTCAGTTGGTAGAGCGTTTGAATGGCATTCAAAAGGTCAGGAGTTCGATTCTCCTATGCTCCACAGAAATCCCTCTCAGAGTAGTCTGAGGGGGATTTTTCGTATTTTATACCTCCAAAACCATCTCCATTCCTGCCAGGGGCGTTGGAGGCCTGTTTTGCCCCTGGCGGCCAGTTATTTTACCTGCCGAGGGCACTGAGGACGCGTTTGGCCCCTGGCAGCTGCGCTTTTCGTATAGGGCCGAAACGGGGTCAATGTGTCATTTCGTAGGATGCTTTCCAGTACGATTTCATCAATGTGTCAAAAAGTAGGATGAGGTGGGCAATAGTCAAGCGCGGAGCGAGCCG
>CADASN010000028.1 GCA_902790635.1 uncultured Bacteroidia bacterium | reverse complement strand
GCTCAAGGTCAGAAGTCTTTACTCTCTTAACATTAGTATTTGCCATAGTCTTAACTCTTAGAATACGAGGCCGCCTTCACGGGCAGCATCTGCCAAACTCTTAACTCTACCGTGGAAAAGGTAACCGCCGCGGTCGAAGCAGATCGAGGTGATACCTTTTGCGAGACAGCGCTCTGCAATGGCCTTGCCGACCAGGGCAGCAGCTTCGATACCGGACTTGCCTTTGCACTGAGCGGCAAGTACCTTGTCGTTGGAAGCAGCAGCGCAAAGGGTCTTGCCCTGCTCGTCATCAACCACCTGCACGTAGATCTGCTTGTTGCTGCGGAAAACCACCATGCGGGGCTTCTCAGCGGTGCCGTTGACGTGCTTGCGTATGCGGTAATGAATCCTTCTTCTTCTTTCAATTCTAGTGAGTGCCATAAGCCAACGAACTTGATACCCTTGCCCTTGTACGGCTCAGGCTTGCGGAAAGAACGGATCTTGGCTGCCACCTGGCCGAGAAGCTGCTTGTCGCAGCTCTTGAGCACAAGCTTCGGGTTCTCGCCCTTGCGGACGTCGGGAACTTCGGCAGTGACCTCGTCCGGGAGCAACATCTGGATTTCATGGGAGTAACCGAGGGAGAAGACCAGGAGCTGTCCGTTGACAGCCACGCGGTAGCCGACGCCCACCAGTTCCTGCCGGGTGGTGAACTGCTCGGAGACGCCGACGACCATGTTGTGCACCAGCGCGCGGTAGAGACCGTGCATGGAGCGGTGACGGGGCTGGTCGGTCGGTCGCTCGAACTTGATCTGATTGTCCTCAACGGTCACCTTGATGTCCGGATCAATCTTCTGGCACATCTCACCGTGAGGTCCTTTAACCTTCAGCACGTTGCCGTCGAGGAGCTCAACGCTCACGCCGGTCGGAAGGCTTACAGGCAATTTACCAATTCGTGACATTATTAAATACTTTTTTGAGATTAATAAACGTAGCAAATAACCTCACCGCCGACGCCAAGCTCCTTGGCTTCCTTGTCGGTGATGACACCCTTCGGCGTGGAGAGGATGGCGATGCCGAGCCCGTTCAGGACGCGCGGCATGTCCTCGACACCCGTATACTGGCGGAGACCCGGGGTGGAGACGCGCTCGATCTTCTTGATGGCGGCCATCTTGGTCTGCGGATGGTATTTCAGGGCGATTTTGATGGTATTGTAAGGGGTGCCCTCGACTACCTTGTAGCTGAGGATGTAACCCTTCTCGCACAGGATCTGGGTGATGGCGACCTTCATCTTGGAAGACGGGATCTCCACGACCTTCTTGCCTGCCAAATAGGCGTTGCGGACCCTGGTGAGATAATCTGCGATCGGATCAGTCATATCGTTAACTTCTTTTAATTATTACCAACTAGCCTTCTTGACACCCGGGATGAGACCGTTGCTGGCCATCTCACGGAACTGGATACGGCTGAGGCCGAATGCCCTCATGTATCCCTTCGGACGGCCGGTCAGGGAGCAGCGGTTGTGCAGGCGGACGGAAGAGGAATTCTTCGGGAGCTTGTCGAGAGCAGCCCAGTCACCGGCCTCTTTGAGAGCCTTTCTCTTCTCGGCATACTTAGCAACCATTTTCGCGCGTTTTACCTCGCGGGCTTTCATTGATTCTTTTGCCATATGATCTTATTTGTTATGTTTCTTGAAAGGCAGACCGAATGCGGTGAGCAGCGCGCGGCACTCCTCATCGGTGCGGGCGGTGGTCACGAAGGTGATCTCCAGACCGTGGATGCGCGGGTTCTTGTCGATGTCGATCTCCGGGAAAATGATCTGCTCCTTGAGTCCGAGGGTGTAGTTGCCCTGGCCGTCCATGTTCTCGGCGACACCGTTGAAGTCACGGATACGCGGGAGAGCGACGCGGATGAGCTTCTCGAGGAACTCATACATCTTGACATTGCGAAGGGTCACCTTGGTGCCGATCGGCATGCCGCGACGGAGCTTGAAGTTGGAAACGTCCTTCTTGGAGAGGGTGATGACGGCCTTCTGGCCGGTGATGATGGAGAGCTCCTCGGCGGCTTCCTCAACGATCTTCTTGTCCTGGGTGGCGTCGCCGACACCTTCGTTGATCGTAATCTTGAGCAGGCGGGGAACCTGCATCGGAGTCGTATAGGAGAACTGCTTGGTCAGCTTCTCCACGATTTCATCCTTGTAGAACTTCTTGAGGGCAGGAACGTAGCCTGCGGGCACTTTCTGATCCTCTACGGGTGCATTTTTCTTTGCCATAACTAGATCTCCTCCCCAGATTTTTTAGCGTAACGGACCTTCTTGTCACCCTCCATCCGATAACCCACGCGGGTCGGCTTGTTGGACTTGGGATCCAGAAGATTGAGATTGGAAATGTGAATGGAAGCCTCCTGCTTGATAATACCGCCCTGAGGCTGCTTGGAATTCGGCTTGGTGTGCTTGCTGACCATGTTGATGCCTTCAACCACGGCACGGTCGGCCTTCGGGTCGACGGAGAGCACCTTACCGGTCTTTCCCTTGTCGTTACCGGCCTTCATAATGCTTATTAATTAAAGGACCTCCGGTGCCAGTGAAACGATCTTCATGTAATTCTCGCGGAGCTCGCGGGCCACGGGACCGAAAATACGGGTACCGCGGAGTTCACCTGCATTGTTCAGAAGGACGCAGGCGTTGTCGTCGAAACGGATATAGGAACCGTCAGCGCGGCGGATCTCCTTCTTCGTGCGGACCACGACAGCCCTCGAGACGGTGCCCTTCTTGGCGTCGGAGCCAGGGATAGCACTCTTGATTGCGACGACGATGGTGTCGCCGACAGTCGCATAACGGTGGTGGGTTCCGCCAAGTACGCGGATGCAGAGGACTTCCTTTGCACCGCTGTTGTCGGCCACCTGTAAACGTGTTTCCTGCTGTATCATACTATGCTATTTTGCTTTTTCTACGATTTCAACTAATCTCCAGTTCTTGGTCTTGCTCAAGGGACGGGTCTCCATGATGCGGACGGTATCACCCTCACCGCACTCATTCTTGTCATCCTGGGCAACGAACTTGGTGGTCTTCTTGACGAATTTACCGTACAAGGGATGTTTCTCTTTTCTTTCAACGGCAACGACGATGGTCTTGTCCATCTTGTTGCTGACCACCACTCCGATTCTTTCCTTACGAAGATTTCTTTCCATAAGATGATTGATCTGAATTAATTCTGTTTTTCTTTCTCAGCAAGGATAGTGATCATGAGAGCGATATCCCTTCTGGTCTTACTGATTTTGGAAGTGTCCTCCAACGGAGAAATGGCGTGATTGATCTTCATGTTGTCGAGATTGTCCTTCTCGATCTGGATGCGGTCGCGCAGGTCTGCTACAGACATTTCGCGGGCTTCAGCTGCTTTCATTACTCTTTCTCCATTAATTATTCGACATAATCCCTGCGGACGACGAACTTCGTCGCAATCGGGAGCTTGTTGGCGCCGAGACGCATGGCGTCCTTGGCGGTCTCGAGGGAGACACCTTCCGCTTCGAAGATGATGCGGCCCGGGGTGATCGGAGCAACGAATGCATACGGATCGCCCTTACCTTTACCCATACGGGTATCGAGCGGCTTCTTGGTGATCGGCTTCACAGGGAAGACACGGATCCAGATCTGGCCTTCACGGTTCATCCTACGGGAAATCGCCTGACGGGCAGCTTCAATCTGCTGGGCGGTAAGCCAACAATTTTCAAGGGTCTTGATGCCGAAGGAACCGAACGCAAGCTGGTTGCCGCGCTGGGCGTTGCCCTTCATACGGTTCTTCTGTTCCCTTCTAAACTTTGTTCTCTTAGGTTGTAACATCTCAGTATTACTTTTAAAATAAAAATCTACTAAATCCCCTGAAAATCAGCGTCTTACGCGGTTAGAAGCCAATTTTTGGGACTGCAAATTTAGTAAAAATTCCGGAAATAACATCATTTTTTGTAAAATTTTACAAACATTTTCGACACGGAATCTCACTACTCAACTTCACATTTCTCAGTCACTTACAACTCTCGTTGAAAACTTTTTTCACGCATTTTCGACCGCCGCCTCTCCCCCGCTGACACAGGCAGCTGCCACCGCGCCCCGAAGCCGTCAGGCAACAGCTCCTGGCGGGCGTGTCCACCCCCGGACACGGGTAGGGGGAGGGGCCCGTCGGATACAAGTTCTTTTCAAAGGAGGAAGACGCAAGCTCGCTTGCAGACTTCCGACTGAGAAAAGGACGCAGGAGACGATGGGAGGGGCCGGAGTGCAGGACGCCGCAGGCGGCCGAACGAAGTCCCGCCGGGAGCTGTTGCCTGACGGCCCGGAGCCGCGCCCGACAAAAAAATGAAGGCGACCCATCAGTCGCCTTCATAAAACGATGAAAAAAGGGGAATCGCTATTCGAGAGCGCCCGTAAACGTCTCAACCCAGGGGGTCACCGCCGCCATCATATACTCGATCGAAGCCGCAACGAACTCGTCGACCTCGCCGGAAGACGGAATATAGGTCGCGGTGCTGAACTCGATCGTCCCGTCCTTCCACATATAGGCCTGGATCAGCTTCTTGCCCCGCGTGATCTCATTGCAGGCAAACAACGCCGCTTCCTTCTGCCGGGCATTGTTCACATCAACTTCGTGAATCTCCGGCAGGACCACCTTGAGATACGTATCGTCCTGCGGATAATTATCCAGATAGAACCACACGCCCTGCGCCTTGAAGACCACATCGTTGTCCTCATCCACCTCGGGCTTGTAACCCTCTTCTTTCAGGAAATCATAGGCGGCACGCACCGCCTTGCTCAGATTGGAAAGATCCTGCGCGTTCACGCAGACTGCCGACAAAACCAGCAGCGCAACAGCAAAAATGAGTTTTTTCATGGTGTATAAAATTAAACTAACCGATTACTTGCCACACAAATGTAGGTATTATTATCCACGTTTCCTAATTCGCCGGCCGGAACCGGCCAATGGCAGGCTGGCGGGAATTTTGCTATCTTTGCATCCGAATGCGTAAAGTGGTGCTCATCGGAATGTTGCTGCTGGCAGCGTGCATGCTGCCGGACGGCCGGGCACATGCCCAGTCGGAAACGGCCCTGGAGACCCTGCGCGACGCCCAGGCACAGTCCCGCCGCATCGTACGCGGCACCCCGATGTACTTCGAACTCGACGCGCAGGGCGACACCGTCTTCATGGAGACCCTGGATCCGGTCTGGATCTTCCCGAAAGGCCGCAGGATGAAAGACGGTGACTGGCGCCGCTACTACAAACTCGTCTACAATTTCAACAAGGTGTACCCCTACGCCCTCGTCGGGCGCAAGATGATGGCGCAGGTGGACAGCACCATCGCCGCCGACGCCAGCAAGCGCTCCGAGCGCAACCGCTACATCAACGACGTCGAAAAAGAACTCTTCCGCATCTTCGAGAAAGACATCCGCAACATGACCATCAACCAGGGACTCGTGCTGATGCGCCTGGTCGACCGGGAATGCGGCATGAGCGCCTTCACTATCATCAAGACCTACGAAAACGGTTTTGCGGCCAACTTCTGGCAGCTCGTGGCCCGGATCTTCTCCCAGAACCTCAAGACACGCTACGACCCCTCGAGCGGCGAAGACGCCAAGATCGAGGAACTCTGCAAAATCTGGGATTCCGGCCAGTGGGACGCCTTCTACTACTCCATCTTCATGGAGCGGCCGGCCAAAGTGGTCATCAAGCAGGAGACCCTGGAGAGCGAAGTTCGAAAGAAGAACCCGTAAAGACGCCGCAGGGCATCCCCCCGTCCATCCAGTCCTTGAGCACAAGCAGCCGCGCACCCGTCGGGAGCGTCAGGTCCACCTGGTCATGGAAATGGCCGAACACGAAATAATCCACGTGCCGCCGCTGCGACTCCTCCACGGCGAAGCGGTACAGGGGCTCCTCCGCTCCGCGGAAATGATAGGGCGCATGCTTGCGACGGTTCGAACGGGACCAGCCCAGGGCGAAACGGTACGCCAGCCAGGGATGGAGCGTGCTGAACAGGCGCTGCAGGAAACGGCAGCGGAAAATCCGCAGCATCAGCGAATAGCTCCAGGGCGCGCCGCCCAGCAGGTCACCATGTCCCAGGCAGAAATCCTTCCCCTCCAGCCGGACATGGAAAGGCTGGTCAAAACGGTGCATCCCCAGGCTCTCGAAATAAGAATAGGTCCAGATGTCGTGGTTGCCGGGGCAGAACCAGACCTCCACGCCGGCGTCCATCAGGGCGATGAGCGCAGCGACGACACGGGCCCCCATGCGGGGCACGACGTCGCGGTACTCATACCAGAAATCCCAGATGTCCCCCAGCAGATAAAGCGCCCGGGTCGTCTCCGCGGGAATCCCCTTCAGGAAGGACACGAAACGCTCTTCCCGCTCCCGGGGATCCGCGGTCGCCAGGCCCAGGTGCACGTCCGCGACAAAATAGATGGTCTGCCGCTCCGCCATTACGCGAGGAAGATCAACACGGCTGCGCCGACCAGTGCACAATACAGGCCGAACCACTTGAGCTGCGCCTTGCGGACCAGCGCGATCATCACCCGGCATGCGAACAGTCCGGAGAAGAACGCCGCCGCGAAGCCCAGCAGCAGGGGCAGCATCCCGACCGAAGAGGCAGCCATATCGCCGCCGACCACATCAAGGAAGGTCTCGCCCAGGATGGGCACGAGCACCATCAGGAAGGAGAACTGCGCCATCTTCTCGCGCCTCACTCCGCTGATCAGGCCGGTGGAAATGGTCGTCCCGGAGCGGGACAGGCCGGGCAGGACCGCGCAGGCCTGGCCGATGCCGACGACGAACGCCTGCCAGAAGCTGATGCCGTTCCGTTGCTGCGTAACGGTATTTTCCTCCGGGACGCAAGGGGAAGGTTTCCGCTTGGCAAGGAAGTCGGAGAGCGTCAGCAGCAATGCCGTGACGAGCAGGCATATCCCGACGACCGCCATCGAATTGAAGGCCGCTTCCACCTCATCCTTGAAAAACATGCCCACTACGAACACGGGAATCATCGAGATGCAGAGTTTGGCGATATAATCGGTCTCGTCGTTATACTTGAACTTGAAAAGCCCGCACAGCAGCTTCCAGATCTCCTTGCGGAAGACGACGATGGTCGCCAGGACCGTCGCTGCATGGACCGTCACTTCGAAAATGAGGTCGCCCGCCGGCTCGACGCCGAGCAAGGCCTTGCCGATGGCCAAATGGCCGCTGCTGCTGACGGGAAGGAACTCGGTCAGGCCCTGGACCAGGCCGAGGATAAGCGCTTCGAACCACTCCATATCACTTGGACTCTTGATCAGACTTGAACGCGCCGACGATGGCGATGATCTCCACCACGATGCCGGCCAGGATCACCACGGGTGCGGCGACCAGGCGCCGGAAGTCAAACATAGCGTAATTGAATACCTGCGGGTCCTTCGAACCGCCGCCCATCATCAGGATGTAGCCGGCGATCATCACGACCAGGCCTGCAAGCATCAGGGTCAACCCTTTCCGGGTAATTGCCATTTTCTCCATAATCAATAATATAAGTCATCCTTGGACGCGGCGACCAGCTTGTTCACCACGAAGAAGGTGGACACGACACACAAAAGCACCCCGCAGGCCACGATGCACCCGCAGACGATCAGCAGCTGCCGCAGGTCCACGATCGAAGCCAGCTCCGGGAAAGACCGGCGCAGCGCTTCCAGCAGCGCCCACAGCATCCCGATCGCCAGCACGGCCGCCGCCAGTCCCTGCAGGATGGACGCCCGGATGAACGGCGCCCGGATGAATCCGCGCGTGGCGCCCACGAGTTTCATCGTATGGATGGTGAAGCGGCGCGCGAAGACATTGACCCGCACCGTGTTGTTGATCAGCACGAAAGAGATGAAGAGCAGCAGCAGGATGAATACACCGAGCACGAGCGATATCCGCGCCAGATTGGTCGTCAGGGCCTCGACCAGCGAAGCCTGCGTCTCGACTTCCTCCACCCGCGGGAAGGCCTCCAGGGCCTTCGTCACCCGCGCAAGGCTGTCCTTCTGCACATACTCCGCCTTCAGGGTCAGGTCCACCGACACGGGAACGGGGGAGGTCTCGAACACATCCAGGAAATCCTCCCCGAGCATTTCCTTCAGCTCCTGTGCGCCTTCCTCACGGGAAATCGCACGCGCCGACCGCACATAGGGCTGCGCCGAGAGCTCGCCCGCGAACGCCGCGGCCTCGTCGTCCGTCACCTCATCCTGCAGGAGGACGGAGATCTGCATGTTCTCCTTGAGATACCGGGACACGGTCCCGGCATTGACGATCAGCAGTGCGGCAATCCCGGTCAGCAGCAGCACGAGACTGATACTGATCACGCTGGAAAGGTAAGCGTTGACGATTCGCTTCCGGATCAACTTCTTCTCCTTGCGGGGCATATTCCACCAAATTAGACTCCAAAGATAGTGAAAAGACGAAAATATGGAAAAAATTTCTTATCTTTGTCGTATGGGCGAAATTAAGCAGAAAATCCTTTTTGTCAATTCCGAGATATTTCCCTATCTCCCGGAATCGGACATCGCCCGTGTCGGTCGCTACCTGCCCCAGGGGATCCAGGAGCGCAAGCGCGAGATCCGTTCGTTCATGCCACGCTACGGCTGCATCAACGAACGCAAGAACCAGCTCCACGAAGTGATCCGCCTCTCCGGGATGAACATCATCATCGCCGACGTGGACCGGCCCCTGATCATCAAGGTCGCTTCCATCTCTTCCGCGCGCATCCAGGTCTATTTCATTGACAACGAGGACTACTTCCGCCGCAAGCAGACTTTCTGCGACGCGTCCGGCAAGTTCTTCGAAGACAACGACGAACGGACGATCTTCTTCGCCCGCGGCGTCCTCGAGACCGTCAAGAAGCTCCGCTGGGCCCCGGACATCATCCACTGCCAGGGCTGGATCTCGCACCTGCTGCCCGCCTATCTCAAGAAATCCTACAAGGACGACCCCATCTTCTCCTCCAGCAAGGTGGTCCTGTCCCTGTATGACGATACCCCTGCGTCTCCCTTCCACGCGAACTTCGCGGACAAGGCCTGCTTCGGCGGCCTGGGCAAGGACGCGCTCCCTTTCCTTTCCGACCCCACTGGCATAAATCTTGCTAAATCGGCCGTCCAGTATGCAGACGGTGTGATCCTGGGTGCGGAGCAAGTCGAACCTGAGATTGTGGAATACTGCAAGTCCCTCGGCCTTCCGATCCTACCGTTCAGCCGCAAGTCCCTCGAGGACGGCAGCTACATTGACGGGTACTGCAGTTTTTACGATGAACTTTAAGATGAAAACCATTATCCCGGCCCTGGCGGCAGCAGCCCTCTGCTGCCTTTCCTGCGTGGAGACGAACAGCATGCTCGGCGGGGCCTTCGTCCCCACCACGGAGACCTATCATTTCCATACTGTGGAGATCCCCCTGGACGGCATTTCGATGAAGATGGCGGACAAGATGTCCGGCTACTCCGACTCCCGCATCACCATCGGCGCCCTCCGCGACGACGAATTCGGTCTCACCACCCGCAGCAGCGCCATCACGCTGATCCCCTTGTTCGACAAGAACGAGACCTTCAACATGGGCGCCAACCCCAAGTTCATCCGCTTCCACTTCGCCACCTCGCTGGATACGCTTTCCTGCTATGACAAGACCCAGGAGAACATCCTGCAGAACATCCGCGTCTATGAGCTGAGCGAGGCCCTCGATCCGGAGGAGGATTCCGACTGCAACTCCACCGTCGAGCACGGCACCAGGCAGATCACCAAGGGCACCCCGGTCTACAAGGGCACGGACTCCCTTGCCTTCGACTTCTCCGAAGAGTTCGGCAAGAAATACCTCCAGATCACCGCTGCCGACGTCAGCAGCATGAAGAACTACCTCGCCAAGTTCCCAGGCATCTACATCGAGACGGACAAGCCTGACGGTGAAGGCGGACGCATCAACATGTTGGACGTCCAGCTCAGCTACGACGCCAACTACACGATGATCATGGGCAACTACGCCACCCTGTACTACTCGGCTGAGTTCAACGGGGCGCGCAAGGACACCTCGCTGACCTTCTACTACGGGGCGACGGGGTTCTTCGACCTGGATTCGCTGTTCAACAACTACTCGGGCACCTTCCCGCAGTATGCCCTCAACCTGACCGGGCATGAGACACGCGGAAGGGCCGGGGACGTGAGCGATGTCATCTATGTCGAAGGCGGCGGCGGGCTCAAGCCGGTCATCTCGGCCGTGAACCTCAAGCACAAGGTCGAGCAGGCGATCAGCGCCGTCGGCGGCAACCCCAGGGATGCCGTCATCAACAAAGCCACCCTCGTCTTCCCCTTCGAGTTCCCGGAGGACTACGAGCAGATGGCGTTCTGGCCCTACCGCCTCTCGCCGACCTGCCGGATCACGCGTGATGACTATACCTCCTTCATGGGCCTGACCGATGCCAGCTCCTCCGACGAGAACCAGGGTGACGTGGACCGTTCCCTGCTGCAGTATGCCCCGGACATCACCTACCACATGCAGGAGATCGTCAAGATCGACGAGACCCAGACCGGAAAGGCCAGCACCAAGGATCTGCTCGCAGGCAACTACGACATCTGGCTGCTCCCCATGGCCCGGGAGGTCCAGACCACCGTCACCACCGCAGACAAGGATACGCAGGAGATGCTCAACTACCTCGCCTATTCGAGCTACTACAACAGCATGTACGGCGGATACGGCGGCTATGGCGGATACGGCTACGGGAGCGGCTACGGCAGCTATTACAGCAACTATCTGAACTATGCGATGATGGCTCAGATGTATGGCCAGGCCCAGACTTCGACCTCCTACGTGGTCAAGCTCGACATCGACCGTTTCTACCAGGTACACATGCCCGGCCCGGCGAGCAGCGGCGAGGTCCCTGTGATCAGGCTGACCTTCGCCCTGCCAGACGAGCAGTAAGGAGTCTTAAATAACAATAAAGCCGACCCGCGAACGGGTCGGCTTTGTTTTGAGGAATTTCTTTCCGGAATTAGGCGAGCTTCTCAGCTACCTTGTCGCATGCGTCCTTGACAGTCGCGATCGTGCTGGTCTCCTCGTCAGGAATCTTGATGCCGAACACTTTCTCAAACTCCATGAGGAGCTCAACGGTGTCAAGGGAGTCAGCACCCAGGTCATTGGTGAAGTTGGCGGTCTCGGTCACCTCGGAAGGCTCCACGCCGAGCTTGTCGACGATGATCGCTCTCACTTTTTCTACGATTTCTGCGTATTCCATAATGATTCTTAGATATTAAGGTTTTATTAGTACATTCAAAAGGGTATATCGATGCAAAGTAACGAATAAAAAATCACATTTGCAAACTTCTGCGGGATCCGCCGGTCCGGCCGGGGGATCAAAGGGGCAGGGATCAGTCCGGCTTCGACTCGGATTTCCGGCTCAAAGCCAGCCAGATACGCAGACCGTTGAGGGAATTCAACAGGTAGAAACTGTATTTGACCACATAGACCAGGGCATAGGAGGAATCCGGAGACTGGCGCAGCGTCAGCACCCACATCACCACCGAGAAGATGTTAACCCCGATCCAGAAGTACCACTGCTCCATATAGGCCGTCGAGAGCAGCCACTGTCCCAGGATGTTGCACATCATCGAGACGGCATCCGTCAGCACCATCCATTTCACGACCTGTGCGGCCTCGTTCTTGTCCAGGGCGGCCAGGATGAAATACGCGGCCACGAGGCCGACCAGGAAGATCGAACCATAGAGGAGCCACTGCTTTCCGTCCAGGCGGCGAGCCCGGACCTGGCTCTCTCCGGAAGCCCCGCGCCTGCGCCACTGCAGGAAGCCGACCACCTGCATGGGCAGGAAGTAGAGCAAGTGCAGCGCGGCATTGCCGTATTTCGCGCCGGTCAGGCACATCGCGCCGTAGATCGAGACATCGATCAGGCCGAACAGGAAGGTAAGGATGCGGCCATTGGCCGACAGGACATTGGCCAGCACGCCGGCCAGCGAGCCGACCGAGGCGATGATGAGCAGCGCGCGGCCGTCCTGCGTATCGCGCAACTTGAAAGCCAGCACCAGCACCGTCACAACGGCCATCCCGACCAGGATGAAGCCGTTGAACCATTTGTTGAATTTATCCGATTTGTCCATGGTTGAGTTGTTCGTGGATGCGCTCCGCCAGCACGGGACCGACGAGCGCAGACAGATGTTCGACCGGGGCGGCCGCGATGCGCGCCACACTCCCGAAATGCATCAGCAGGCGCTGCTCCGTCTGTTCACCTACGCCTTTGATTTCCCGCAGGGCGGACTGGATGGCAGCCTTGCTGCGCAGCGAGCGGTGGAAGGTGATGCCGAAGCGGTGCGCCTCGTCGCGGATCTGCTGCAGGACCTTCAAGGCCCGCGAGTTGCGGTCGAGGAAGAGCGGATAGGGATCTCCCACGCGGATGACCTCCTCCAGGCGCTTCGCCAGGCCGATCACGGTCAACCGGTTCTGGATGCCCAGTTCGCAGAGCGCCTGCCAGGCGAACTCCAGCTGGCCCTTGCCGCCATCGATCACGACCAGTTGCGGCAGGTCGTCGGGTGCCTCTTCGAGCATGCGTGCGTAGCGCCGGTTGACCACCTCCTTCATCGAGGCATAGTCGTTGGCGCCTACCACCGTCTTGATCTTGAATTTGCGGTAATCCTTCTTGGAAGGCTCCGCATTGCGGAATACGACGCAGGACGCCACCGGGTTGGTGCCCTGGATGTTGGAGTTGTCGAAGCACTCCATGTGCACCGGCAGCACCTGCATGCCGAGCGCCTTGCGGAGCTCCTCCAGCACGGCGGCCCGGTATTCGTCCGGGTTGGTGTGCTCGCGCTGCTTGAGCGCATTGGCACGGAACTCCTTGGCGTTCTTGGTGCTGAGCTCCAGCAGGGCAAGCTTGTCGCCGCGCACGGGGATCCTGAATTCGACTCCGCCCATCTCCACGTCGGGCAGGAAGGGCACGAGCACTTCGCCGCGCAGGGCACCGAACTTGGAGGCGATCTCCGCGATGAATTCGCTCAGCACGGCAGCCCGGTCCTCCTCGATGTTCATCTTGAACCCGAGGTTGAGCGACTGGATGATGGCCCCTCCGCGGATGCGGAGGAAATTGCCGAAGGCCTCCAGGCCGTCGCTTTCCAGCGAGAAAACATCCACGTCGCGGTCTCCGGCCGCCGTGATGATGGATTTGGCGTAATGCTTCTGCAGCGCATCGATGCGCTGCTTGTAGGCCTGCGCCGCCTCGAAATCCAGCGCATCGGAGGCTGCGAGCATCCGCGCCTTGTAGTCGCGGATGATGCCGTTGACCCCGCCCGAGAGGATGCGGACGATCTCGTCGATCCAGCCCTGGTACTCCTGGCGGGACACGTTCCCGACGCAGCATCCCGCACAACGGCCGATGTGGAAGTCCAGGCAGGGCCGGAATTTGCGGTGGAGGATGGCCTCGGAGGTGATCCGGAGGTGGCAGGAACGCAGCTGCCAGGTCTCCCGGAAGAACTCCAGCAGCGCCTTGGCATGCATTACCGAACTGTACGGCCCGAAATAGCGGGATCCGTCCTTCGTCACCCGGCGCGTCAGGAAGACCCGCGGGAATTCATCTCCGGTCACGCAGATCCAGGGATAGGTCTTGGAGTCCTTGAGGAGGATGTTGTAGCGCGGCTTGTACTGCTTGATCAGGTTGTTCTCCAGCAGGAGCGCGTCGGCCTCCGTGTCCACCACGGAGTACTGCACGTCCGCGATCTTCGACACCAGGTGCCGGGTCTTGAGCGTAAGCCGGTCGGGATCGACGAAATACTGGGCGACCCGTTTGTTCAGGTCTTTCGCTTTGCCTACATAGATCACATTCCCCGCAGCGTCATAATAGCGGTAGACGCCCGGGGAATGCGGAAGAAGCTGTATTTTCTGTCTAACGTCCAAGGACTTCGGCGATTGCCGGTTCCAGTTTGGCACCGCGCAGCTCGTCCCCGCGCTTGAGGATGGTGCCGTCCTTGCCGAACAGGATCATGTGCGGGATGCCGCTGATACCGTAGAGGTCAGCAGGCTCGGTGTGGCCGTTGTTGATCTGCTGCCACTTCATGCCGTAGAAAGCGGCCGTGTCGATGGTGTTGTGCCAGTCCATCCGACGGCTCTCCTCCCAGACGGCAACGCTCAGCACGTCGAAATCCTCGCCGTTGTATTTCTCCCAGACAGCCTTGATGTTGGGGATCTCAGCCTTGCAGGGCGGGCACCACGGGGACCAGAAGTCCACGAGCATCACCTTGCCCTTGCCGACAAAGTCGGAGAGGCTCTTCTTGACATAAACCGGATTGCCGTCCGCGTCCACGCCGGAGACATGGTCCACCGTGAAATCGGTGAACTTGGAACCGACCGCCGTGGCGTGCTTGTGCTCCAGGTCGCCGGAGATGCGGGAGATGATCTTGTTCTGCTTGATCGCAGCGGAGAGCGGCTTGATCAGGTCCTCGAGATCATCATCGTCCATATAGGAATAGATGTTGGCGATCACGGTCGGGACCACCAGCGTATCCTTGGGATAGTTCTGGATATAGCGCTTGCCGACAGCGATCATATTGTCGATGGCGTCTTCCTGGAGATCCTCGAATTCGTCTTCCTTCTGGTCGTCGGTCAGGGCCTTGTTCTCCTCGACATCCTGGGCGGCGGCACGGTAATCCGCCATCACCTTTTCGAGATCAGCCTGGAAAGCTTCGATGGCTTCCTCGCTGGTCATCTGAGCCTTGCAACCCGCCAGCACCACCAGCGCAGCGGCTGCAATCATCATGATCTTTTTCATATTGATTGTGATTGAAAAGACATAGTAAAAGCCGGCTCCGGAAACCCGGAACCGGCCGCAAATATAGTAATTTTCTTGATTACTGTCAATCAATTACTTGTTGTCACGACGCGGGCGACGGTCACGGTCGCGGTCACCGTCCCGACGGGGACGACGGTCGCCACCACGGCCACCCCGGTTCTGACCGGTCGCCTGGGCGTTGGCAGCGGCGAGGGCGGCAGGCGTGAGGTCCTGCTTGCCATAGCGCTCACCATTGCAGATCCAGACCTTGATGCCGAGGGTACCGACCTTGGTGTTGGCGACTGCCAGCGCGTAGTCGATATCGGCACGGAAGGTATGGAGCGGCGTACGGCCTTCCTTGAACATCTCGCTGCGGGCCATTTCGGCGCCGCCGACACGACCGGCGATCTGGACCTTGATGCCCTCGGCACCGACGCGCATCGTGTTGGCGATGGCCATCTTGATGGCGCGGCGATAGGACACGCGGCCCTCGATCTGACGGGCGATGCTGTCGGCCACGATGTTGGCATCCACCTCGGGACGCTTCACCTCGTAGATGTTGATCTGGACATCCTTCTTGGTGACCTTCTTGAGCTCTTCCTTGAGTTTGTCGACCTCGGTGCCACCCTTGCCGATGATGAAACCGGGACGGGCTGCATAGATCGTGACGGTGATGAGCTTGAGGGTACGCTCGATGACGATGCGGCTGAGGCTGGCCTTGGCCAGACGGCTGCTCAGGTATTTGCGGATCTCGTAATCTTCGGCGATCTTCTCCGCATAGTTACCACCACACCAGTTGGAGTCCCAACCCCGGGTGATACCGATTCTGTTGCTGATTGGATTAGTTTTCTGTCCCATGATTACTTATTCTCCACAGGTTGTTTGACATCGAGGATGACGGTGACGTGGTTGGAACGCTTGCGGATGCGACCGGCGCGGCCCTGCGGGCACGGACGGATGCGCTTCAGCGTGCGGCCTTCGTCGACCATGATGGTCTTGACGTAGACGTTGCCGTTGTCCAGTTCTTTGCTCTGGTCCGGGTTCTTGGCTTCCCAGTTCGCGATGGCGCTGCGGAGAAGCTTCTCCAGACGGACGGATGCCTCCCTCTTCGAGAATTTCAGAAGATCAAGAGCGCGGTTGACCTCGACACCACGGACGGTGTCAGCCACCAGACGCATCTTGCGGGGAGAGGTGGGAGCATCATTCAGCTTGGCAACAGCCGTAACCTTCTTCGCCTCCTTGAGGCGCTCGGCCATAAGTCTTTTACGCTTTCCCATAGTGATGATTACTTCTTATTGTTACCTGAATGACCTCTAAAGTTGCGGGTCGGAGCGAACTCGCCCAGCTTGTGGCCAACCATCTGCTCGGTCACGTAAACAGGGATGAACTTGTTTCCGTTGTGAACAGCGATCGTATGGCCGATAAAGTCAGGAGAGATCATGCTGGAGCGGGACCAGGTCTTGACCACTTCCTTCTTCTTGCTACCATCATTCATAGCAAGAACTCTGTTCTCCAGGGCTTCCTGGATATAGGGACCTTTTCTTAAAGAACGACTCATAAATCTCTTAAGTTAATTCCTGTTATTTCTTTCTTCTCTCAATGATGAACTTGTTGGAAGCGGCCTTCGGATTGCGCGTCTTGTAGCCCTTTGCAGGAAGACCCTTGCGGGAACGCGGGTGTCCACCGGAAGCGCGGCCTTCACCACCACCCATCGGGTGATCGTGCGGGTTCATCACGACACCACGGTTGTGCGGGCGCTTGCCCAGCCAGCGACGA
>CADASN010000027.1 GCA_902790635.1 uncultured Bacteroidia bacterium | reverse complement strand
GAGCGTCGCCGTCGAGGACGGCAAGGCTGCCTCCACCATCATCCAGGACAACACCAACCTGGCCATCCAGGGCCTGTTCCGCTACATCGATCCCGACTCTGCCGAAGCCAAGGCCCTCGAGGCCAAGGGGTACAAGAAGACCCCGTGGGGCATCGCCAGCTATACGCAGGGCTCCAAGGGTGTGACCCCGGACGCCGTGCAGGAGGCCCGCTGGAGCAGCGAGTTCATGTGCGGCTACACCGATGCCGACTATACGGCCAAGAAGGCTCCGATCTACCTCATCCCGATGAACGAGACGACCTGCCTGACCACCGGCCTGTCCAACGGCTACGGCTTCAAAAGCCCCGCTGCGAAGTAACTGAAAGCCGGGCTTCTGAACCCGGACGAGAAAAAGACCGCTTCCGCGAGGGAGCGGCCTTTTTTGTGTATCTTTTTTCTTAACTTTGCAAATATGGACAAATCTAATCCGATCCTGGCTGACCTTTGGAAATCCTTGAGAGAAAAGCTCAAGGAGTCACTGATTTCGGTGATGCCGATCAGTATCCTGGTCCTGTTGCTGTCCCTGACCCCCTGGGTGGACATCTCGAAGAAGGAACTGGCCGTATTCACCGGCGCCGCGTTCTTGCTGATCATCGGCATTAGCCTGTTCAATCTGGGGGCCGACATGGCCATGACTCCGATGGGACAGTATATCGGGGAGGGCCTGACCAAATCGCGCAAACTGGGCATCCTTCTCTCCGTCAGCATGCTGATGGGCATCCTGATCACCGTGGCTGAGCCGGACCTTTCTGTCCTGGCCGGCCAGGTGAGCGCCGTGATGAACGGCACCCTGCTGATCCTCACGGTCGGCGTCGGTGTCGGCTTGTTCCTCCTGCTTGCTGTCGTGAAGATCGTTTTCCATGTGGATCTGACCAGCCTGCTGCTGTTTTTCTACATGTTTATGTTCTGCCTGGTCGCGATGCTGCTGGATGCAGGCAAGGGCTCCTTCCTGCCGCTTTCCTTTGACTCCGGCGGCGTGACGACCGGTCCGATCACGGTACCGTTCATCATGGCCCTCGGTGTGGGCATCGCCCTGACCGTGGGCGGGCGGAATGCCCGGGAGAACAGCTTCGGCCTGATCGCCCTCTGCTCCGTCGGACCCATCGTGGCCGTCCTGCTCCTTTCCATGACGGCGAAGGGAGACATGAATTTTGCGATTCCGGATTATTCCATGGAGACCATCCTGCATGAAGGCGCCGACAACCTGTTCTTCGCCAAGATGTTCGATGTCGGCAAGTCCCTGGTCCTGATCGTCATCTTCTTCTTCGTGCTCCAGGCCATCATCCTCAAGCTTCCGAAGATAAAGATCATCCAGATCCTGATCGGCATCGTGCATACCTTCGTCGGGCTGGTCCTGTTCCTGGCCGCCGTCGAGATGGCTTTCATGCCCATCGGCTTCAAGATCGGCTCCCAGATGGCCGCTTACAATCCGGCCCTGCTGATCGGCCTCGCCTTCATCATCGGCATGGTGGTGGTGCTGGCCGAGCCGGCCGTCCACGTCCTCAACAACCAGGTCGAAGAGATCACGGGCGGCGAGGTCTCCAAGCGCCAGATGATGATCGCCCTGTCGGTCGGTGTGGGCGTGTCGATCGGACTGTCCGTACTGCGGGTGTATTTCGGGTTCTCTCTGCTGTACTACCTGGTGCCCGGTTACCTGATCTCCCTGGGCCTTTCCTTCTTTGTGCCCAAACTCTATACGGCCATCGCGTTCGACTCCGGCGGTGTCGCCAGCGGACCGCTGACCTCCAGTTTCATCCTGCCCCTGGTGATTGGATCCTGCGTCACGATGCAGGGCGTCCCGGCCGTGCTCGATTTCGCCTTCGGTGTGGTCGCGATGGTGGCGATGACCCCGCTCATCACCATCCAGTCCCTGGGTTTCAAGTCTGTCATGGCTGTCCGTGCCCGCGACAATGCCGCCATGCGCCGCATCCTTGCGTCTGCCGACGACCAGATCATTTACTTCGAATAATATGGAGAATGCACGCAATATCGCTCCGATGAAGCTGGAGCTGCTGATGGCGGTGGTCCACAATGACAAGGCCGCCTATTATTCCAGCCTCATCCAGTCCCACAAGGCCAACCTGCAGCTGACGATCCCGGCCAAGGGGACGACCCACCTGATCCTGGATTATCTTGGCCTGACGGAGCGTCCGAAGACGCTCATTGTCAGTGTCGTCCGGGCTGACCAGTCCGAGCGGCTGATCTCCCTGCTGGACGACTTGTTCAAGAAAGGGAAAGACTATAAGGGAGTGGCTTTTACCCTCCCGATGACCAGTGTCATCGGCACCCTGGTTTATGGATTTTTAAGCAACGACAAGCGAACCGTCAAGGAGGAAGTATAGTATGGAGAACAATAAACTGGAACTCATCATCTGCATCGTGAATGCAGGTTTCTCACAGAACGTGATGGAAGCGGCCCGCGCGGTCGGTGCCAAGGGCGGCACGATCCTGCGCGCCCGCGGCTCTGCCAACCCGGAAGCGGAGGAGTTCTTCAACATCAGTATCCAGCCGGACAAGGAGATGCTGATGATCCTCGTCCCCAAGGACATCAAGGACGAAGTGTTCCGGAGCATCTACAAGGATTCCGGGCTCGGACAGGATGCCCAGGGTATCGTCTTCTCCCTGCCGGTCAACCGCTCCACGACCCTCAAGGACAAGGCGCCGGAGAAAGAGAAAGACAAGGACAAAGAGAAGACCAAGGAGAAATAGCCGGCCCTATCGGGCCAGCGATTCCTCCAGCGTCAGCTCCCGCTGCCCCTTGACATAGTCCTGGGCCAGCTGATGGAACCAGGCGACCAGCTGGGCATTCTCCGGCTGGTCTGCGAGATTGACCAGTTCGTGCGGATCGTTGACCTCGTCGATCAGCATCCTGCCTGCCCCTGCACCATAATATTCGGCATAGCGCCAGCGCTCGGTACGGATCCCGACGCCGGTGACACCTTTGCCGTGGTTGTTCCAGACCGTGAAGGCGGGCTTGTCGAATTCCGCTTCCGGGTCGTCAAGCAAGCGGGCGAAACTGGTGCCTTCGAGGCTGGGGTATTCCGGCAGGCCGCAGAGTTCCAGCAGGGTGGGGTAGAGGTCGAGGTTTTCGGTGATGCGGTAAGTCACCTTGCCGTTGCCCCTGGCGCGCGGATCCACGACCACGAGCGGCACGTTGGTGCCCTCCTCCCAGAGTGAACCGGCCTTGGACCATTTCCCCTTTTCGCCCATCTGCATCCCGTGGTCCACGCAGAAAACGATGATGGTGTCGTCCGCGAGCCCCTCCTCGTCGAGGGCGGCGATCAGCCGGCCGACATTCCAGTCCACGTAGCTGATACAGGCCCAATAGGCGCGGAGCGCTTCCCGGGCTTCTTCCGGGGAACAGCGGCGGTTGATGAAGACGTCGGCATTGATCTCCCGGATCGACCCGGCGGGGAAGCCGCGCGGGATCATCGGCCAGGCGCAGTAGTCTTCGGCCAGCGGGACGTCCACGTCCTTGTACAGGTCGAAGAAGCGCTGCGGGCAGAGGAAAGGGGAGTGGGGCTTCGAGTAGCCGCAGGCGATGAAGAACGGCTCGCCCTTTTTCTTCGCGGCGTCCCGGATGAAGCCGATGGCCTTGTCCGTATTCTGCTCTTCGCTGATGTAGCGGGTCTCGTCAGGGCCCCAGCGGTCGGAGTCCTTGCCGTGGCCGACGAGGTACTCGTCGCCCGGCCCCATTTCGCGGACGCCGTTGTAGGCGATCAGTTTAGCGCCGCCACCGCGGCTCTCGACCCACTGGCGGTGCTCCTCATCGGAGACGTAGGAGGGCTGGAAATCCCCGACGCCGGTGTTGCGCCGCCGCTCCCAGCCGCCGAAGTCCCAGGCATCGGAATCCTCGATGCCGGAGTGGAAGATCTTGCCGGCGACGTAGGTCGTGTAGCCGTTTTCCTTGAAATACATCGGCAGGCTGTGCCACTCGGGATGGTCCGCGCCCCACCAGGGGGAATTGTCGTAGATGCGCGTGGAGACAGGACGGTGTCCGGAGAGCATCGAGGTCCGGGAAGGCCCGGAGAGGGGATACTGGCAGTAATTGTGCTGGAAGAGCACGCCGCGTGCGGCGAGTGCATCCAAGTTGGGCGTGTGCATCTGGGGGGTGCCGTAGGCTTTCCAGTCGGTGCGCATGTCGTCCGACATGATGAACAGGACGTTCATCCGGGGTTGTGCTTTCTGTTTGCGGGGCAGTCTGGGCTCCGCGGCCTGGACGGCAGCTGCTCCGGCGAGCAGTCCCAGGGAGACGGGGATCAGTCGATTCATACGGATGGGGGTCATGGTTTTGATGTAAAGATACGTTTTTTTAGCCGGAATTGATTATCTTTACGAAACTATTATTAACCAGATTTACAGCATCATGTTCAAGAGAGTGTCCGCTTTGCTGTGCTGTCTCCTGCTGGGGATGGCTGCATTCGGCCAGGACCGTGATACGGTCGCCGGAATTCCTGTCAATTACGATGAACTCAAGGTGGGAGACTACAAGGCCGGCCTGCCGGACCCGTTGGTCTTCAACAACGGCAAACCCGTCAAGAACGCCCGCCAGTGGGCGAAACGCCGCGCCGAGATCCTCCGGATCTTCGAAGAGAACCAATACGGCAAGTGGCCGGCCCGGAAGCCGGCGCTGCGCTACGACGTAGCCCGGGACGAAGGTTTCGGGGGTGAAGCAGTCCGCAAGCAGATCACGCTTTATTTCTCGCCCGACAACGACGGGCCGCGGGTGGACGTACTGGTGTACTTGCCGAAGGATGCCGTGGGCGCTGTCCCTATCCTGCTGAACCTCAGTTTCTCGCCCAACAACATGACGATTTCCGATCCGGGCGTCAAGCCCGGGCGCCGCTGGGATCCTAAGACCCGGACGATGATGGAGTCGCCGTCGATGCCCGGCTTTGCCGGTTTCGGAATGGATGCGACGGTGAAAAAATATCTCAAGGAGGGATTCGGCTTCGCTACGCTCTGCTATACCGACATCACCCCGGACTTCCAGGACGATGACGAACTGGGCCTGCGCGGTCTCTACCATACGCCCGGGACGCCGCGTGCCAGCGATGACTGGGGCAGCATCAGCGCCTGGGCCTTCGGCGTGAGCTGCCTGATGGATTATTTCGAGAAGGATCCGGACGTGGATGCGAAGCGCGTCGCGCTCACGGGTTGCTCCCGCCTGGGCAAGACTACGATCTGGACGGGTGCGGTCGAGCCCCGCATCAAGGTCGTGATGCCCAGCTGCTCGGGCGAAGGCGGCGCGGCGATCAGCCGCCGGGTCTATGGCGAGACGGTCGCGCACCTGACGGAGCCCACCCGTTTCCCGTACCAGTTCTGCCCGAAGTATGCCTATTGGGGCGACAAGCTGACGCAGATGCCGATGGACGCCCACATGCTGGTGGCCCTGATCGCCCCGCGTCCGCTGCTTCTCCAGACCGGCTCCACGGACATCTGGTCCGACCCGCTGGGCGAATGGCTGGCGCTGATCGAGGGCCGCAAGGTCTATCAGCTGCTCGGCAAGGACGTTCCCGCCGGGGATGAATTCCCCGCAGCGGACCAGCCCATCTATACGACCCTCGGCTATGTGATGCACGAGGGCGGCCACGGGATCCAGCCGCAGGACTGGGATTACTACCTGGAATTCATGAAACGCCACCTTTAGACTTTCACAGCCATGAAGAAGATATCCCTGTTTGTCCTCGGACTGCTGCTGGCCGCGAATGCATTCGCCGCGACGCAGATCGTGAACCTCCGCACCGAAGCGATGGAGACCCCGCTGGGGCTCGACCAGGCGCGTCCCTATTTCAGCTGGCAGATGAGCTCCGACCGGATCGGCGCCCTGCAGCGTGCCTACCGGGTGCAGGTGGCCCTGTCCGAAGAGGACCTGGCGGCCGGCAAGCTGGTCTATGACTCCGGCATGGTCCGGTCGGACGCTTCGCTGAATATCCCCTACGAGGGAGCCGCCCTGCGCGGCGCGACCCGCTATTTCTGGAAAGTCCAGGTCTGGGACCAGGACAACAAGCTGGTCGAGTCGGAGCCGACCTGGTTCGAGACCGGCCTGATGGGCGTAGGCTGGAGCCGGGCCCAGTGGATCGGCGCGCAGGAGGTCGGCGCTTCCAAGTACCGTACCTTCTTCGATATCGATTATGACGTGCAGATTCCCGAAGGCAGCAGCCGTGCCGTTTTCGCGTACAGCGTCAAGGACGAGAAGAACTGGATCACGGCCGAGCTGAACATTTCGGGCAGCCCGAAATTCATCATCGATTACGCCGTCGAGGGAGACATCCGCCACCTCTCCACGATCGACCTGACGGGCGTGCTGGCCGATGCGGCCCGGCACGATACCCACCATATCCGCCTGCAGGTCAGCACGCCGGGCTACCACCTGAAGTCCAACCTGGTCGTCTTCCTGGACGGGGAAGTCCTGCATCCGACCGAGGGCGTGCCCGGCGGCCCGCGCCGCGAGAACGTCAGCTCCGGCAATCCCACCATGATGGTGATCACCCCTTATCCCAGCGGCGAATACATCACCGACTGGGCCCGCCTGCACTCGATCGGCTTCCGCCAGCCGCGCGGGGAGAAGGCCGTCTTCTCCAACATCGTGATCACCGAGGAAAACTGGGGCACGACGCTCTACACCGACGCTACCGTCCGCCACGAAGTCACGGGCAACGGCCGCCTGGAAGTCTGGGAACCGTACGGCCTGGTATCCGCCCCGATGCTCCGCAAGAATGTCGAGCTCTCCAAGCCGGTCAAGGCGGCCCGCCTCTACGTCACCGCCCGCGGCATCTATGAGTTCTACATCAACGGCAAGCGTGTCAGCAACGACTATTACAACCCCGGCTGGACGGACTACCGCTACCGGATCATGTACAATTCGTACGATATCACCGACATGCTGAAGCCCGGCTCCAACGGCTTCGGAGCGATGCTCGGCGCCGGCTGGTTCAGTGATCTCAACATCTTCACCTCCGCCTACGTGGATCCTTACGGCATCCGCCAGTCCCTGCTCGCCAAGGTGCTGATCAGCTATGAGGACGGCACGCAGGAGGTGGTCGTGACCGACGGGAGCTGGAAGAAATACATCCACGGTCCCGTGACGCGCAACGGCTTCCAGTTCGGTGAGGACTACGATGCCCGCAAGGAAGTTGACGGCTGGAAGGACGGCGGCTTCGACGATTCCGCCTGGCCTGCCGCCGACATCCTGGAGCGCCCGGCGCCCGGCGTGCAGATCCAGGCCTATGTGGGGCTCCCGGTGCAGAACAACATCACCCTGGACGCCGTCTCCGTGACCGAGCCGGTCAAGGGCACTTTCGTCTATGACTTCGGCCAGAACATCATCGGCGTGCCGCGCCTGGAGGGAATGAAGGGCAAGGCCGGCCAGGTCGTGAACCTGCGCTACGGCGAGATGATCTACCCCGAGCGTATCCCGACCGACCCGGTGGCCCCCTACACGATCGAAATGTACCAGGCGAAGAAAGGCCAGGTTTATGTCGAGAATTACCGCGGTGCCATCTCCATCGACAATTACACGATGCGCGGCAGGAAAGAGGGGGAGACCTACCAGCCGCTCTTCACGGACCACGGCTTCCGCTACGTGTCCGTGACCGGTCTGGACAAGCCGCTTCCGATCTCTTCTGTCAAGGCCGTGGTGCTTGAATCCATCGGTAATACGACTGCGGATTACGAGAGCTCCGATCCGAATGTCAACCGTCTCTTCCAGAATATCCAGTGGGGACAGCGGGACAACTTCCAGTCCGTGCCGACCGACTGCCCGCAGCGCGACGAACGCCAGGGCTGGACGGGCGACGCCCAGGTCTTCGCCCGCGCCGCGACCTACTTCAGCCCGTGGGTGGACAAGTTCTACGCCCGCTGGTTCCACTCCATGCGTGACAACCAGAACGACGACGGCTCCTACTTCAACTACTATCCCATCACGGGCCGTCCGCCCTACGGCTTTACCAACGACCAGCCCGGCTGGATGGGCTGGATGGAAGCCGGCATCATCGTGCCCTGGCAGGTCTGGCAGTCCTATGGCGACATCCGCGTGCTCCAGGAGCACTGGGATTCGATGGTCCGCTACATGGACTACCTTGAGCGCCAGGCCAATCCCGACGGTTCGCAGGTCTCTTCCGGTATCGGCGACCACCTGGCGATCGAGCGTACGGACATCGGCCTGACCAATACGGCCTACTACGCCTACGACGCCTACATGATGAGCCGCATGGCGGAAGCGCTGGGCAAGACGCGCGAGGCGCGCAAATATGCCGCCCTCTACGACAAGGTCAAGGCGGCCTTCAAGGCCAAATATATCAATGAAGACGGTGTGACCGTGGCCCCGTATGTGGCTTTCCGCTGGCCCGGGATGCCCGTCGATCCGAATGCACCGAAGGACGGGGACATCGTCCCCGTGGACACGCAGACCTCCTATGCGCTGCCGTTGTATTTTGGCCTGCTGGACGGTGAACTCCGCGACAAGGCGGTTGCGCACCTGGTCGCCGACATTGAAGAGCACGGCAATACCCTCACGACCGGCTTCATCGGCACCCCGTACCTCAATCCCGCCCTGTCCGAGGGTGGCCGGGACGATGTCGCCTACACCCTGTTCGAGCAGACCAAATACCCTTCCTGGCTCTACCCGGTGCTGCAGGGCGCGACCACGATGTGGGAGCGCTGGAATTCCTATACCATCGAGAACGGCTTCGGTCCCGTGGACATGAATTCCTT
This sequence comes from uncultured Bacteroidia bacterium, assembly GCA_902790635.1. GTDB lineage: Bacteria > Bacteroidota > Bacteroidia > Bacteroidales > UBA932 > Cryptobacteroides. Next base: position 6,141 of record CADASN010000027.1, on the reverse strand, counting down.
CAACCATTACGCCTACGGCGCCATCGCCGAATGGATGTTCTCGCATCAGCTGGGTATCCAGCGCGACGTGGACCGTCCGGCCTACAAGCACATCCTCCTGCAGCCGAAGGTCGGCGGCACGGAGTCCTTTGTCAAGGGTGGTTTCGAGACGCCTTACGGCCGTGTCGGGAGTGCCTGGGAGAAGACTGCCGGCGGGTATATCTACCGCGTGACCGTGCCTGCGAACACGACCGCGTCGCTGACGTTGCAGGCTTCCGGGGCCGATCGCGTCAAAGTGCTCCAGGGTGCCGAAGGCGTGGGTCCTTTCCGCACGCTGAAGGGCCGTGTGCTCTGCGAACTGCAGTCCGGCACGTATGCGTTTGAAGTCAGGAACTGATTCTATTTCAGGAACTCTACCGTCGTGACATTGACGCCGTAGAGATACCTGTGATCGATACGGTCGCTGAGTTTGTTGATCAGTTCGAGTTCAAGATCGAGCGGTTCTCCCTTGCAGAACCGCTCGTATGCTGTCTGGTCGAAACGGATGACGGGATTGAACGGCTTGCCTGCGGACTTGAACGTGACCCGGGTCAGCTCCGGCTTGTCCACCAGGCGGATCTCGAAACGGCCCCGCATGCTCTTGTCCTCAGCCTTGCGGAGGAGCAGGTTGTTCATCAGGTCCTCGCAGCAGATGTTCAGGAAGGTCTCCTTTCCGGACGGAAGCTCGCAGATGGCCGCCACCGTCCGGATTTTCTCCAGGGTCTGTCCGAATGACTCCGGGGTGTAATCCACGGTGAAATCAGCTTCCACGTCCGTCGGGAAAGTTTCGGCGAGGAAGGGGGCCTGGACGTTTCGTTCCCGGTGCTGGATGTGGAGGGCTGCCAGGTACTGTGCCAGGCTGAGGAGGGCACCCAGCAGCGGGAATGACCACCAGAACAGCGCCGGAAAGAACTTTCCCGTCAGGAAAGGCAGCAGTGCCAGCGCCCCCGCATGCAGGAACTGGAAGACCAGGGACAGCCGCTCCTGACGCACGAGCGAATGGATATTCTCATAGAACGCGAGCAGCATGTCGGGCAGCAGGTAAAGCGCCAGGATCCGCAGGCTCGTGCGGGCTTCGTCACCGGCCGCCTGGTCCCCGTCCACGCCGAACAGGCTGAATACGGTGTCCGGGAAAAGCAGCAGGAGCAGGCTGACTGCCAGGATGGTGAGGTGCACGAAACGCAGGGAGCGCCTCGCGTAGGCATGGAATGACTTGAAATCGCAGGAACCCAGCAGGGTGCCTCCGATGGATTGGTTCATGTCCGAGACACCCTCGAGGATCATCTCGCACAAAGCGATGATCTGGACGGCCACGGACCAGACATACAGGCCTTCCGCACCCTTGAAGGAGAAAACGAGGCGGTTGAGCAGTACGCTGACGGCAGCCAGCAGGAAGAGGGAAGCGGACAGGGGAATGCCCATGCGGATGCTGGATCCGAGCACCCGGGACCCGCTTTCAGGCCTCTGCAAGCGGAAAATGCTCTGTTTGCGCAGGAAATGCAGGGCCAGGACGACCAGGCCGGCCAGGTCGCTGGCAAAGGTCGCCAGCGCCGCCCCGGCCAGTCCCAGTCCGGCAAAGCGGATCAGCACATAGTCCAGGACGGGATTGAGCAGGAAGCTGACCAGGATAGATACCGTCACCAGCCGCGGCTTGCCCTCGATGTTGACGAAATAGCGCAGGACATTGCTGGGGGCCATGAGCACGAAGGTCGGCAGCATGTACAGCGTGTAGGTGAAAGTGCTGGACCGGATGACGGAATCTTCCCCGCCGGCCAGCAGGGAGATCACCGGCTGGAAGAAGAGCACGATCAGCCCGACCAGCGCCAGCGCGAGCGCGCTTGAACTGGTCAGCGAGACGGTGAAATAGTGCGAAGCTCCCCGATAATCCTGGCGTCCGATACACTCGGCGCCCAGGAAACTGGCACCGACGACCAGCACGGAGATGAACGAATAGACCGTCTCTTCCAGCGGGATGTACAGGTTGATGGCCGACAGGGCGTCCGGCCCGATCAGATGGCCGACGATGATGCAGTCCGTGATGATGCGGACCTGCAGGATGATGCCGGTCAAGATTGCCGCTGGCAGGAAATACCGGAATGCATGCTTGATGATATAACTGTCCATCGGAAGCCTGTCTTTCTGGGGACAAAGATACACTTTCATCCCGGATTATTGCTATATTTGTAATTCAATATCAATCATAGACAAGTATGTCAACCAAAGGAAAAATCATCACCTGGACCGTGGCCGTCCTCCTGGTAGGTCTCGCTGTATTCTGCTATGTCAAGTTCTTCTTTGTCTTCGGCGAAGGCGTGAAGGCAGGCGAACTGAACCAGATCGTCTACAAAGGCTGGGTCTGGAAGACCTATGAAGGCCGCCTGATCCAGACCGGCTTCAAGAGCAGCCAGAAGACCGGGGGCAGCCTCCAGTCCAACGAATTCAACTTCTCCGTCGTGGACAAGGCCGTGGCCGACTCGCTGATGCTCTGCAGCGGCAAGACCGTCGAGCTCCACTACAAGGAATACAACGGGATGCTTCCCTGGCGGGGCATGCAGCGCTATGTCGTGGACAAGATCGTGTCCGTGAGTGCGCCTTCGACCGTATCCGAGATTCCGATCCTCACCGGCTCCGAGTCGCTATGATCCGCGCGCTCGTGCTCCTTGTCGCGGGTGTGCTCGCCACGCATCCCGCCGGCAATCCCGATGCCCGCCTGCTGACCGTTGCGGAATCCGTCGGCCAGGGGGAGCGGTCGGTCAACCCCGAGCAGGTCCCCCTCTTCTGGACCCCTTCCGGCGAACTGACCAAGGAACGTCCCGAACGGGCCGTCCCCGAGTGGAAGCTCCCTGACCCGGAGGGCCCCGGCATCGTTTACGGGACCTCCGTCAGCCGCAACGAATTCGGCATCAATGGCGGCATCTTTCCGGCCCCGGACGGCAAGCGCCTCGCGGTGTACCGCAAGGACGAGTCCGCCGTCACGCTCTACCCGCTCTATGACATCACCACCCGCACCGGCGGCGCCCAGATGATACGCTACCCGATGGCCGGGATGGCCTCCGAGCACATTACCCTCTGCGTCACGGACTTCGAGGGGCATATCCTCGCGACGCTCCAGGTCACCGACTTCGACGATGAGCGCTACCTGACCGGCATCACCTGGTCTCCCGACAGCAAATACCTCTTCGTGCAGGTCCTCGACCGGGCCCAGCACGAGATGCACCTCAACATGTACCGTACGGACGACGGGCGCTTCGTGCGAACCCTGCTCACCGAGCAGAATGATGCCTGGGTCGAGCCGCAGGATCCCCTGTACTTCATCCAGGGCAGCTATGAGTTCCTCTATCGGACGGACAACCGGGACGGCTACCGCAACCTCTACCGCTGCGACACGCTCGGGCGCGTGGAACGCATCACCCCCGTCGCGGCGGACGTGGCCTACGTCGCCAATGACGGGAAATATCTCTACTATACCTCCGCAGAGGTCTCTCCCGTCGAGAACCACCTGTTCCGGGTGAAGCTGGGCAAGAACGGCGCCGGCAAGCCGCAGCGCCTCACCCCCGAGCCGGGCTGGCACCAGGTCTCCCTGTCTCCCGACTGCAGCAAGTTCATCGACCGCTACAGCAGTTTCAACGTGCCCGGCGTGACCCAGGTGCGGAGCACCGACGGCAAGCTGCTGCAGAAGGTCCTGACCGCCCTGGACCCGCTGGACGAATATGCCCAGTGCGCCGTGGAGCTGGGGACCACCCTCTCTGCCGACGGGCAGTACGACAACTACTACCGCCTCTTCTATCCGCGGGATTTCGATCCCGCGAAGAAATACCCGCTTGTGGTCTATGTGTACGGAGGCCCGCACTCGCAGATGGTCCGGGACAGCTGGCTGGGCGGGATCCGGATGTGGGAGATGCTGATGGCCCAGCGCGGCTATGTGGTCTATGTCCAGGACAACCGGGGCACGGAGAACCGCGGATCCGCCTTCGAGAAGGCCATCAACCGGCAGTGCGGCACAGCTGAGGTCGAAGACCAGATGGCCGGCATCCGGGCATTGCTCGACCGCGCTCCCTGGATCGACCGGACGCGTATCGGCGTCCACGGCTGGAGCTACGGCGGCTTCATGACCCTCTCGCTCGCGACCCGCAATCCCGGCTTTTTCCGGGTGGCCGTGGCCGGCGGACCGGTTATCGACTGGAAATGGTACGAAGTGATGTACGGCGAGCGCTACATGGACAACCCGGATACCAATCCCGAGGGGTTCGGGACCGCTTCGCTCATCCCCCGTGCCAAGGACCTGACCGGCCGTGTGCTGATCTGCCAGGGCGTGCTGGACGGCACCGTCGTCCCGCAGCATTCGCTGAGTTTCGTGCAGGAATGCATCACGGAAGGCATCCCGGTCGACTGGTTCCCGTATCCGCTCGATGAACACAACATGCGCGGCAAGGCCCGCGTGCACCTGTACGAGAAAATCACCGACTATTTCGAACAGTTCCTGTAGCAGACCATGAAGGAATACATCGAACAAAACAAAGAACGCTTCTTCGAGGAGCTGTTCACCCTTCTGCGCATCCCGTCCGTCAGCGCCAGACCCGAACACAAGGCTGATATGTATTTCTGCGCCGAGACGCTCGCCGACCTGCTCCTCGAAGCGGGTGCTGACGAAGCCGGCGTCTGCGAGACGGCCGGACACCCCGTCGTCTTCGGCCAGAAGATCATCAGCCCGAAAGCCCGGACAATCCTCATCTACGGCCACTACGACGTCCAGCCGGTCGAGCCGCTGGACAAATGGCGCCACGACCCCTTCGACCCGCAGATCCACGACGGGGCCATCTGGGGACGCGGGGCCAACGACGACAAGGGCCAGCTCTTCATGCACATCAAGGCCTTCGAGTACCTGGTCCGCAACGACCTGCTCCGGCACAACGTCAAGTTCCTGTTCGAAGGCGAAGAAGAGATCAGCAGCCCCTCGCTGCCGGCCTGGATCAAGGCCCACAGGAAGCTGCTCAAGGCGGATATCTGTCTGGTCAGCGACACCACGATGATCAGCGATAAGGTCCCCTCCATCAACTGCGGCATGCGCGGCCTGAGCTATCTGGAGGTCAAGGTGACCGGTCCCAACAAGGACCTGCACTCCGGACACTTCGGCGGTGCCGTCGCCAATCCCATCCAGGTCCTCTGCGAGATGATCGCCTCCCTGATCGACGAGAACGGCCGGGTGACTGTCCCGGGCTTCTACGACAAGGTCGTGGAACTGTCCCGGGAGGAGCGCAAGATGCTCGCCCGCGCTCCCTTCGACATGAAGGAATACAAGGAGTTCCTGGACATCCGGGAGGTGCGCGGCGAGAAGGGATACACCACGCTCGAGCACACCGCCATCCGTCCCTGCCTGGACGTCTGCGGCATCTGGGGCGGCTACACCGGGACGGGCGCCAAGACGGTGCTCCCTTCCGAGGCGCACGCCAAGATCTCCATGCGGCTGGTGCCCAACCAGCGCAGCGCCGAGATCACGCGCCTGTTTGCCAGGCATATCAAGAAAATCGCCCCCAGGCACGTCAAGGTGGAAGTGATTCCGCGCGAAGGCTGCGACGGCTTCCTGATCCCGATGAGTTCGGATGCCTACCAGGCCGCTTCCCGCGCCATCGGCGAAGTCTATGGGATGGAACCCGTGCCCGCCCGGGGCGGCGGCTCGATCGGCATCCTCGGGCAGATACAGCAGATCCTGCACATCGATCCGCTCCTGATGGGCTTCGGCCTGGAGCGCGACACCATCCATTCCCCGAACGAGAGCTACCTGCTCCGGCAGTTCTTCGCCGGGATGGAAAGCATCGCCAAGTTCTACGAGTACTGGCAGTAAGACAAAAAGAATCCCGCTCACCTGGTGAGCGGGATTTCTTCAACCTATGCAGTCGCAGGAAATTATTTCTTGCGGTTCTTGTATCTCTGATAGAACATATCAACACGGCCGGCGGTATCGACGATCTTCATCTTGCCGGTGTAGAAAGGGTGAGATGTGTTGGAAATCTCAAGCTTTACGAGGGGGTACTCGACACCGTCAATGGTGATGTTCTCCTTGCTGGTAGCGCAGGAGCGGGTGATGAACACGTCCTCGTTTGACATATCCTTGAAAGCTACAAG
>CADASN010000026.1 GCA_902790635.1 uncultured Bacteroidia bacterium | reverse complement strand
CATTGCCCACACGAAAGTCCCTGAAAAGCGTCAGCGCCCTACGGGACCCAATGAACGAGGGGGCGGACCCCCTCGAGCACCCCTGCGTCGCTACGCTCCGACGCTGTTTGCGCGTCAGCGCCCTGCGGGTTCGAATCCATTGGGGGAGAATCCCCCAAACCCCCTCGGTCGGCACTGCCTCCGAGCTTGAATGTCGTCAGCGCCCTACGGGACCCAATGAACGAGGGGGCGGACCCCCTCGAGCACCCCTGCGTCGCTTCGCTCCAATTGTCCGGGCGTAGGTGCAGGAGATGTCCGGAAAACAGGGACATTTCCCCCGAAAAACGCGCTTATTGCAGGAGACGTCCCTAAATCCAGGACGTCTCCTCCACTAGAACGTCGGAATAAACCGAGATGTCCAGCATAAGCCGCAGGACATCTCGAGGACAAGACTGTGAAAGTTCATCCCATTGACTATCAACCAACGACAGAAACACGGGTAGCTAAAAATCGCACCCGTGTTTACGGAACTTATTGAAAGACAGTTGATAAATCTATCACGGTTTTTGATGCCGGAAGTAAAGGACCTGATGAGATTGACCCGTGGTAGGTCATCTCATTGAATATCAATCGCTGACAAAAACACGGGTGGTTAAAATGAGCACCCGTGTTTACGGAACTTATTGAAGGATAGTTGATTAACCTGTCACGGTTTTTGATGCCCGGAAGTAAAGGACCTGATGAGATTGATCCGTGGTAGTTCATGCCATTGACTATCAATTAACTACAAATACACGGGTGTCAGAAATCGATACCCGTGTTTACGGTTTGTGTTGATAATGATCCCTTTGCGTTGGTACAATCTGCTGCGGCGGGCGGCGGGAAGGAGAGTGCGTGGGCCTGCGCACGTTAGCTCGTGCGGACGGGGGCCGTGCGTAGGGTGCGTAGGGGCGGCCGCTGCTATGGATGGATAGCCGCGATGGGATCGGGTGTGCCCGGACGGACGTTTTTGTCCGGACGGGCACAGCCCGATCCAGCGGCGCATCAGAACGATACAAAAGCGTAGCAGCCAAATATCCGGAAGATCAATTACTTACTAAATCACGGGTAGTTGAAAACAGCACCCGTGTTTACAGTACTTGTTGAAGGACAGTTGATTAATCTATCACGTTTTTTCGATGATAGATGGATGTGTGGTGATGGAATTGATCCGTGGTAGTTCATTCCATTGACTATCAATCAACGACAGAAACACGGGTGTCTGAAATCGATACCCGTGTTTACAGTAGTTGTTGAAATACAACTGATTAATCCATCACGGTTTTTCGGGGTGCGTCGAGGGACGGAGGGGCTCTGCAGTCTTCTGTATGCGGCAGAAAGGATGAGAGCAATAAATGTCCGTTTTTGGCAATTATTTGCTATATTAGCGAATTGAAACTAATTCTTAGACCACGATGCCTACGATCAAGGGACATATTTCTCAGATTATCGGTCCGGTAGTGGATGTTCATTTTGACTTGAAGAGTCTCAAGGACGAAGAGGCCCTGCCCGCCATCCACGACGCTCTCAAGGTGATCCGCCCTTCCGGCCGCGAACTCATCATCGAAGTCCAGCAGCATATCGGCGAAGACACAGTCCGTTGCGTGGCCATGGACTCTACCGACGGCCTGAAGCGCGGTCTCGAGGCCATCTGCCTCGGAACGCCGATCGCGATGCCGGTCGGCAGCCAGATCCGCGGACGCGTGATGAATGTCACAGGCGACACCATCGACGGACTTGGCGAACTGGAGCGCGAGGGTGCCCTCCCGATCCACCGGGAGCCCCCGAAATTCGAAGATCTCACCACCTCGCAGGAAGTCCTCTACACCGGCATCAAGGTCATCGACCTGCTGGAGCCGTACCTGAAAGGCGGAAAGATCGGCCTCTTCGGCGGCGCGGGCGTAGGCAAGACCGTGCTGATCAAGGAGTTGATCAATAACATCGCGAAGAAGCACAACGGATTCTCCGTGTTCGCCGGCGTCGGCGAACGTACCCGCGAAGGCAACGACCTGCTGCGCGAAATGATCGAATCCGACGTCATCAAATACGGAGAGGCATTCTCCAAGGGGATGGAAGAAGGCCACTGGGACCTCTCCAAGGTGGACCGCAAAGAGTTGGAGAAGTCGCAGGTCGCGATGGTGTTCGGCCAGATGAACGAGCCGCCGGGAGCGCGTAGCTCCGTGGCCCTGAGCGGCCTGACCCTCGCGGAATCATTCCGCGACAGCGGCAGCGCCGACGGACCGAAGGATATCCTCTTCTTCATCGACAACATTTTCCGTTTCACGCAGGCCGGCTCCGAAGTCTCCGCCCTGCTGGGCCGCATGCCTTCCGCCGTGGGCTACCAGCCGACGCTGGCCACGGAGATGGGCCAGATGCAGGAGCGCATCACTTCCACGAAGAACGGCTCCATCACCTCCGTGCAGGCCGTGTACGTGCCGGCGGATGACCTGACGGACCCGGCTCCGGCGACGACTTTCTCGCACCTCGATGCGACGACCGTCCTCAGCCGCAAGATCGCGACCCTGGGCATCTATCCGGCCGTGGACCCGCTGGAATCCACCTCCCGCATCCTGGATCCCAACATCATCGGGCAGGAGCACTACGAGACGGCGCAGCGCGTGAAGCAGATCCTCCAGAAATACAACGAACTCCAGGACATCATCGCCATCCTCGGCATGGACGAGCTCTCCGAAGAGGACAAGGTGACCGTGAACCGCGCCCGCCGCGTGCAGCGCTTCCTCTCGCAGCCGTTTGCCGTCGCCGCTGCTTTCACGGGCTGCCCGGGCGTGATGGTGGAGATCGAAGATACCATCAAGGGATTCAAGACCATCCTCGACGGCGAAGTGGACTACCTCCCCGAGCAGGCATTCCTCAATGTCGGCACGATCGAAGAGGCCATCAAGAAAGGTGAAGCCCTGCTGGCGCAGGCCAAATAATTCCTATGAGCGAGAAGACCCTGACCATCCAGATCCTCACCCCGGAGGGGGCCTTGTTCGAAGGGACGGCGCAGGCTGTCTTCCTTCCGGGCGTGGTGAGCCCTTTCGAGGTGCTGCCCGGACACGCACCGATCATCTCCGCCCTGGAGGCCGGAGAGATCCGGGTCGTGGCGGAGGAGGAGCAGCGTTTCCCGATCCGTTCGGGCGTCGTGAAGGTCAGGAACAATGAGATCATCGTATGCGCCGAGACGGTATGAGGAAACTGATGCTCATATGGCTCCTGCTACTGCCGGTACTCCTGCCGGCGCGGGCCGCCGAAGTCCCCGGCGAAACTGGGGATGAGGTGCAAAGCGTAGCCGAAGAAGAGGCGCAGGGGCTGGATATGAACGAATACCTCTTCGGCCATATCAGCGATGCCTACGAGTGGCACATCACCACCATCAACGAGCACGAGATCGTCATCCCGCTGCCCTGCATCGTCATCGAGAACGGCGTGCATGTCTTCACCCTGCACCACGCTGCGGAGAATGGCTATACCCTGAACGAGAACGGCAAACTGGTCAATGCACAGACCGGCAAGCGTCCGATTGATATCTCCATCACGAAAAATGTCCTGGGCCTGATGATCGACAGCATCCTGCTGGTGGTGCTGATCCTGCTCTGCGCCCGCTGGTACCGCAAGCACGATGTGCTGAAAGAAAAGCCCACGGGCCTGGCGGCGCTGCTGGAGCCGGTGATCGTGATGATCGAACAGGATGTGATCAAGGACGCCGTCGGGCCGGAGTACAAGCGCTTCTCTCCCTACCTGCTGACCGCTTTCTTCTTCATCCTGATCAATAACCTGATGGGCATTTTCCCGGTGTTCCCGGGCGGAGCCAACATCACCGGCAATATCGCCGTGACGGGCGTCCTTGCCCTCTTTACTTTCCTGATGGTGAATCTGTTCGGTGACAAGCACTACTGGAAGGACATCCTGTGGCCGGATGTGCCGATCTTCCTGAAGGCCATCCCGATCATGCCGGTTATCGAGATCATGGGCATGTTCACCAAGCCCTTCTCCCTGATGATCCGACTCTTCGCGAACATGCTCGCGGGACACATCATGCTCCTGAGCGTGATCGCGCTGATCTTCCTTTCCGCGGCCCTGGGGCCCGTACTGAACGGCTCCCTGACCGTGATCGCCGCACTCTTCGGCATCTTTCTGGACTGCCTGGAACTGCTCGTGGCCTTCCTGCAGGCCTATGTCTTCACCATGCTCTCGGCCGTCTTCATCGGCCTGGCGCATCAGAAACCCGCACACGAAACCAACTAAAATATCAATATCATTATGTTAGGAACTCTTCTTCAAGCAGCTGCGTTCGCCAAGTTCGGCGGCGCCATCGGAGCCGGCATCGTGGCCCTTGCGGCCGGTATCGGTATCGGCAAACTTGCCCAGTCCACGATGGAGGCCTCGGCCCGTCAGCCGGAGATCTCCGGCAGCCTGCGGACCACGGCCATCATCATCGGCGCCCTCATCGAAGGCGTCTGCCTCTTCGGCGTGCTTGTCTGTCTGCTCGCTGTCACCCAGTCGTAAAGCCGTATGTCGCTGATCACACCGGATTTCGGACTCCTCTTCTGGATGGTCGTCATCTTCGGCCTGGTGTTTTTCATCCTGGCGAAGTTTGGCTTCCCCATCATCACGAATGCCGTGCAGAAGCGCTCCGACCATATCGCCGACTCGCTCAAGGCCGCGGATGAGGCCCAGGCGCGCCTGGCAGGCATGGCTGAGGAGCAGGCGCGGATGATTGAGGAGACCCGTCTGGAGCAGAGCCGCATCCTCAAGGAAGCTTCCGAGGTCCGCGCGGGCATCATCGCGCAGGCGCGTGAGGAAGCGCAGCAGGAGGCGGCCAAACTGCTCGAGCATGCCAAGGTGGAGATTGCCGCGGAGCGCGAGAGCGCCATCCGCGACATCCGCCGCCAGGTGGCGATGATCTCGGTGGAAGTAGCGGAAAAGATCGTACGCAAGGATCTCGGGGAGGACGGTGGCCAGCTGGCCTTGATCGACCGCCTGGTCGATGAAGCCTCGCAGGCGCAGATCCCCAATTGATGACGGTATGAACACGGGAATCCTCTCTTCCAGATATGCCACCGCCCTGCTCCGCTACACGGAGGAGACTGGCGGCGGAGAGCGCGTGTGCGCCCAGGTGCGCCTGCTGCTCGAGCATCCGGACCAGGATCCCGGCCCGCTCGAGCCCGAGCTGGAGCGCTTCATCCGTCTGCTGGTCAAGAACGGCCGGATGGAGGACGTGCGTTTCATGTTCCGCTCATTCATTGAGATGTACTACCGCTCCCGGGGCATCCTGGTGGCCCGCCTGACCACCGTCGTGCCGTCCGAGGAGCTGGAGCGGAAGCTCCGGACCATGCTGGAAGGAAAATTCGGCCGTGAGGTGCTGGTCGAGAGCCGGGTGGACCCGGCCCTGATCGGCGGCTTCACCCTGGAGGTGGGCAACTACCTGCTCGACGCGAGCGTCCGCCGCCAGATCGAGAGCATCCGCCGGCAGTTTGTCATCCAAAACAACAGAATCGTATAATGGCGCAGAATACAATCAAGGCGAGCGAGATCTCCGACATCCTGCTGAACCAGCTCCGGGGGATTGACAATTCGCTCCAATATGAAGAAGTCGGACACGTGCTGACGGTCAGCGACGGTGTGGCCCGCATCTACGGCCTCGCCGGGGCCGAGGCGGGCGAACTGCTCGAATTTGCCAGCGGCGTCAAGGCTGTCGTGATGAATCTCGAGGAGGACAATGTGGGAGCCGTCCTGCTGGGACCCACCGACCAGGTGGGCGAGGGGATGAGCGTCCGCCGGCTCGGCCGGATCGCGGGCATCCCCGTGGGCGAGGGCCTGGTCGGCCGCGTGGTCGACCCGATCGGCACGCCGCTCGACGGGCTTGGCCCGGTCGCGGGGGAGACGGTACGAATGCCCCTGGAGCGCAAGGCTCCGGGCGTCATCTTCCGCGAGCCGGTCACGGAGCCGCTCCAGACAGGCCTCAAGGCCATCGACGCGATGATCCCGATCGGCCGCGGCCAGCGTGAGCTGATCATCGGCGACCGCCAGACCGGCAAGACCGCCGTCGCGATCGACACCATCATCAACCAGCGTTCCGAGTACCTCAAGGGCAACCCGGTCTATTGCATCTACGTGGCCGTCGGCCAGAAAGGCTCCACCGTGGCTTCCATTGTCCAGACCCTCCGCGCCAAGGGTGCGATGGACTACACCATTGTGGTCGCCGCGACCGCTGCCGACCCGGCCGCCCTGCAGTACTACGCGCCTTTCGCCGGCGCCGCCATCGGCGAATATTTCCGGGATACCGGCCGCCATGCCCTGGTGGTCTATGACGACCTGTCCAAGCAGGCAGTCGCCTACCGCGAGGTGTCCCTGATCCTGCGCCGCCCGTCCGGGCGCGAGGCCTATCCGGGCGATGTCTTCTACCTGCACTCCCGTCTGCTGGAGCGCGCCGCCAAGATCATCAGCCAGCAGGAAGTGGCCGAGCAGATGAATGACCTTCCGGAGAGTCTTCAGGGCAAGGTCAAGGCCGGCGGTTCGCTGACGGCCCTGCCGATCATCGAGACGCAGGCCGGTGACGTATCCGCCTACATCCCGACCAACGTGATCTCCATCACGGACGGCCAGATCTATCTCGAATCCTCGCTCTTCAACGCCGGTTTCCGCCCGGCCATCAACGTGGGTATCTCCGTGTCCCGTGTGGGCGGTTCGGCCCAGGTCAAGTCGATGAAAAAGGTCGCAGGTACGCTGAAGATCGACCAGGCCCAGTACAACGAGCTGGAGGCCTTCTCCAAATTCTCTTCAGATATGGACAAGGTCACGGCCATGACCCTCGACAAGGGCCGCAAGAACAACCAGTTGCTGATCCAGCCGCAGTACAGCCCGATGCCGGTCGGCGAGCAGGTCGCCATCCTCTATTGCGGCACGCATGCGCTGATGGCCGACCTGCGCATCGATCAGGTGATCGAGTTCCAGAAATTGTTCCTCGACCGGATGCGCGGGGCGCACCAGGAGATCCTGGATGCGCTGGCCGCCGGCAAGATGCCGGAAGGAGCGCCCGAGGTGATCGAGCAGGAAGCGGCCGACCTGTGCCGCCTGTTGACCGAAAAAGCATAAAGACCGGGGACTGTGGCTTCACTTCGCGAGATCAAAGACCGGATCGGATCGGTCCGCAGTACGCTGAAGATTACTTCGGCGATGAAGCTCGTGGCTTCCGCGAAGCTCCGCAAGGCGCAGAAGGCCATCGAAGGCATGCGTCCGTACGAGCGCACGCTCGCCGAGATCCTCGCCGCTCTCCCGGCTGCGGGTGCTCCTTCGCGGGCGGCCGGATATTATTTTTCGGACAAGTTTGCCGAAAAACCAATTTCCGCTCCGCCCTCCACAACGCCGACGCACGGCACCGCCGCTGCGTTGCCTCGTGGCAGTTCGAGCGAAGCGAAGTCCGCATCAGCGGACCGCCCGGCCCGGGACTTTGCGCAGCAAAGTTGGAAAGGGCTTAAGGGCGTAGGGGGCTCGGGGGATACGCCCCCGCATCAAGTTGCGACGGCCATCGTCGCGATCGCGTCGAACAGTTCGCTCTGCGGCGGCTTCAATGCGAATGTCATCCGCAAGACGCTGGAGACGATCCGTGCCTGCGAGGGAGAAGTCGAAGTGTTCCCGTTGGGGCGCAAGATGACTGAAGCCCTGCGCCGCAACGGCTTTCCCGGCGTCAAGGACTACAACGACCTCATCGGTCATCCCTCTTACGAGAAATCCGCCGCCCTCGCCCGCGAACTCGCCAGGCGTTTCGAGGCGGGCGAATTGTCCCGTGTCATCCTGGTTTACAACCATTTCGCTTCTGCCTCCGCGCAGGTCCCGACCGTCGAGCCGTATCTGCCGTTCTCCGGGATTCCGGAGGATGCGCCTGCCTCATCCGCCGGCGAAGCTTCGGACGATTACATCCTGGAGCCGGATCCCGCGACCCTGGTGAGCCAGCTGCTCCCGCAGGTGATGATGCTGAAGTTCCATGCCGCCATCCTCGACTCTGCGGCTTCGGAGCATGCGGCGCGCACCCTCGCGATGCAGACGGCGACCGACAACGCCGAGGACCTCCTCGGCGAGCTTACGCTCGAATACAACAAGGGGCGTCAGCAGAAGATTACCGCCGAGATCCTGGATCTCCTCGGCGGTGCGCAGGGTTAGAAGCTATACGAAAGCCCCGCGCAGATCGTGCCGCGGAGTGTGGTATTCTCGCCACCGAACCAGTAGGATACGTCGATTCCCAGCCCTGCGAAGCCCAGATGGATGCCGCAGGAGCCGAAGGAAGGCATGCCTTTGCCGTTGTCGGGCCCATAGTGGTATCCGGCACGCAGGGACAGGACGGAGACCGGACGGACCTCGACACCTGCGCACGCCATAAAGCAGCCTTCAAACAGATAGTCCGCTTCGGCCGTGAGCGTGAAGATGGGGTGCGAATAGCTGAGACCGGCCCTGACCAGTGCCGGAAGGGCGTAATTGGCGTAATAGAAGGCATCTTGGGTGTAGCTACCATTTCTTCGGTATTGGAGACGGGTGCCGAGGTTATTGACAGACAGGCCGACCTGAAAACCCTTGATGGCATAGGTCATCGCCAGATCGGCGCAGACCGCCATCCCGTGCAAAGTGGGAGCAGGCGCGGAGTTGACCATGCGGGCAGTGGCCGAGATCGCAAAACCCGTCACCGGACACCACGCGGCACCCAGCGCCACGCTGAGGTCGTGGTAGGTGAACGAGCCCTGCGGTGCGCTCGTATGCAAAAACGCATTGTAATCGATCAACATCGTCTTGGCCGACAAGCCGACGGCCCAGCGGTTCCTGCGGTACCAGCCATCCAGGGAGAAGCTGTTTGTCCCTGTCATCTTCGGCCATAAGTGCTGGTAGCCGGCTCCGATGGCGAAGTGCCGGCTGCTGAGCGCTGCCGCGGACAGGTTGTTGTCCATCGCCCAAGCGTCGGCATCCATGGCCACGCCTGCGCCGCCGAGCGCCGCACTGCGGGCGTCAGTCGGCATATACAGGAAGGGAAGGGTCTGGGCCCCAAGCAAGAACGGGGCCGCGGCCAGCACGATGATCAGCACTATTTTTTTCATCTTTTTTCTCTCTTAAACGCGGACAGGGCAGAATAACTGCCTCTAGTACTTGACGATAGTGACGGTCTGTTGTCTCGAGCCGTAGCTCAGCTTGAGCGCATAGACACCGGCCGGGAGGGCCTTCACATCCAGCCGGACGGGCTGGAACGGCCCGGCCTGGGTCTCCCGGGAGATGACGCAGGCGCCGCTGCCGTTGTAGAGGGCGAGCTGGACGGCGGTGTCACTGCCGGGCCGGACGTTCAGGACATCGCTGACCGGGTTGGGGAACACATCCAGATCCTGGTATGTATTGCGCGCAAGCAGCTGGAAAGTAGAGCTGCAGCTGGCCTGCAGCGCATCCGTGGCCGTCACGGTCACCTCTGCCTGGCCGTATCCGTCGGGGGTCAGGGAGAGGATGCTGCCGGACAGGCGGGCGGACAAGAGGTCATCCCCGGTCAGGGAGATCTTGTAGGTGGGCTGTTCGCCGTCGGGGTCCTGGAAGTATTGCGACAGGTCGATGCTGGCGATGGACGCCGAGGCGGCGTTGACAATCTGGTTCTCCAGGGGCTTCACCACGACCGGTGCATGGTTCTCGAGAATGGTGAAACTGATCTTGTAGGAGGCGATGGTGCCGACGCGGAGGATGCCCGTATATTCGCCGGCGGGGGCTTTGGGTGCGACGATCTGGATCTGGGCGGACGAGGAGGAGCAGGTAGCGCTCGCGCCCGGGCAGTCGCTGTCGAAACGGACGGGCAGCTTCAGCCGTTCGTTGCCGCGGATGATGATGCCCAGCGATACGGTCTCATGGGCCTTGAACCGATAGTCCCCGGCATAGTCGCTGATGAAGCGGATATCGGCTTTCGAGGGGTCCACGGGGGTGAGATTGTACTGGAAGGCGGCATAGGCGTCGAGCATCCCGCCGCCGACGGAGCGTCCCTGCAGGTCGATCACGTCGTAGCGGGCGCTTTCGAGCAGCCGCTCCTTGAGGTCGTCGTTGGTGAATCCCGGCCCGCCGAAATAGGAGACCAGCAGGGCGGCCACGCCCGAGACGTGCGGGGCGGCCATCGACGTGCCGACCATGTAGGCCGCGCCCTGGTTGGTCGCGAGGCTGACAATCCATTCCGCATACTGGTCGTCCGTGTCCGATCCGCCGGGGGCAAGGATGTCGACCCAAGGACCGTAGTTGGAGTAGCGCGGCATCTTGCCATCCGGGCCGAATGCACCTACGGAGACGATGGGCGAATACTCACTGGGCACATCGTGGTTCCAGCCGTAGTTGCCGGAGGCGAAGACCACGAGGCCGCCGCGCATCGGTCCGGTCTGGTTGCCGTCGGCATCGAGACCGGCGTTGGCGATGAAGTAATCGATGGCGCTCTTGATGGAGGAAGGCTCGTTCTCGAAGGCGATGGCTTCCTTCCGGGCTTCTTCTTCCGTGTCGAATTCGTAACCCCAGCTGTTGTTGGCGATTACGGCGCCGTGGTCGGCCGCCCAGACCAGCGCCCGGGCTTCATCTCCGCTGTCGGTGTCTCTCGAGTCCTCATCGGACCCGAAGATGACGCAGGACATCAGCCGGACGCCGCCGGCACCGTCCAGGCCGCCCGCGATCCCCGAGCAGGAGAAACCGTTGTTGTTGATGGCGCCGATGATGCCGCCCGCATGCGTGGCATGGTCGTCCGCCGGAATGGTGTTCGGGGGATACCCCGGCACGAAATTGCGGCTTCCATTATCTCCCGCAGGTAGTACGACACCGGCGAGATCGTTGTGTTTCAGATCGATACCCCCATCGATGATGGCCACGATGACATCGCGCGTTCCGCCGGTAAACTCTCTCCAGACCGGCTCCACGTTGATGTCGATCCCCCGCTTGAACATCGCTCCCAGGCTTCCGTCGTTGACGAAATGCCATTGATCCGCCAGGTAGCGGTCGTTGAAGAAGCCGCGACGGACCTTCCGGCGCGGGAAGTCGATTGCCTCCACGCCCTCCAGGGCGCCCAGCCCTTCCCGTGCCTTGGTCGGAGAGACCGCTTCGTCGTAGCGGACGCTGTACCAGCGGTGCAGGCCTGCCGCACGGTGCCGCGCTTCAAATTCCCCGGCATCCGGGAAAACCCGCTCCGCGGAGATGACGCCCAGCGCTGCGGCGACGTCGGGATAGTCTTCGATGGCAAAATGATCAGCGGTCTGCTCGGAGAGCTGGATGATGGCCGTGCCCGGGATCCGGCTGCCGGGTTGCGGAGCCGGTGCGGGACTGTCCGGCAACGGCTCCTGCCGGGTGCAGGCGAAGAGCGGCAGCAGGAGGGCCGTCAGCAAGATGAAGGGAGAAATGCGCATCAGAAGGCACTCAAGTCAATCTCGGTGATTCCTTCGACCGTGGCGAAAGAGACACCGGTAGCGTACCGGGCATCAATGCGCACGACATAGGTCTTGGTGGTGGAAGGGAGGTTCAGTTGCAGACCGTTCTTGAAATCGACAACCGTACTCGCGACGGACAGGGTCCCGGTCACGCCGGTGCCGGACAAGGTCGGGACATTCCACGACGGGACTCCCGTGATGCTGATCTGCACGGTCTGCATGGGCGCGCTGGACTGGGTGACGGAAATCGTGCGGACCAGGTCTCCACCGGTGATGGTGACGGTGCCGCGGCGGTCGGAGTTTTCCGGATTCCGGGTGGCGGAAATCGTCAGCGAGGAGCCGCCGGCCGTGTATTGGACGCTGATCCAGGCCGCGGAGGCCGTGGCGGACCAATCGACATTCGAGGTGACGCGGATCCGCTCGCTGCCGCCTTCGTCAGCCAGGGAGACGCTGTCCAGGTCGATATCCAATTGCGGAATATCGAAACAGGAAGGCAGGAATGCTGCCAGGACCAGGAGAATGAGAAGTCTTTTCATGGCTGTCATTTTTTGCGTCCGATTTTCAGTTTGATGTCTTTGACCTGTTCTCCGCGCTGCAGATGCAGGGTATAGGTGGCAGGCGAGAGCTGCTTGGTGTCGATCTTCATCGTCGAGCCGCTGCTCGTGACCCCGGTGGTAACTTTCTTGCCGTCGGCGTTTCTCAACTCGCGGTCTGCATCGCAGGAGAAATTGACGGTGATGACGCCGCTCGACTTGTCATAGTCGAGTCCTACGGCCTGGTCGAGGAGGACCGAGTCCCCGAGGGCAATCTTACTGGTGAGATCACTATTCTCGTGGTCGTAGCGGGCCGGAGTCCAGTCGGGGGTCTTGGAGGAGCGCCAGACAAGGGTGAGATAGTCCCCGGCGTGGATGGCCTTGGTGATCTTGCAGGGGAGGTCATCGACCGACCCGTAGAAATTGGATTTCAGCTCGGGCACATCCACGATTTGGCTGACTACTTCTTCCATCTTGCCGTCACGGTTGAACTTGGCGATGGCGAACTCCCCGGAGAAGATCTCGTTGCTGCTGTTGAGCGCGCGGAAACTGATTTTGAAGGATTTGCCCGTCTGGATAGACGTCTCCGTGGTGGTGAGGCCGGGTGCGTAGATTTCGATGTTTTCCGGAGCTTTGCCGCCGGCGTTTTTCTTCAGGCCCAGCAGGGCCTTGTGGTTTTTGGTGTAGTCGTCGAAGTCCGGGACGACGAAGTAGCCATTACTCTTGCCGCCCCAGCCCCAGTTGATGTGGAAATAGTTGTTCTTGTCGTAGCCGTCCAGCAGGAAGGCGTGTCCGGAATCTTTGTCGGTAGCTTTTTTGGCTGAATAGAGGACCGGTCCGACCTGGTCGATATTGTCCTTGAGGCGGGCGATCCATTCGGAGGTGCTGGCATACATCGCCTTGCCGTCAAGTACGGCGGCCGCGTCGTATTTCATGTATTTGATGACGGCGGGGATGACTTTCTGGAGGACGGCGCTGGTGCCTTCCAAGCCAAACGACGACTCAAGCATCACCGCCAGGTCGCGCATCAGCGTGGATACCTGGTCCTTCTCGGTCGAGGACCAGGTACCGTCATTGGTCAGCGGCATCTGGTTGTAGTTGTAGCTGTGGCCGAGCGTGACCTTGCCGACGGTGTGGGTATTCTCATCTTCGTCCTTGAAGGTATAGGACGGCACGGTGCCCGTACCCTTGTCCGGCCATTTGTGGTAGCGCATCAGGATGGCGGTGGCGGTCGCCGTGCAGCCGGTCTGGCAGTGGGTGCCGGCGATGGAGTAGCACTTGGCGTTGTAGGGATCGCCCTGGGACCACTTGGCCGTCTCCAGCAGGCGCTCCCCGCCGGCCTTGGTCCCCGGTGTTTCGTGCCAGGGGGCTGCTCCCGTCCGGCGGTTCGCCGCCACGATCTCCTGCCACATCTCCAGCCATCCCTTCAGGTTGTCCGGCATCGAGACGGCATCGAAGGTGCCCTGGTCGGAGTAGCCGAGGATCGCGGGGACGGAGTCGTCTCCGGACGCGATGACGAAGCCGCCCCGCTTGTCGGAGAAGATATAGTATTCCGGCGCTGCGTCCAGGGATTTGGTCTTCTGCGGCATCTCGAAGACGAGTTGCAGATCGACGGATCGGGAGGGGTTCTGCGCTTGCAGGAAGCGCTCCGCCTGGCTTCGGGCAGTCCCTACGGGGACCGGCGCCGCCCATGCGAAGACGGGAAGCAGGAGGAGCAGCAGGAGCGGTAATTTCTGTTTCATAGCCAAAGGTAAAAAAAAGCGGCGACATTTCTGCCACCGCCCATGAAATATCATCGTAATCCGGCCTGCTGCGGGAGGATGATCCGCATCCCGCTGCCCGGCCGTAATTCGTCCGTCCGGATGGGCGCCTCTTCCAACTGCAGCCGCGTCTGCCGGTCGTCCGCGGTCCGGGCGGCCTGTGCCTTGGTCTTGTAGCCACAGAGCGAGAGCGCCTTGGCGAGCATCGTCTCGCCGGGTTCACCCAGCTTGTAGCCGTCCAGCGGGTCATCATCCACCTCATACTCCGGCACGATCCCGTCCGGCATGCAGAGCGTCTTGCCGTTCTTGTCCGCGAAGCGGGAATACATCACGTAGAGGCCCCAGTTCTTGGCATATTTCTTCCCGGCTGCGGTGCGGACGCTGCCGAGCTGGCTGGCATTTTCCTCGAAAAACTCTTCTGCCTGCATCATCAGGCCGCTGCAGTATTTGCCGTGGCTCTGCTCGCCGATGATCACGACATCCATGTAGGCGGACAGTTCACCGATCAGGGCTTCCGAAGCGGAAGCGCTTCCCGAGCCGATGATGAAGTACAGGCGTTTGACGCCGACATTGGCGCCGGCAGTGCTGAACTTGTAATTCTTCCCGCCGGAGGTGAAATCGTATTCCGTCTGGAAATACGTATTGATGTCTTCGCCCCGGGAGGCGTAGTACTCGGTCAGTTTGCTGTTGAAGACCTCGGTAGAGAGGACCCGATGGTCGTTGACGGCATCCTCGGGGCCGATCAGGGAGGCGATTGCCTGCTCGGTGAGTGAGAATCCGCCGCTGTTGTAGCGCAGATCGACGATCAGCTCGGAGATGCCGGCGTCCTTGAAGTCGGAGCAAACCTTGATCAGTTCCGTGCAGGAGTCGAGAGTGAAGCTGGTGTAGTGCAGGTAGCCGACCTTCTTGGTGCCGTTGTCAAAGACTTTCGTGAGCAGGACGGGATTCTCGTACATATCGACGGGCTCGATGGTGATGGTCTTGTCACTCCCATACAGACCGACCGTGAACTTGTCCCCGCCGATCAGGGTGTAGTAGGAGGGGGTGTAATCGGGATAGGGGATGGTTTTGCCGTTGACGTGGATGATAGTATCGCCGCGCTTGATGCCGGCCTTGTCGGCCGGGCTGCCCGGATAGACGAACGTGATGACGGCGCACAGGCTTTTGTGCGTCGAATCCAAAAAATAAAAGGTGAAGTCGAACCCGGCCGTCTTCTCGTTGCCGGCTACGCTGCTGTAGAAACCGGCATAATCGTCGGTCACCATCGTCCACTTGTCGATGTCTTTCCCGGTGCTGTCCTTGTAGCGTATCTTGCGCACCTTTTCAATGGGTTCGTCCGTCTCCTTCCAGGCCTCCAGGTCCTTGGCGATCTCCGCCTGCCAGAGGTAATAGACGTTCATCCGGTTGAAAGCAAAGGTGTTGACGGATTCGTAGATCTTGAGCGTCTGTTCGTCCAGGCCGGGTTCTTCTCCGGTCTGTCCTTGCTGTCCCTGCTCCTGCCCGTTATTTTCCAGGGGCTTCGTACAGGCGCCCGCACCGAGCGTCAGGGCGGCCAACAGCAGGATCCATATCTTTTTCTTCATAGCGCGAGTGATTATGCAGGCAGACTGGCTGCCTGTACTTCCAAATTTCAAATTTAGCAATAATCACACAATAATCAAGCCACGGTGATATACAGGAGAAGCCGGCCCGTGCGGGCCGGCTTCTCAGCAGAAAGCGGAAGGGTTTATTATTCCGCTACCTTGGGGGTGAGGGCAGGATCGTCGCCATACTCGCCGGAGGCGTAGCTGTCGATCGGGTTCTGCACCATGTACGGGTTGGCGTCCAGTTCAGCCTGCGGGATGGTCAGG
>CADASN010000025.1 GCA_902790635.1 uncultured Bacteroidia bacterium | reverse complement strand
GCCGCTGCGCTCCTCCTGACCTGCTGCCAGACGAACTACCTCAGCGTCTCCTCGCCCAACAAGATGGATGACACCTTCGTCACCTCCTCCGTCAGCGAGTCCTTCAAGACGCTCTCCCAGTGCTACCGCACCATCCTCAGCGTATCCGGCGGCGGCAACTACAACTGGAACGACTCCGAGTCCGACTGCGAGTACTATCCCGAGTACAACTCCGGCAACGGCCGCTGCGGCTACCTCGACGTGGACAAGCTCCCGATCACGGATGCCAACGGTCAATACAACAACCTCTTCACCATCGTCGCCCGGGCCGCGCGGGCATCCTCGAGCAGAAGGAGGAAGTCGCGAACGCCACCGGCGTCACCGACTGGACCCAGCTCTACGGCGAGGCCTGGACCATGTGGGCCTGGGCCTACATCGAGCTCGTGCGCCACTACGGCGACATCCCCTTCGGACTGGAGAACTCCGTCGTGGACGAGGGCTACGGCCTTACCTCCCGCTTCGATGTCCTTGACGCCTGCATCGCCAAACTCAAGGAGGTCGAACCCAAGATGTAGATGTACTACCTCGGACAGGGCGGCATCCAGGCCGAGCGCATGTCCCGCACCTTCGCCAACGCCCTGATCGCCGAGGCCAACCTCCTCGCGGGTGACTACCAGGTCCTCCGTACCGACGAGAAGGCCCCGTACGGCAACATGGCTTTCGACAAGATCGCCGAAGATTCCGCGCACAAGGCCATCTACGGCCGCCGCGCCGACTGGCAGAACTACTACAAGGAGGCCCAGACCTACTTCCGCAAGGTGATCAGCGGCGAAGCCAAAGGCACCCTGACCCTCATCACCACGGACAACCGCGGCAAGGGCAATCCTTTCCAGCGCGGCTACCAGTACATCATGGACATGGAGGTCTCTCCGGAGTCGGCTCCCGCCTCAAGGGCGGCATCGGCATCAACAAGTGGGACATCAACAAGATGAAGACCCCCTATGTGACCGCCTGCCGCAACTCCGGCATGAACTTCGTCTTCTACCGCATGGACAACTCCATGCTGAAGCTCGCCCTGGTGGACGTCCAGCTCGGTGACAACGCCGAGGCCCTGAGCCTGCTCAACCAGCTGCGCAGCCGCGCCGGTGTCGCGAACCTGAGCGCCGCCACCATCGACGACGTGATCGCCGAGACCAAGCGTGAATGCCTCGGTGAAGGCGACATCAAGTTCATGGAGCTCCGCGCCGGCAAGTTCGTCGAACTGGGCAAGGCCATGCGCGCCGAACTCAAGACCGTCATCGCCGGTCTCGAGAAGGACGGCTACTACACCTTCGCCAACGGACGCACCATCTCCAACTACATCTGGACCAAGATGGTGGACCTCTCCGGCAACGGCAAGGCGCAGATCACCTTCAACCGCGACGAGTCCAACCCGGCCCTCACTCCCGGCTGGCGCGGCGGTTATGACTACACCACCACCTCCTCCAGCGGCGCCGTCGTCGGCACCAAGCACAATGTCGCCATCGAAGGTCTCTTCGAGTACATCGACCCGAAGGGCGCCAAGGCTGCGGCCCTCGAGGCTGATGGTTATGTCAAGACCAACTGGGGCATTGACATGGTGAAGGAGAAAGCCAACCTGTGGGACTACAACATGCTCTCCGGTCTGGAATACCTCTCCGTCCCTTGCCACTACCACCCGCTCCCGCTGACCACCATCCAGCAGTCCAAGGGCCAGGTGACCAACGGTTACGGCCTGCCGAACGACGCGTAGTGAATCCCTGTCATCCCGGGCATGACCCGGAATCCCAAGAACCCTGCACCCGCCCGGTGCAGGGTTTCTGTTTTGCGTTGTCGCAAATATTTCCTAAATTTGAAGGATTGGAAAACCAAAACTAATAAATCATCACCCATATGTCATTCATCAACGAAAATTTCATGCTCCAGACCGAAACGGCCCGGAAGCTTTACCACGAGCATGCGGAGAAGATGCCCATCATCGACTACCACTGCCACCTGGTTCCCCAGCAGATTGCCGAGAACATCCAGTTCCGCGACATCACCCAGCTCTGGCTGGTGGACGGCCACTACGGCGACCATTACAAGTGGCGCGCGATGCGCGGCAACGGCGTGTCCGAAGACTACCTCACCGGCGGTAAATACAGCGCCTGGGAGACCTTCGAGAAATGGGCGGAGACCGTGCCCTACACGATGCGCAACCCCCTCTACCACTGGACCCACCTGGAGCTGAGCCGCGTATTCGGCATCGACAAGCTCCTCTCCCCCAAGACCGCACGTGAGATTTTCGAAGAGTGCAACGCCAAGCTCGCCACCCCCGAGTTCCGCGGCCAGGCCCTCATCCGCAAATTCAACGTGGAGACCGTCTGCACGACCGACGACCCGGCTGACGACCTGCGCTGGCACAAGATGATCGCCGAGCACCCGTTCGGCACCAAGGTGATCCCCGCCTGGCGTCCGGACAAGGCCATGGCCATCGAGGACCCCAAGTCCTACAAGGAATACCTCAAGAAGCTCGGCGAAGCCGCCGACATGGAGATTGACTCCTACGCCGACCTGCAGGAAGCCCTGAAGAAGCGTCACGACTTCTTTGCCGCCAACGGATGCAAACTCTCCGACCACGGCCTGGAGAACTTCTATGCCGCCGACTATAAGGAGATCGAGATTGAACTCATCTTCAAGAAGGTCCTGATGGGCATCGCCCCGAACGCGAAGGAGCTGGAGAAGTTCCGCAGCGCCTTCCTCTTCGACCAGGCCGTCATGGATGCCGAAGCCGGCTGGGCACAGCAGTTCCACATCGGCGCCATCCGCAACAACAACTCCGCCATGTTTGCGAAAGTCGGCCCTGACACGGGCTTCGACGCCATCCACGACCAGGAGATCGCCGCCGCCGGACACCGCTTCTTCGACCGGCTCACCGCCGCCGGCAAGCTGGCCAAGACCATCCTCTACTGCCTCAACCCCAAGGACAACGAGGTCATGATGACCATGGCCTACACCTTCAACGACGGCACCTTCCCCGGCAAGATGCAGTTCGGCTCCGGCTGGTGGTTCCTCGACCAGGAAGTCGGCATGCGCCGCCAGATGGATGCCCTGTCCGTACTGGGTCTGTTCAGCCGTTTCGTGGGCATGCTTACCGACTCCCGCAGCTTCATCAGCTACCCGCGCCACGAGTACTTCCGCCGCATCCTCTGCGATGTCGTCGGCGCCGACGTGGAGAACGGCAAACTCCCGGCCTCCGAGATGGACCGCATCGGCCAGATGATCGAAGACATCTCCTACAACAACGCCAAGAACTATTTCAATTTTTAGATAACCCCCGGCGGCGGAGTCTTCCAGACGGGGCGGCCCGGAATTATTTTTCGGACAAGTTTGCCGAAAAACCAATTCCGGCTCCGCTTTCCGCCGCCTTCAGAGCCCAGAACCTTATGGATTTAGACAACAACAAGTATTACCAGCAGGCCCTGCAGTACATCGCGGACACCGACCTCTCCACGCTGGAGAACGGCAAACACCTGCTTGACGGCGACAATCTCTTCGTCAACATCGTGGACTCCCAGATGAAGACCCCGGAGCAGGCCCGCCTCGAAGTGCATGACAAGTACATCGACATCCAGGTACCCCTCTCCAAGGCTGAGAGTTTCGGCGTCAAGCCGCGCAAGGACTGCGTAGAGCCGGACGGCGAATTCAACGCCGAGAAGGACATCCTCTTCTACAAGGACAAGGACTGGACCACGGTGACCGTCCAACTGGGCGAGGCCATCACCTTCGATCCTGACACCGCCCACGCACCGCTCATCGGTGAAGGCACGATCCACAAAGCCATTTTCAAAGTCAAGGTAGCTTAAATGAAAGCGCTGATCCTGTTGGCGTTCCTGTGGTTCAGCGGCAACAGCCCGCTCACCTATACCGTTTCCCGCAACGCCGACCCCGTGGTCGGCGTTGCCGTCGAGATGCTGCAGGGCGACCTGCAGGAGGTGACAGGCATGCGGCCGCAGCCGGCGAAGTCCGGCGCCACGCTCCGGGTCGTGCAGTATGACCGGGAACGCATGAACCTTTCCCGCCTCGGCGTGCCTGCCGCTATCGCGGACTCGCTGCGCTTCGTGCGGGAGGCTTTCTATGTAGGCACGCATGGCAGCCAGCTCGTGGTCGTCGGGTCCGATGCCCGCGGCACGGCATACGGCGTGCTGGAGATCTCCCGGTTGGCCGGGGTCTCCCCCTGGACCTGGTGGGGCGATTCCCGTCCCGGGAAAAAGAGCCGGCTGGAGTTGCCGGACGGCTGGAGCACCTTCCAGCACCCTTCGGTAGAGTACCGCGGCCTGTTCCTCAACGACGAGGACTGGGCGTTCCGTCCCTGGAGCGCACAGACCTATTCCCCGCAGCCGGACGGCCTGACCATCAGTGCCGACACTTACCGCCAGGTCTGCAAACTGCTGCTCCGCCTGCGCGCGAACACCCTCTGGCCGGGCATGCACCCGGGCACGACCGCTTTCTTCCAGGTCCCCGGGGCCCGGGAAATGGCCGACTCACTCGGCATCCTGATCGGCACCTCCCACTGCGAGCCGCTGCTGCGCAACAATGTCGGCGAATGGGATGTCGCCCGGCGGGGGCGGTACAACTACCTCACCAACAAGCAGAACGTCCTGGATTACTGGACGGAGCGCCTGCAGGAAGTGGACCGGGACAACCTCTTCACCATCGGCATGCGCGGCATCCACGACGGCTCGATGGAGGGCTTGGAGCGCGCCACGCTGGACGAGAAGACGGCCGCCCTGCAGCAGGTCATCGACGACCAGCGGGAGCTGCTCAAAAAGCACATCGACAAGGACCTCACGAAGATCCCGCAGATGTTCATGCCCTACAAGGAGGTGCTGGAGATCATGGAGAACGGGCTGCGGCTCCCGGATGATGTCACCATCGTCTGGTGCGACGACAACTACGGCAACATGACCCGTCTGTCCGACGCCGCGCAGCAGGCGCGCAGCGGCGGAGCCGGCGTCTATTACCATCTCAGTTATGCCGGCCGGCCCCACGACAACCTCTGGCTCTCTACGGCCCAGCCGGGCCTGGTCTATCATGAGATGATGGAGGCGTACCGGCACAACGTCCGCAAGCTCTGGGTTGCCAATGTCCACGACCCCAAGGTGGCCGCCTACGACCTCGAATTCTTCCTCGACCTGGCCTGGAACGTCAACAACGTGCAACCCGAGACGGTGCCGGAGCACCTGGAGCGCTGGCTCGCCCGGGAGTTCGGGCAGGCCGCAGCCGCAAAAGCGGCCCCGGCGATGCAGGAGTATTATCGGCTCTGCGCCATGCGCCATCCGGAGTTCTTCGGCTGGAGCCAGGTCGAACTGTCCGATACGCAGCACTACCCCGGCGGGCTCTCCAAGCCGGTCAATACCGAATTCAGTTTCAACGAGTTCGGAAACGAGGCGCAGCGCTACATCGATCGCTTCCGCGCCGTGCGCCGGACCATCGAAGACGCTACCGCCCTCGTCCCCGAACGCAGCCGCGACGCCTGGTTCGCTGCCGTGCAGTATCCTGTCGGCGGAGCGGAGTCCCTCGCCGAAAAGATGCTCTACGCCCAGCGGGCACGCCAACTGTCCCGCTCGACCTACGCCCCCTTTGTCTGGAAGCCGGACACCGTCCAGCTGGCCGCCGCGGCCCTCAGCCTCATGGCCTACCGGGACATCCGGGAGCGTACCCGGCAGTTCAATGAGGAACTCGCCGGAGGCAAATGGCGCGGCCTGATGTGCGACCATCCGCGTGACCTGCCCCTCTACTGGGCGCCGGACCTCCCGGTCTCACTCACCGATGCGGAGATTGCGCAATGGTCTGCCTACGGCAAAAACTGGCACGCCGACGAAATACCGGCCTCAGGCAAGGATTACTATGCCGCCAACGCCTGCGACTTCACCACCGCCAGCACGTCCGTGCAGCCGGTGCGGAGCCTGGGCCACAGCGGCCGGGCTGTCCCTGTGCCGAAGGGCGGGTCGCTGCGCTATGATTTCCGGACGGAAGCCTCCGGCCGGGCCGTCGTGCGCGTGGCCGTGATCCCGACCCAGGCGCTGGACAAGGGCGACATCCGCTTCAGCGTCAGCGTGGACGGCGGCGCACCGCAGGTCTGCTCCATCAAAGAGCCCTACCGCAGCGAGCGCTGGAAGGGAAACGTGATGCGCGGCCAGGCCGTCGTCACCCTTCCGGTCGAACTCGGCGCCGGCGCCCACAGCCTCACGCTGACAGCCGTGGACGACCATATCCTCTTCGACCAGTGGATGGTGGACTTCCGGCCCGACCGCCGCTTCTACCTGTTCCCGCTCTGAAGCTAGGGCCTTTCGCCCTCTTCGAAATCCCAGATACGGGGGTTGCCGTCGGTACGGTCCAGCGGATAGGCATATTGCTCGAAAGCCTCGAGGATGGGCTTCGCCACGTGGGTCTGGTCGTCGAAGCAGCCGCGGCCGCGCTGCATCGGCTCCCACCAGAACACGCCTCGGCCGAGGTGGTGCGGCGCTGCCATCACGATCTCATTGACCGCCTGGAACCACCGCTTCTGGCCCTCGGGTGTCTCGGGGAACGGTGCGCGAAGGCCCTTGCGCTCAAAGTACTGCGAAGGGACGGAGTAGAAGCCGGTCTCGATCACGTACACGGGCTTGCGGAACTTCTCGATGACATAGTAGAGATTGTCACGCAGGTCCATCAGCGTGCCGTGTGACCAGGGATAAAAGGAGAAGCCGATACAGTCATAGGCGACCTTGTATTCTTTCATCTTCGTGAAGAAGATGTCACTCATCTCCAAGTCTCCGCCGAAGTCCAGATGCAGCATCACCTGGATGCGCG
Source organism: uncultured Bacteroidia bacterium (assembly GCA_902790635.1). Classification (GTDB taxonomy): domain Bacteria; phylum Bacteroidota; class Bacteroidia; order Bacteroidales; family UBA932; genus Cryptobacteroides. The sequence continues at coordinate 42,972 of CADASN010000025.1, read as the reverse complement.
GATCCACGTCGCGGATGGCCTTGATGCCGGCTTTGATATAGTCGGTAAACTCCTTCCAGTGGCTTTGGGCCCGCTTCTCCGGGCCGTAATAGACGCGCCCCGTCGGCCAGAAGGCACCGTTGCTGATCTCGTTGCCCACCTGGACGATCTCCGGCGGCACGCCGGCATCGCGCAGCGTCGCGATCACATGGTGCACATAGTCATAGAATGCATCCACACGCTGTTTGTGGGACAGGTCCCGCAGGCTGGAAGGCGTGGGCTGGGTCATCGGGTTGGACCAGCCGTCGGACATCATGAAGTCCAAGGCGAAGTGGATCTTGTTCTCTTTCAGCTTCTGCGCCCCTTCGAGCACATAATCGAGGGTCTGGCCGAGGCGGGAAGGCTCGTTGCAGATCATCAGGCGGCCCCAGTTGTAGCCGTGGCTGCGGAAGATCTCCCAGGGGCTCTTCTGGGCACCGTCGGTGTCGTACCACACGCCGCCGCGCTTCTCGTTGCTGAGCACGAAAGAGAGGTCCTGGCCGAAGGCGTAAGGGTTGTCATACGGGAGCTGCCCCTGCGGGAAAGAGACCGTCTGGGCGGAAAGGCCGACGCCAAGCAGCAACGTCGCCAGCAAAAGGATACTTTTCTTCATAAACGGGTCATGGTTATCGGTTTGTTCTCCAAAGATACGTTATTTTATCGTATATTTGCTGATACATACAAGACCAATTATGACATGGAAGCCGTACCGGGTCGCCATCGTTTTGCTGCTGGCCGCCCTCGCCATCTCCTGCACTTCCGGCAAGATTGACCGGAAGGCGCTCGTCACCCGCAACAACCCGCATGTAGATGCACTCGCCCCGTTGAATTCCCTGAATCTGGGCAACGGCGCCTTCACCCTAACGCTCGACGCCACCGGCCTACAGACCTTCCCGGAGTTCTGCAAGGACGGCCTGTCGCTGGGCACTTTCAGCGAATGGGGCTGGCACGCCTTCCCCAACGTCGAAGGCTACACGCAGGCGGAGACGCTCGAAGACCATCCCTTGCCCGGCCACCCGCACGGCATCTATGCCGTCCAGGAAGGCTACACGCTCGATGCGCGCGGCCGCGCCGCCGCCGTCTGGGTCCGCGAGAACCCGCACCGGCTGCACCTGGGCAGCATCGGTTTCGACGGGATGCAGCCGGATGAGATCGAGGGCGTGGACCAGACCCTGGACATGTGGGACGGTGTACTGCGCTCCGCGTTCCGGTGGAAAGGGCTGCCCGTCCGGGTCGAATCCGTCAGCAGCGGCGAAGAGATGGATGCATTTGCCGCCCATGTGGCGGCGGAGCAGTCCATCCCCGTCACGCTGCGTTTCCCCTACCCGACCGGCGAACACTCCGACGACGCCTCCGACTGGTGCTCCGACGGGAAGCACACCACCGAGATCCTCTCGCAGGAGCCCGGCAAGGCCCTGCTGCGCCGGACCGTGGACGCCACGGTTTATTACGTGGCCCTGGCCTGGAGCGGCGAGGCTGCGCTCAGCCAGCCCGGAGCCAACCGCCTGGTCCTGACCCCTGCCGCCGGAGAATGGGATTTTTGCGTCCGCTTCGCCCCGGAGTCCGTCGAAGCGCCGGACTTCCGGACCGCCCAGGCCTCCGCCCGGCAGTTGTGGCATGACTACTGGCTGCATACGGGCGTGATCGATTTCTCGCACTGTACTGACCCGCGCGCACCGCTGCTGGAGCGGCGCGTCGTGCAGTCGCAGTACCTGATGCGCGTGCAGGAAGCCCAGCATTTCCCGCCGGCAGAGACCGGCCTGACCTACAACTCCTGGTTCGGCAAGTTCCACCTGGAGATGGTGATGTGGCACAGCTTCCACTGGGCCACGTGGAACCGCCCCGAACTGCTGGAGCGCCAGCTGGCCTGGTACAAGACCGTGATGCCGATCGCCCGGGACATTGCTGAACGCCAGGGCTTCCCGGGCGTACGCTGGATGAAGATGACCGATCCTTCGGGGATGGAAGCCCCTTCGGATGTCGGCTCCTTCCTGCTCTGGCAGCAACCGCACCCCATCTACATGGCCGAACTGCTCTACCGTGCCCGGCCTTCCCGCGCCCTGCTTGAGGAGTACAACGAACTCGTCCAGCAGACCGCCGCAATGCTCGCCGCCTTCCCCACCTATGACGCAGAGCATGACCGCTACTGCATCGAAGGCGCCTGCGGGGCCAACGAGAGCTACAACGAAGACTACACCGTCAACCCGGCTTTCGAGCTGTCCTACCTGCATTTCGGCCTCAGCGTCGCCCAGCAGTGGCGCGAGCGCCTCGGACTGGAGCGCGTAGCGGAATGGGACACCATCATGGACAAGCTCGCCCCGCTCGCCGCCAGCCCGGACGGCATCTATCTCCCGGCGGAGAAAGGCCCGGGCGTACCGGATTTCGAGAAGGGCGTCATCCCGCGCTCCCTGGCGGCCCCGGCGCCTCCGGGCGGCTACATCAATGCGCAGCGCGGTACGCGCGAGCTGGCATTCACCCCGATGGAGCCGGGCCGGGAATATGTCCGCGCGACCTCCAGCGAGAATCTGCTCGCTTTCGGCGTGCTGCCGGCGAACCGCCTTTTCACGGAAGAGGGCATGCAGAAGACCCTCGAACGTGCGGCTGAATACTACGACTGGACCCGCGGCAGCTGGAGTTGGAACTATCCTTCGCTCGCGATGAACGCCACGCGCCTGCTGCGTCCGGACATCGCCCTGCGCGCCATCACGATGAATGACCGCAGCGACCTGCTGCTGCCCGGCGGCAACAATTACCGCACGGAGCGGCTCCGGATGTACCTGCCCGGCAACGGCGGCCTGCTGCTGGCCGTCGGCATGATGTGCGCCGGCTGGGACGGCTGCACCGTCGAGAACCCCGGTTTCCCCAAAGACGGCACCTGGGACGTACGTTGGGAAGGTCTGAAACCTCTACCGTAGCCCCTCGATTCAAGCCTGCAAACGAAATAATAGCATCATAAAAGACAGCCATCAGAAAGAAAGCCATGAACATGAAGAAATCCGTCCGCATCGCCGGCATCCTCTTCGTCGCCCTTTCGCTCATCGAGGTCATTTTCCTCGCCCTCGGCGTAGAGACGATTCATCCCTGGATCAAGCCCCTGCTGATCCCTTCGCTGGCCGCGGCCGCCCTGCTGGCGCTCCTGCCGGAGCACAAGGGCCGCCAGACCACCCTGTTGGCCTGCGGCCTGGCACTCCACACCATCGGGGACATCTTCCTGCTGCTGGATCACCTGGGATTCATCTGGTTCGCCCTGGGGCTGGGTATCTTCCTGATCGGACACTTCTTCCTGCTCGCCGCCATCCTGCACAAGATGGGCTCCCTGCAAGGCTGGAAAGAGATCCTCTGCTGGATCATGCCGATGATCCTCGCCATTCCGGCCGCCTCTTTCTTTGACGCCGACGGAGTACTGCGCTACGTCCTCGTGGCCTATGCGGTCACTTTGTTTTTCCTGGTCGCCAGCGGTGCGATATGGGTGCTGCGCGGACGCCGGGAGGGCTGGCGCATCATCGCCGGCGGTGTGCTGTTCATCATTTCCGATGCCCTGATCGGCCTGAACTCCTTCAACGGGATCGACTTCCCGCTGCGCCACGCTGCGACGATGGGCACCTACCTGGTCGCCGACTGGCTGCTGGTCAGCGGTATCGTCCTGTACATCCTGCGTCGGGAAAATGCTTGAGGAATTCAAAAAAAGTATTACCTTTGCCCGGAATTAATGATTTGATTATGAAAAGAATCCTTCTTGCATTTGCAGCCCTCGCCTGCTGCATACTCTTCGCGTCCTGCAACAAGAATGCCCCCGACCGGGATGTGCTCTATTCGATGGGTTTTGAGAGTGTGGTCATCAATCCCGACAAACTGGTCGAGGAGTGCATGGAAGTCGAGAATGCCTTCATCTCTGCCATCCAGACAGACCTGGGTGTGACCGTTTCCAAGAGCAACAGCGCCACGTTCACGTATAGCGGCGGTGAGGCCAAAGTCAAAGCCGCCTGCGAGAAGGCCGCCCTGTCTCTCAAGCAGATCCCGCTCACGGGCAAGTTCAGATACATCGTGACGTCGGGTTCTACGACAGTTTACGCCTGGGAGAACTAAGCGGTTTCCAACCAGCCTTTTTCCATACTGCGAGCCGGGTGAAATACCCGGCTCGTTTGTTGATTTGCAGGTGCTCCGAAAAATGACTATCTTCGAAGGAAGGAAAAGCCTATGCCGGAAGCCGTGACACTGGATATGTACCAAAGTGCGGGAGTGGGGGTCGCAGCCCTGCTCGCGGGCATGTGGCTGACCCGCAAGATCCCTTTCCTGAAGCGCTATTGCATCCCGGCGCCGGTGTCCGGAGGATTGCTTTTCTCCCTGCTGACCCTCCTCCTGTACGCCGCCGGAGGCGTGGCATGCAGCTTTGACGGGACGGTCAAAGACCTCTGCATGATGGTCTTTTTCACTTCCGTGGGATACCAGTCAGACATGCGCGTACTGCGCACGGGCGGACGACCGCTGCTGGTGATGATCCTGCTGGTGGCGCTGCTCATCATCGTGCAGAACCTCCTCTCCATCGGGATCGCCCGGGGATTGGGCATGGATCCCCTGTTCGGCCTGGCGGCCGGGTCCATCCCCATGTGCGGCGGGCACGGCACAGCCGGCGGCTTCGCGCCCCTGCTGGAAGAGCTGGGCCTTCAGAGCGCCACGTCTGTCACGATGGCCGCGGCGACCTTCGGGCTGGTGGCCGGTTCGCTGCTGGGCGGACCGCTGGCCGGAGCGCTGATCCGCAGGAAGCGGCTGTGCGAGCCGGGCCGGGAAGCAGACACGGTCTCCGGCATCGAAGCCGGCGAAGCCTCGCCCGAATCGCGGAAAGAGTATCTCCATTCGGACGAACATGCCTTCCGGGGCTATCTGTTCGCCGCCTGCATGCTCCTGATCGCGATGGCCCTGGGCTCCTGCCTGAGCCGCCTGCTCGCCCTGACCGGGATCACCTTCCCGACCTATTTCGGCTCGCTGCTCGTGGCGGCCCTGCTGCGCAACACCCTGGGACGCCTGCCGCGTCAGGCCGCCTGGCGGGATGCCGGCCGGGTCCGCTCGCTGGGAGACATCTGTCTGTCGCTCTTCCTGGGCATGGCGATGTCCTCCCTGCGGCTCTGGGAACTGTCTTCGATGGCACTGCCGCTCTGCCTGATCCTGCTGGCGCAAGTCGCTTTCATGGCCCTGTTCGCCGCCTGCGTGGCTTTCCCCCTGCTGGGCAGGGACTACGACGGGGCCGTGCTCGTGGCGGGACTCTGCGGCTTCGGCCTCGGCGCCACGCCCAATGCGATGGCCAACATGTCGGCCGTCTGCTACAAGTACCGCTATGCGGTCAACCCCTTTATCATCGTGCCGGTGATCGGAGCCATGTTCGTGGACATCATCAACACCGGCGTGGTGACCGTGTTCGTCAATCTGATATCCTGAGTCATATGAAAAAACTCCTCGTACCCTTCCTGCTGCTCCTGCTGATCCCGGCCTGCAGTGCCCGCAAGGCACCGGTCATCGGCATCTCCTGCGCACGGAGCGCTTCGGGCGCCACCCAGCTTGCCACCACCTACACGGAAGCCATCGTACGCGCCGGGGGCGTGGCGGTGGTTCTCCCCACGGTCGCATCATCCGGTGAAGCGGAGCGCCTGCTCGATATCCTGGACGGCATCGTCTTCTCAGGCGGAGAAGACGTCAGCCCCGCCTGGTACGGGGAGAGCGTCTGGAACGAGACGGTGCATATAGATACGCTGCGCGACCACAGCGACAGCCTGCTGACGCGTGCAGCCCTCGCCTCCGGCAAACCCATCCTCGCCATCTGCCGCGGCGCCCAGCTGGTGAACGTGATGCTGGGCGGCTCCCTGTACCAGGACCTCCCGACCCAGCTGGGCTCGTCCGTGACGCACGGCGGGGGCGCTTCCCACGAGATCACGCTGGAAGCGGGCAGCGTGCTGCAGGACATCTTCGGCACCGGCTCCATCCAGGTCAATTCCTTCCACCACCAGGCCGTCAAGGACCTCGCGCCCGGGCTGACGGTCACGGCGCGTGCGGCCGACGGCGTGGTGGAAGCCTACGAAGCGCCGCGGATCTGGGCGGTGCAGTTCCATCCGGAGAAAATGCTGCAGGCGGGAGAAACGCGGTGGCTGCCGCTTTTCGAGCGCTTCGTGGAATGGTGCGCCGGGAACCCGTCAAAAACAAAATAACATGCTGAGATTCTTACTCTTGCTCCTGGCCGCAGCGCCGCTGCACATCGGCCGGAGCGTCCCGCCCCGGATGACTGTGCTGGAGTCGGAACAGCGGGAAGGCTATACCTGCCAGCTGGTCGAATACAATGTCTCCCGCGATGAACGGGTCCGCTCCTATCTGCTGATCCCGGACGGAGCCGGGCGGCGGGACCGCCGCCCCGGGCTCGTGCTGCTGCACGACCACGGTGCGCGCTTCGACATCGGCAAGGAAAAGCTTGTCCGGCCGCTGTCTTCCGCCCCGGACTATATCAAAAAGTCCGCGCAGCAATGGGTGGACGACGGTTTCGACGGGGTGTATTTCGGCGACCGCCTGGCGCAGGCGGGCTATGTGGTGATCGTGCCGGATGCCCTCTACTGGGGCTCCCGCAGCACGCCGCTCTGCCAGGAATGGTCGCGCATGAAGTTCGCGGACGAGCCGGGCGATATCAATGCCGTGAAGAATGCCGTCTATGAGGGTCAGCGCAGCGTCTATGACAGCCTGGCCCGCAAGGGGGTCGTCTGGGCGGAGCAGACCCTGAAGGAAGACGCCGCAGCCGCACGCCTGCTGCGCCGCCTGGGCTGTGTGCAGAAGCGCCGGATCGGCTGCTTCGGCTGGTCGATGGGCGCGCACCGGGCTTGGCTCCTGGCTGCGTTCTGCAAGCAGGTACGCACCGGCGTGGCGCTGTGCTGGATGACCCTGATGGAGACGCAGGTCCAGCCCTACAAGGCCTCCGACTATTCGATGCTGATCCCGCAGATGCGGGAGAAATACGACTTCCCCGACATCGCCCGCTGGCTGGCACCGAAGCCCTTCTTCTTCCTCAACGGCCTGCAGGACAAGCTGTTCCCTGTCCCAGCCGTGGAGACCGCCTTCGCGCGAATGCAGGAGATCTATCAGGAAAAGGGAGCTGGCGGCCGCCTGCGCACCGAGTTCTTCGACGGGCCGCACCATTGCGGCCTCGCCGAACAGGACAGCATCATGGCATTCCTCTCGGAGCAACTGTAGCAGACCGCCGGTACGGGGCCGGTTACTGCTTTTTGTACTGTTTCAGCAGTTGCTCCAGCGCCGATGCGCCCTGGTTAGTCTCCTTGTTCTTACCTTCCAGTTGCTGATAGCGGGCCTTCATCTGTTCCTCAAATTTCTTGTAGGCATCCAGGCCGGAAGACAGGTCCTGGACCACAAACCTGTAGCCAGCAGGAAGATCGAACACTTCAGGATAGGGCACGCCCAGATGGATGTTGCGCATATAGGTCACGATGCCGTCGGCATCTTCGCAGAGCGTGATGCCGGTTTCGGGATCAATATAGCTGGTCCGGTAATGCTCGTCGGTTTGGGAGCCGTACGGGCCCTCAAAGCTCTCGGTCGTCACGATTGTCTTCATATAGCACCAGCGGTCGCAGCTATAGGCCATCTCTTCCTCCGTCATCTGCTCGGACTTGGTCTTGACATCCAGATTATTGAGAGCCTGCATCCCCTCTCCCGGCAGTTTGGTGATGGTCCGGGCGGCATCGTCAATCCTGTAGATGGCAAGGCTGTCCGGGATGGAAAGCGTCTTGATGACCTGGTTCTCGCCCGTAGCCGGATTGATGCCGGATGATACGCTGTACTGCCTTTTGCTGGCCGCGTCATAAAAGACCTTGGCCGGGGTGCCGTGGTTGCTGATCCGGTAGGCGCAGAAAGAAACCTGCGGACGCGGCTTCTGCATGCCGGGCTGCTGGTTTTCGTCGTGGGCCGGGAGCCCGAGCGGAACCTCCGACGCAATGTCGGGAACATCGTTATAGGTGTACGGATTGGGGACTTGCGCCATGCCGGCCAGGCCGGCAGCCAGCAGCGCTGTCAGGATGAGAATTCTCTTTTTCATGGTACAAATTACGTCAATCTCAAGCATTTCAGAATTATACAAAAGTATAAAAATGGTTCCCGGAGCCCGGTTTTTCGCCACCGGGAGCCCGACATTGCGGCAGTTTTGCTAAATTTGTCCTGCTATGAAACGTCTTTTCTTCCCCCTGTTTTGGATGCTGGTTTGCGCCGGTCCTGCCAGCGCACAGTACAACGATTACCGGTACCGGAATCTGGACTCACTGGAAAATGTCGTGGCCGGCTGGACGCAGGAGCGTCTCTCCACCGCAGCTTATGAGACCCAGGCCGCCGTTGCCCTGGCCTACGGAGACCTGATGAACGGATACGAACGCATCAACCCCGAACGGGCCGTTTACTGTGCCCGGAGAGCATTTGAGACCAGCCTGCGGCTGGGCTCCCTCAAAATGCCCTTCCGCGCCGCCCGCTTCATCGGCCAGATGTTCTACAACAAGGAACAGTACGACAGCACGCTCCGGTATTACGGAATCGCGCAGACCTACGCGGACCGGATGGCCGCCGGGGAAGGCGGCTACTCAGAGATTGATGTGGACGATGCCCTTTCCGGTCTCTACGGAGACCTGGGGAATGTTTACTACGCGCTGGATTCCCTTCCCAAGACACTGGAGTATTACACCAAGGCCGGAGAGATTTTCGAGAAGAACGGTTGGAAACAAAGCAGCGCCATCCTCTGGCACAACCTGGGTGACATCTGCTATGAGCAGGGGGACAACGAGAAAGCCATCGAATACTACGAAAAGTCCCTTCGTTTCGGCCAGGAGGCCGATGACTCCCTGTGGGTTGCAGCGCCCCGGTTGAGCCTGGCCACCGTATATATGGACGAGGGGCGGACCGCCAAGGCCCTGGAGTATCTCCGGCAGGCCGATGAATACTTTTCCAAACACGAAGACCAGGAGTACGGGGACCGGATCCGCACCCTGGACGTAATGGGACAGGCCCTTGCCCTCCAGAAAAGGCAACACACCCGTATCAGCATCATCCTCTCCCTCCTCTCGCTGGCCTTGCTGGCCCTGCTCCTGATTTCCCGCCGGAACGCCCGCCTGGGAAAAGCCAACAAAGCCGCCGACGAAGCCCTTGCGGAAGCGCTGGATCTGCATGCAGAGATCCCCGCTCAGGCAGCGCGCCCGGAACTGTCCGAAGGCGAGGCCGAGATCCTGCCCATGATCGCCGCCGGCCTCACCAGCAAGGAAATCGCCGCCAAACTCTTCCTCACCGAACAGACCATCAAATGGCGCCGTCAGCGCCTTATCGCCAAGTTGGACGCCCGGAACACGGCCGAAATGCTCTCCAAGGCCCGCGAGCAGGGGCTGCTGTAAGCAGGGTGCGGCCATACTACGAAGAAAGCGGGCTTCAAACCCGCTTTCTTCGTAGCTCCGAGCAGAATCGAACTGCTATCTATGGTTTAGGAAACCACTATTCTATCCGTTGAACTACAGAGCCATCATGCTGAAAAAAGCCGCGCAGGGCGGCTTTTCAAGAGGTTTACTCAGCGTTCTTGACGACGATCTGACGGCCTCTGTAGTAACCGCACTCAGGGCAGACACGGTGATAGATCACGGTCGCGCCGCAGTTCGGGCAGGTGGCGAGGGTCGGGACCGGCGCGAAATCATGCGTACGGCGCTTGTCACGACGCTGCTTGGAAAGTTTGTGTTTCGGATGTGCCATTGCTTTATCTTTTAAATATTATTTGCTCAAATACTTTGTAGTCTCCTGATTGCATTCTCCTTCGGGGTGCACGCGCTGGAGCGGGAGCGAGATGCAGACGTAGTCGTACACATCCTGCCGCAGGTCCAGTTCGTCCGACTCCGGCGTGTAGGTCTCCTCGAAGGAGGTCTCCACCGGAATCACCAGGTCTTCGAGACATCTGTCGCAAGCGACGGTGACGCTGCCCGCAATCGTGCAGGCCGCATCCACGGTCAAGCCGTGGTTGCGCACATCTGCCTTCACTTCCAGATCGGCATCGAGGATCTCCTGGTTCTCGAATATCTCAAAGAACTCCGGGCCCGCATGCCACGTAAAATGGCTTGTACCGGGCTCCAAACTTGTCAGTTTAACTACAAAGGGTTGCAAAGTTAGTAATTTTTTTGCGATTAGCAACTAAAATCAGTCTTCGTTGTCACTGTTTCTTTTCCGCGCCAGCGGATCGAGCAGGATCTTGCGCAGACGCATGAAGTGGGGCGTGACCTCGACGAGTTCGTCGTCCTGGATGTATTCGAGGGCTTCCTCGAGCGAGAACTTGATGGCCGGCGGCAGGATGATTTTCTCGTCGGAACCAGCGGCACGCACGTTCGTCAGTTTCTTGGTCTTGCAGATATTGATGTTGAGATCACGCTCGCGGGTGTGCTCACCAACCACCTGACCGGCGTAGATCTCCTCGCCGGGCTCGACGAAGAAACGGCCGCGGTCCAGCAGCTTGTTCATCGAGTACGCGATGGCCTGCCCGGTCTCGATCGAGACGAGCGAACCGTTGTTGCGGTGTTCGATCTCGCCCTTGTAGGGCTGGTACTCCTTGAAACGGTGCGCCACGATGGCCTCTCCCTGGCTGGCAGTCAGCAGGTTGGAGCGCAGGCCGATCAGGCCGCGCGTCGGAATCTCGAACTCCAGCAGGGTCCGGTCGCCGCGCGGTTCCATCCGCACCAGCGCACCCTTGCGGCGCGTGGCGATCTCGATGGCGGCCCCCACGAACTCCTCGGGCACCTCGATGGAGAGATCCTCCACCGGCTCGCAGCGCTGTCCGCCGATGGTCTTGTCCAGCACCTTGGGCTGGCCCACCTGCAGCTCGAATCCTTCCCGGCGCATGGTCTCGATCAGCACGGAAAGATGCAGCACGCCGCGTCCATAGACGACGAACGAATCCGCTGTCAGGCCCGGCTTGACCCGCAGGGCGAGATTCTTCTCCAACTCCTTGTCCAGGCGCTCCTTGAGGTGGCGGGAGGTGACGAATTTGCCGTCCTTGCCGAAGAACGGGGAATTGTTGATCGTGAACAGCATGCTCATCGTCGGCTCATCGACGGCGATGGGCTCCAGCGGCTCGGGATTCTCGAGATCCGCGATCGTATCACCGATCTCGAATCCGTCAATGCCCACCACGGCGCAGATATCGCCGCACCGGACCTCATCGACATTGGTCTTGCCGAGGCCCTCGAAGACCATCAACTGCTTGACCTTCTGCTTCTGGACGATGTCGTAGCGCTTGCACAGGCTGATCATCTGCCCGGCCTTGAGGCTGCCGCGGGTGATGCGGCCGACGGCGATCCGCCCCACGTACGGGGAATACTCCAGGGAGGAGATCAGCAGCTGCGGCGTGCCCTCGACCACCGGTGGCGCCGGGATGACCTCGAGGATCGTATCCAGCAGCGGGGTGATGTCGGAAGTGGGCTTCTTCCAGTCCAGGGACATCCAGCCCTGCTTGGCGGAACCGTAAACGGTCACGAAATCAAGCTGTTCCTCGGTGGCGTTGAGATTGAACATCAGGTCGAACACTTCCTCCTGGACCTCATCCGGACGGCAGTTGGGCTTGTCCACCTTGTTGATGACCACGATGGGTTTCTTGCCCATCTGGATGGCTTTCTGGAGGACGAAGCGCGTCTGCGGCATGCAGCCTTCGAAGGCATCGACGAGCAGAAGCACGCCGTCCGCCATGTTGAGCACGCGCTCCACCTCGCCGCCGAAGTCACTGTGGCCCGGGGTGTCGATGATGTTGATTTTGACCCCTTTGTAGATCACGGATACGTTCTTCGCGAGGATGGTGATGCCGCGCTCGCGCTCCAGGTCGTTGTTGTCGAGGATCAACTGGCCCAGGTTCTCCGGCTGGCGGACCAGGTTGGCCTGGTAGATCATCCGGTCCACGAGCGTCGTCTTGCCGTGGTCAACGTGGGCAATAATGGCTATATTTCTGATTTCTTGCATATTCTGTCACACTACTCACTCCCGGGGACACCCCGGAGACTTAAAAACGTGCAAAGTTACTGATTTCCGCGGAAAATCATAATTCAAATAATTAGTATATTTGCAAGTTATGCGTAAAAAACGGTTTTTTCTCCTCCTGGTCCTTCCGCTCCTCCTGTCCGCCTGCGGCGGCAACGGCGGACATTCGGATAATACCCTCTCCGAACGCCGGATCCCGGAGCTGATTGCCGCCGTCCCTTCGGACGCCCTGGCCGTGCTTTGCTTCAACCATTGCGCCGAAGGGCTCGCATACTACGACTCCACGAGCGTCCTGCACAAGCTGGATCTCTCCGCGTTCAAGAACGCCTCGATGGCCCTTTCGCTCTGCTACAACGGCTCCCTCGTGCCCGTGCTCGCACTGGACGCCGGCCGCACGGAAGCAGCCGACTCCGCTTCGGCGGTCAGCGGCCTGCTCGCCCAGGCGGCCTCCCTGCGCCTGCAGGCCGAATACGTCCGCCCGGATCCGGATGCAAAACGCCGCGGCTTCGTGGTCATCACCCCCTCCAATGCCCAGTTGACCGCCGTCCGGCGGCACCTGACCGAATACACCTCCATCCTGGATGCTCCCGGCTTCCGCCAGGCCCTGGCCGCGGCGACCTCGGAGCAGTTCATCATTTTCCGCAACAGCGGGGCCGACCGGCTCGCCCCGAAAGGCTGGATGGGTGCCTTCTTCCCGCGCCGCGACCTAACCGAATTCCTGCAGAAAGCGGCCGACTGGACCGTGCTGTCCCCGGACGCAGGCGGCTTTGCCGTCACCCCGGTCAGCAATGCCTCCAACACCTTCTGCGCCAGTTTCCTCGAGGGGCTTCCGCCCGCCGACAGCAAGTTGGGCACCGTCCTGCCGGATACGGTCCGCCTGGCGCTGGCCCTTCCCGTCCGGGAGCCGGAGACCCGGGAAGCCTTCGAGCACTACCAGGACGCCGCCGTCAAGCTGACCCGCTACCACAAGCAGCTGGACGCGCTCAAGAAAGAGAGCGGAAAGGATCCGCTCAAATGGGAAAAAGAACTCGACATCCGGGAAGTGGCGCTCGTGCACACCGACGGCGGCGCCGTCACGCTGGTCCGCCCGGCCAGGGCCACGCAGGACCACGAGCCTGGAGAGAACCCCTGGCGCGGCTTCGTGCCCGCCCTCTACGGAAGCGTGTTCGCCCTGGCGGACGATTCCGTCTCCGCCGCCCTCGGCGGCTGGTATATCTATGGCAGCGAGGCCGCCGTCCAGGCTTTCCTGGACGCTTCCAGACTGCTGGAGCCCACGGCCAAATGGCCGGGCAAAGGCTGCCGCTTCGCCATCCAAGTAAATGACAAAACCCTCGCCTGGGATAAAAAAGGCATCCGATTGACATGGCATTCCAATCCGTAAACAAAGCCCTCGAGAACAGCTTCAAGGAGAATTGGGAACGTGAAGCCCTCTCGAACTACCAGGGCACGACCCTCAAATACCAGGATGTTGCGGAGCGCATCGAGCTCCTGCACATCGCATTCAAGCAGTGCGGACTCCAGAAGGGGGACAAAGTCGCCCTCTGCTCCCGCAACCAGGCCCACTGGGGCGTGTGCTTCATGGCAGCCACCACCTACGGCGCCGTCCCCGTGCCCATCCTGCACGAATTCAAGCCCGAGAACATCCACTACCTCGTCAACCACTCCGACGCCAAGGTCTTCTTCGTGGACGAGGTGATCTGGCAGGGCCTCTCCGAGGCCGAAATGCCCGGGCTGGAGGTCATCGTCCAGATGAACACCCTCAACTACATCTACGCCAAGAACCAGGACCTGGTGTCCGTCCGCGAGAACCTCACCAAGACCTTCAAGGCCAAGTACCCGGACGGGTTCCGCCCCGAGCACCTCGACTACTATGAGGACCAGCCCGAAGAGCTCGCCCTGATCAACTACACCTCCGGCACCTCCGGCTTCTCCAAGGGCGTGATGATCCCCTACCGGGCCCTCTGGTGCAACATCCGCTTCGCCGGCGAGACTGCCGAGCCGCAGATGAACTGCGAGTCCGAAGTGGTGGCCATGCTCCCGTCGGCCCACATGTACGGCATGATGTTCGAGTTCCTCTTCGAGATGACGATCGGTGCGCACGTCTATTTCCTGACGCGGACCCCGAGCCCGAAGGTCATCATGAAGGCCTTCTCCGAGATCCACCCGGACATCATCATCGCCGTGCCGCTCATCATCGAGAAGGTGTACAAGTCACAGATCAAGCCGGTGGTGGACCGCCACAAGTCGCTGATGCGCATCCCCATCGTGGACCAGGTGATCCAGAAGAAGATCCGCAACAGCATGATCGAGGCCTTCGGCGGCCGCTTCGAAGAGGTTATCCTCGGCGGCGCCGCCTTCAATCCGGAAGTGGAGAAATTCATGCGCAAGATCCATTTCCCCTTCACGGTCGGCTACGGCATGACCGAATGCGCCCCGCTGATCACCTACGCCAAATGGTGGAAGACCCGCAAGGGCTCCTGCGGCGTCCCGATCACGGGCTGCGAGATCCGTATCGACTCCAAGAACCCCTACAAGGAGCCCGGCGAGATCCAGGTCCGCGGTGAGAACGTCTTCCTCGGCTACTACAAGAACCGCCAGGCCACCAAGGCCAGCTTCACCAACGACAACTGGTTCAAGACCGGGGACATTGGCGTGATCGACTACGACGGCTACCTCTACCTGCGCGGCCGCTCCAAATGCATGATCCTCGGCCCCAGCGGCCAGAACATCTATCCCGAAGAGCTGGAAGCCGTCATCAACAACGTTACCTACGTCGTGGAGTCGCTCGTGGTCGAGGACAACGGCGGCCTGACGGCCCTGATCTATCCCGACTACCACCAGGCCGAGCTCGACGGTCTCATGCGCGAGGACATCGAGCAGCGCATCAGCGACAGCCTCCCGGAGATCAACAAGCTCCTCCCGTCCTACGCGCAGATCCGCAAGATCGAGTTCATGCCCGAAGATTTCGAACGCACCCCGAAACGAAGCATCAAACGCTACCTGTACCAGCGATGAGCAAATTCGATGACAAATACATGAGGATGGCCGCCATCTGGGCGACCAACTCCTACTGCAAGCGCCGCCAGGTCGGCGCCCTGATCGTCAAGGACCGCATGATCATCTCGGACGGCTACAACGGCACACCCTCCGGCTTCGAGAACATCTGCGAAGACGAGAACGGCGTCACCAAGCCGTACGTCCTGCACGCCGAAGCCAACGCCATCTCGAAAGTGGCCAAATCCGGCAACAGCTCCGAAGGGTCCACCCTCTACGTGACCGCCTCCCCCTGCATGGAATGCGCCAAACTGATCATCCAGGCCGGCATCCGGCGCGTGGTCTATCGGGACGAATACCGGCTGACGGACGGGATCGACCTCCTCCGCCGGGCAGGCATCGAAGTCGAAAAGATTGATTGAGCATGAAGAAATCCTCCATCGTGGTGGCCCTGCTGGGCGTGCTCATCGGCGTCCTGCTGATGTGGCTGGTCCAGGTTCTCGGTGAGCGCAGGCGCGCGATGCGCGTCGGCGGCAGCGGTTGGCGCAAGGTCGAACTCATCCTCCAGAGCATCGACGAGAACTACGTGGACTCCGTGGACTACGGCAAGGTCACCGACGCCGTGGCGGCGGCAGCCCTGAGCGCCCTGGACCCGCATTCCTCCTATATGCCTCCGCAAATCCTCGAAGAGACGGAGGCCGACCTGACCGGCAATTTCGACGGCATCGGCATCCAGTTCAATGTCCCCAACGACACGGCGGTCGTGATCGAGGTCATCCCGGGCGGTCCCTCCGAGAAGATCGGCCTCCAGCCGGGTGACCGCCTGCTCAAAGTGGATACCATCAACATCGCGGGCGTACATTTCCCGCAGGACAGCATGGTCCGGCACATCAAGGGCGCAGCCGGGAGCAAGGTCCTCGTCACCGTCAAGCGCGGGAAGGAGGTCATTCCCTTCGAGATCACGCGCGGCAAGATCCCGACCTGGTCCATCGATGCCGCCTTCATGGTCAGCGACACGACCGGCTATCTGCGGCTGTCCAAATTCTCCCGGACCACCGAGACCGAGTTCCTCAAGAGCTGTATCGAGCTGCTGAACAGCGGGATGACGGAGCTGATCCTCGACATCCGCGACAACACCGGCGGCTACCTCGACCAGGCCTGCAAGCTGGCCAACCTCTTCTTGCCCCGCAAGGCGATGATCGTTTACCTGGAGGGACGCCACCGCAAGCGCGAGGAGTACCGTGCCGACGGCCATGGTCCCCTGCAGGACATCGCCGTCAAGGTACTCGTCAACGAAGAATCCGCCTCCGCCAGCGAGATCCTGGCCGGCGCCCTGCAGGACAACGGCCGCGCCCGGCTGTACGGCCGCCGCACTTTCGGCAAGGGCCTCGTCCAGGAGCCGTTCTTCTTCACGGACAAATCCGGAATGCGGATCACCGTGGCGCGCTACTACACGCCTTCCGGGCGCTGCATCCAGAAGCCCTACGCCGATGACTACCAATACGAAGTCCTGAAGCGCTACGAATCCGGGGAGATGATCCATGCGGACAGCATGCGCGTCGAGAAAGGCGGCATCCTGCCCGACGTCTTCGTGCCCGTGGACACCACGCGCGCCGGACAGTTCTACGTCGCCTGCAACCGCAAGGCCACGGCGATGCGCTTCGCTTCCGCCTTCTTCGACGGGCACAAGAAAGAGCTGTCGACCATCGACGACTACGGCCAGCTGCTGTCCTACCTCGACCGGGCCGGTCTGGAGCGGCAGTTCCTGAGCTTTGCGAAAAGCAAGGACGGGCTCGAACCCAAGGACGGCGAATGGGAAACGGACCGGCAGTATATGATGACCCAGGTGCAGGCCCTGGTGGGCCGCTACTCCAAACTGGGAGACAAGGCCTACTACCACCTTTTCCTCCAGACAGACGATACCTACAAAGCAGCGATAGCCGATTAATCAGGTTGCGCGGGATGAGAGTCGAACTCACACGTCGCAATTGACACTAGCTCCTGAAACTAGCGCGTCTACCATTTCGCCACCCGCGCTCGAATGGACTGCAAATATACAACATTTCTGCAAATTGACAAAAAAATGTGCATTTCCTGCAGTCCATGTTTCCGACCCGTCGTCCGGGGTCAGCCTGAAGTGTGTTCCATAGTTTTAGTTATATCGTGCAAATGCATGATTGATCTCGCTTTTGAACTCGGGATAATAGCTGGTCAGCTTCTTCTGGAGCAGGCTGCGGTCGGTCACCGCTCCGTCCAGGACCTGGAAGATCTTGCGGGCCGGAAGGCCCCGCTCCTCAAGCTGGAGGAAGATCTGCGGATGGAACCAGTAGTTCAGTCCGAAGTTCGGTCCGCTGTGGCCGTAACGTTCCCGGTACAGGCTTGCCTGCAGGAAGAAGGCCCACATCTCGCCGACCTCGCAATGCCCGTGGTCTTCCTCCGTCCCCACGCCATAGGTCACGAATCCGGAAGTCACATAGGAGGTCAGGATGAAACGGGCATACCGGTCCCAGTATTCCTTGCCTGCCAGCATGAAGTGGCTGGCATGCGCCAGTTCGTGTACGGTCGTGGCATAAACTTCCGCATAACTTCCTTTGTCCTTGAAGCCCAGGGTCAGGTCCGGAAGGAAGATCTTGATCAGGGAAGCGTACTCCCCCAGCAGTTCCGTCAGTTTCCCTCCTTCCACCAGGACGCCCTGGTGCATCATCACCGCGCAGCTGGCCCGTAGGCCGGAGAACAGCCAGATACGCAGGTTGGACGGCGGGGTCTTGACCTGCGGCGACTCTTCCTTGCACCAGGCGTAGTAGTCATAGCCGGCATTGTTGACGACGCAGCGCAGGAAGAGCATGCGGTCCGAGCTCTCGGTCACCTCATAATCCAGCCCTTCCACCCCGTGCTTGCCCAGCGTAGAGACCGACGCCGGCACCAGCAGCAGGTTGAAACCGAGGGAGAAGCCGGCGGTATTCTTGAATACAAGCCGGTAGCGCGGGTTGGTCGTGAAACGCTTGTCCATCTCGTAGCAGCCGTTCTCGTCGGTATAGGCCGAGGCGACCTTGACGAAGCAGTTGCAGGACACGCGCACGCCCCGGACCCCTTCCGGAGCACCGCCCCGGGTGGAATCCACGATGGTGATGCGTCCCTTGGGCGTCCCGGACGTGCCTTCGGCCGCCTTGGTCCCGCCGTCCTCCGGAAGCAGCAAGTCAGCATTGCCGGTCAGGCGGAAGGCTTCCCGTTCCACGGCCGCCCAGTCCAAGCCGTCGGACTTGGACGCGGGCTGCTCCCCGGGGATATAGCATTGGTCCAGCAACTCATGGCGTATCCCGTCCGGGAATGTGAAATCCTTCTCCACCACGGCATATTGCCAGGTGATCCGGTCTTTGTCCAGCGTCGGGTCATGATAGTAGTCTCCCTCCCGGAGGATGGCATAATCCATCGGATGGTCCAGCAGGGTCAGCCCCAGCTGCTCCAGGCGGCGGAACTGCGCATCGCTCTCCGGCAGGAAACGTACGTACAGGTGGGTGGCGGGCAGGACGACCCGGTCTGCCTTGGTGGGATAGACGGCGGCCAGCGCCTTGGTCATGTTCTCGACGGAGTAAGGATCCTCCAGCCGTTCGCCCAGCACGATCATATCGTGATGGATCCGCATGCCTTCCGCGTCCGTTTCCGCTTCCGGGACATCCAGTCCCTTCCCGGCGCAGGAGGCGGCCAAGAGCGCCGGCAAAATCATTTTTATCCAGGTTTTCATCGCTTTGCAGTTTTCTGACCGCAAAGTTCGACAAGCCGATCCGTTTTCTTGTGCAATTAAACGTTTAATATTCAAAAAAGCCCTGTACAACTATGTACAGGGCCGATTTCAGGCAATCTTACGACAATAAGATTCAGTCAAAAATCAGAAATAATTGACCGTTTTTTGCTCAATTGCACTCATCAGGCTGTTACCCAGACGGCTCACGCCGAAGCGGAAATGCTCCTTGTCCATCCATTCTTTGCCGAGTACGGAAGAACCGATATAATAGTAGAGCAGGGCATCCTTGGCATTGGAGATGCCGCCGGCCGCCTTGAAGCCGACCCGGATGCCGGTCTTCTCATAGTAGGCCTTGATGCAGGAGCACATCACGTAGGCCGCCGTCGGTGTCGCGTTGACCTCCACCTTGCCGGTCGAAGTCTTGATGAAGTCGGCGCCGGCTTCCATCGCGAGGAAGGAAGCCCGGGCGATCCGCTCCGCCGTCACCAGCAGACCGGTCTCGAGGATGACCTTGAGGACCACCTTGCGGCCCAGGCGGGCCGCCTCGGCGTCGATGGCCTTCTTCATCTCGACGATCTCGCGGGATGCAGAGTCGAAGTCATCCGCAAGGAAAGAATTGAGCGCCAGCACGATGTCCACTTCGTCCGCCCCGTTGCGAACCGCCAGGACGCACTCCTGCACCTTGACCTCCAGGAAGCTCTGGGCCGAAGGGAAGCAGCTCGCCACCGTCGTCACATGCAGCTCCGGAGAGATGCGGCATTCGCGCACCACGGATGCGAAATTGGGATAGACACAGATGGATGCCGGCAGCGGATAGTCCGGATAAAGCTTGGCCAGTCCGTTCGCCTTGTCCACCAGCTTGCGCACGGAGGCATCGGTATCGTTGGTCTTCAGGGTCGTGAGATCCATCAGGGAGAAGCAGCGCTTGAGCACCTCCGGGGTGGCAAGGCCTTCCAGGTTGTTGGCAACCGCCTGGATGCGGGACGCTATCTCCGTCTCCACGGGAGTATAGCCGTATTTCTGCAGATAATCCATATAATTCGTTATTAATCAATGATTTCTTGTTCTTTCTCGCGATCCTCTATGCGGATCCGGGTCGGACGGGGCCGATCCAGGGGATCCACAGGCTTGACTTCCTCCCAGGTATCCGTCCCTTCCGGTTCGGATCCGATCCGTTCCTGCCCGGTCTGTCCCGGCTCCGCCTCCAGCGAATCCGCTTCGGCAGTCACGGCCTTGTCGGGCCACCAGATTCCTTCGGCAGCCCAGCGGAGGGAATCCTCCGAGAAGTCCGAAGGATGATACAGGCGGCGGAAGCTGTCCAGCTCCTCCTCCCGCTCGCGCTCCGCGTCCAGCACGGCCTGAAGGGCGTCCCCCCGGGCCCGGAGGCGGTCGGAGGCCTTGGTCAGGATCTCGGCATACTCGACCGGATGGTCGACGTAATAGTTGACGGAAGCGTCATAGTCTTCGAAACGGTAACCGTAGCGCTTGAAGATCGGATCGAAGAAGAGGGTCGTGTCCGCGACCGTGCGCGCCTCGACGTTCTCCCGGACCCACTGGTCCGCCAGGAACATGTCGGTATAGATGCGGATCAGCTTCTTCGCCGGGATCACCCGCGCCTTGCGGCCGCAGCCGGACAGGCCGGCCACCACCGCCAGCAGCAGGAAGATATGGACCGCGCGCAGCCGCATCCCTACCTGAGCTGTGCGCCGAAGTCTTTCTGGAAGGTGGTCAGCAGGCGCTCCATCACACGCTCGGTATCCTGGTCCGTGAGGGTCTTCTCCAGATCCTGGATGACGAAGCTGAGTGCGTACTGTTTCTTGCCGGCCGGAATCTTGTCACCGCGGTACACGTCGAACAGGCCGACCTGGCGGAGCAGTTTCTTCGCCTGCTTGAAGGCGGCGGCACGCAGGTCCGCGTAGCTGACCTGCTCATCCAGCAGGAGGGCCAGGTCGCGGCGGACCGCCGGGAACTTCGGCATCTCGCTGAAGCTCACCTTGTCACGCTTGACCAGCGTGAACAGGACCGGCCAGTTGATCTCGGCGGCAAACACCGGCTGCTTGATGCCGAATTTGCGCGCAAGCGCCGGGTTGACCGTGCCCATCACGGCCAGCGTACCGCCCTTGCCGGGCAGCGAGTAGGACATCCCTTCGGAGAAAATGTCCGCCGGAGCCGCCTCCGCCCAGAGCTGCTGCAAGTCGGCGCCGTAGCGGCGGAGCAGGAGCTCCAGGTAGCCCTTCAGCAGGAAATAGTCGCTCTTGCCGGGCTCCAGGCGCCACGATTTCTCCGGCGTGCCGGTCATCATCAGCGTGAAGCAGGTATGTTCTTCGTAGCCCTCGAGCGTCTCGCCGGAAAGCTCCGGACGGCGCTGGTACACGCTGCCGTACTCGAAGGTGCGCATCGAGGAGATCTGGCGGTTGAGATTGTAGGCGATGACCTCCAGGCCGCTGAGGATCAGGGTCTGTCGCATCACGTTGAGATCCTGGCTGAGCGGGTTGACGATCTTGACGCAGCGCTCCGCGGGGAAGGTCTGCAGACCGGTATAGTAGTCTCCCTTGGTCAGGGAATTGTTCATGATCTCCACGAAACCGTTGGCGGCGAGGAAGTTGGAGAGTCCGTTGCGGACCGCCTCGGGATCGGGCTTCGGCGTAGCCACCACCGACATCTTCATGTGCTGCGGCAGGGGGATGTTGTCGTAGCCGTAAACGCGGAGGATCTCCTCGACCACATCGCACTCGCGATACACGTCCACCATGTAGGAAGGGGCCAGGACCGTGGCACCGCCCGGATGCTTCTCCACGAAGTCGTATGCCAGGGCCTCCAGCAGGGTCTCGATGGTATCGTGGCCGATCTCATGGCCGGCAAAGCGCTCCATGCGGGCATAGTCGAGTTCGATCTGCTTGCGCGCGATCGGGTTCGGGTAGCTCTCGCGGATCCGTCCGACCACCCGGCCGCCAGCGCAGGCCTGGATCAGGGTCACGGCACGCTTGAGGGCATAGATCGGAATCTCCGGGTCCGCACCGCGCTCATAGCGGAAGGATGCGTCGGTCTGCAGTCCCTGGCTCTTGGAAGTCCGGCGGATCGAAGCAGGGTCGAAATAGGCGCTCTCCACGAACACCCGGGTCGTCTGCTCCGTCACCCCGCTGTCTTCGCCGCCGAACACGCCCGCGATGCACATCGGCACCTGCGTGTCGGCGATGACCATGTCGCGGCTGCTGAGCTTGCGCTCTACGCCGTCCAGAGTCTTGATCATCTCGCCCTCACCGGCCCGGCGCACCACGACGTGGCCGCCGATCTTGTCGGCATCGAAAGTATGGAGCGGCTGTCCCAGCTCGAAGAGGACGAAGTTGGAGATATCCACGATGTTGTTGATCGGGCGCAGGCCGATGCTCATCAGGCGCTGCTGGAGCCACTCCGGGGAGGGCCCGACATGCACGTCTTCGAGGGTGATGCCCGTGTAGCGCGGAGCGCCCTCGCTGTCGCGCACCTCGATCTGCATACCCTCACCCTCGCCTTCGCGGAAATCCTCCACGGACGGCTTCACGAGCTCGCAGGGGCGCTGGTTGAGCTTCAGCCAGGCATACAGGTCGCGGGCGACGCCCCAATGCGAAGCGGCATCGATGCGGTTGGCCGTGATCTCGTATTCGACCACCGCCTCGGAGCCCAGATGCAGGTATTCCTTGGCCGGCGTACCCACGACGGCCTCCTCCGGAAGCACCATGATGCCTTCGTGGCTGTCGCCGATGCCGAGCTCATCCTCCGCGCAGATCATGCCGAAGGACTCCACCCCGCGGATCTTGGATTTCTTGATCTTGAAATCACCGGGCAGGACCGTGCCGAGCTGGGCGAAGAGGACCTTCTGGCCGGCGGCCACGTTGGGCGCACCGCAGACGACCGTCAGGGGATCGCCCTGGCCGGCATCCACCGTCGTGACATGGAGATGGTCGGAGTCCGGATGCGGCTCACAGGTCAGCACCTGCGCCACGACCACGCCGGCGAGCCCGCCGGGGATCTGCTCCTGTTCTTCGACACCATCCACCTCGATACCGATCGAGGTCATCGCCTCCGCCACCTGCTGCGGCGTGAGATCACACTTCAAATACTCTTTGAGCCAATTGTAACTTAATTTCATACGCTTCGCTATAGCTTCCCGGCCAGGCCGGGAATGACGTTGTATATTATTTCAAATCTTCCGGAGTGAAAAGCTGCTCCACAAACGCTTTCTTGTTGAATACCTTGAGGTCATCGATCCCCTCGCCCACGCCGATGAACTTCACCGGGATGTGGAACTGGTCGGAGACGCCGACCACCACGCCACCCTTCGCCGTCCCGTCCAGTTTGGTGACGGTCAGGGAGGTGATGTCCGTCGCACGGGCGAACTCCCGGGCCTGGGCAAAAGCATTCTGGCCCGTAGAAGCGTCTAGGATCAGCATCACGTCGTGCGGACCGTCCGGGACCACCTTGCGGATGACGTTGCGGATCTTGGTCAATTCGTTCATCAGGTCGATGCGGTTGTGGAGCCGGCCGGCCGTGTCGATGATCGCCACGTCCGTGCCGCGCGCCACGGCGGCCTTGACCGTATCGAAGGCCACGGACGCCGGGTCGGAGCCCATCGCCTGCTTGACGATCTCAACCCCGGCCCGCTCGGACCAGATGGTCAGCTGGTCCACGGCGGCGGCCCGGAACGTGTCCGCTGCACCGAGCAGGACCTTCTTGCCCTGGCGGCTCAGCATCGCGGCCAGTTTGCCGATGGTTGTGGTCTTGCCCACGCCGTTGACGCCGACGACCAGGATGATATAGGGCTTCTTGCTGAAGTCGAACGGCTCCTTGTCCTCGTCCACCAGTTTGGCAATCTCCTCGCGGAGCAGCCCCACCAGTTCATCAAAGGACATGTATTTGTCCCGCTCGACCCGCTCCTCGAGATTGTCGATGATCTTCAAGGTCGTGTCCACGCCCATGTCCGACTCCACCAGGGCCTCCTCGATCGCGTCGAGGGTATCGTCGTCCACCCTCGACTTGCCGATGACGGCCCGGGAAATCCGCTGAAAAAAACTCATTGCCATAATCTGCAAAGATACAAAATAATACGCAAATAAAGAGGGGCTCCGCACCCGCGGAGTCCCTCTTTATTCCAGGGAGTAGGAGAAATTATTTCTTGCTGGCGAAATAATCCTTGGCTTTGTCGGCCTCGACGAGCTGCTCCGTGAAAACGTAAGCGCCGGTCTTCGGGGATTTCTCCATGCGGATGCACTTGACCATGCTCTTGGCACCGGCCTTGGCCGCGAAGGTTGCAACAGCTTTCTTTGCCATAATCTAATCTCCTATAAATTATTTGATTTCACGATGAACGGTGACCTTGTTGAGGTACGGGTTGTACTTCCTGCGCTCGAGACGCTCCGGGTTGTTCTTCTTGTTCTTGGTCGTGATGTAGCGGGACATGCCGGGCACGCCGCTGGCTTTCTGCTCCGTGCACTCGAGGATGACCTGCACCCTGTTTCCTTTCGTTTTCTTTGCCATAGTCCTAAAAATTAAACAAGGTTAATCAATCCTTTCTTCTTGGCATCGCGAAGCGTGGCCTCGAGGCCGTTCTTCTTGATGATCCGCATACCCTTGCAAGAGACCTTGAGGGTCACATACCTCTGCTCCTCCTCGCTCCAGAACCGCTTGTTCTTGAGGTTAAGGGAGAAGTCGCGCTTGGTGCGCAGCTTGGAATGGGCAACGTTGTTGCCTTTCATTCTCTTCCTTCCGGTGATTTGACAAACTTTTGCCATGATTGTATCTTTTTTATTCTATTTCTCGCAATGGGGGTGCAAATATCGCTTTTAATTTTCTGATTTCCAAATTGGAACCTACAGAAACTTCAGGAATCTGCGCCACCTGATATTGTTCGGGAACCGTTTCCCGCTGTCTGTTGAGAGCCAGATCACAGCCGGTTTCCCGACAATGTGGTTTTCAGGGACAAATCCCCAGTATCTGGAGTCGAGGGAATTGTGCCTGTTGTCTCCCATCATGAAGTAATAATCCTGCTTGAACGTGTATGAACCCTCGAGGAGCGCCTGCCGGACGTCACCGCCTTCGTAGGCGGAGATGACCCGCTCATAGAGCGCGACATTGTCCTGCGTGAGCGGAACCGTCACCCCCTTGCGGGGGATCCAGAGCGGCCCGAAGTTGTCCCGGGTCCACCCGGTGTCCTTCGTGAAGGGGAAAATCTCCACCTCCCGGCCGGTCGGATCGGTGTCCAGGTTCGGGGTCGCGCTCACGACGTTGGGCAGCTTCTGCACCTCCTCCAGCATCGCGGCGGTGAGGCTCATCATCGGATAGCCGGGGAGCGCGGGATCGAACCAGGCATCGGCCTGGCCCAGACCCATCTTCTCCAACGTCTTGGCGTTGATCTTCTGGCCGTTGGTGCGGACGCTGTAGCTGAGCTGGATGCCGGGGTAAACCGTCTGCTGCTCGCCGTTGACCCACACCAGGCCGTCCCGTACCTCCAGGGAATCCCCCGGGATCGCGACGCAACGCTTCACGTAATGGTCTTTTTTGTCCATCGGGCGGACAATCTTCTCTCCCAGCTTGTCGACCGCTTCCTGGCCGAGGGTGCGTACCAGCATGTGGTAGTCTTCGACCGGATACTTGCGCAGGACGGTGTCCCCGTTGGGGAATCCGAATACCACGCAATCACCGCGGCGGACTTCCCGGAATCCCTTCAAGCGGCGGTAATCATTCTGGATCAGGGTCGAATATGACTCCTTGCCGAAAATGGTATTGTGCGTGAACGGGATCGTCAGGGGTGTCTGGGGGATCCGAGGACCGTATGTCAATTTGCTCACGAAGAGATGGTCTCCGGTATAGAGGCTTCTCTCCATCGAGGATGAAGGAATCTTGAAGGCCTGGAAGAAGAAGGTGTTGATGAAGGTGACCACGATCACCGCGAAGATGATGGCGTCGAGCCAGTCATTCCAGCTGCTGTGCTTCTCCCCTTCCTTGTAGCGCTTCTTCCAGAAGTTCCAGTGGACCTTGCGGGTGATGAAGATGTCGAAGATCACCACCAGGCCGAAGAGCCACCAGAAGTTCCCGAGCCAGACCACCCATGCGATGTAGAGCAAAGCCCAGAAACAGAGCTTTGTCCATCGGTTTTGGGTGAATTCCTTCAGGCTCATCTACACTATTTTACAGAATTGATGATCGCTTCGAACGCCTGCGGGTTGTTCATCGCGAGGTCGGCGAGG
The DNA here is from genome assembly GCA_902790635.1 of uncultured Bacteroidia bacterium. GTDB lineage: Bacteria > Bacteroidota > Bacteroidia > Bacteroidales > UBA932 > Cryptobacteroides. The sequence goes on along the minus strand of CADASN010000025.1, from coordinate 16,971 downwards.
ACCTTGCGGTTCAGCCCGATATTCTGGGCGTTCAGCTTGCCCATGAACTGGGAGTAGGACATACCGTACTGGCGGGCGGCGGCGTTGATACGCTGGATCCAGAGAGCGCGGAAATTGCGCTTCTTGGCCTTGCGGTCACGGTATGCATAGGTCAAACCTTTCTCGTAGGTGTTCTTGGCTACGGTCCAAACATTCTTCCTGGAAAGGAAGTTACCGCGGGTTCTCTTGAGAATCTTCTTGCGGCGCGCCCTGGAGGCGACAGAGTTGACTGATCTAGGCATAATTCAATACTTTTAGAGAACCAACATTTCTTTTACGCGGCCGTAATCGGCCTTGTCGAGCAGGGTGAAGTGATCAAGATTTCTCTTGCGCTTCTTGGTTTTTCTTGGTTTTCTTGGTGAGGATGTGGCTGTGGTAAGCATGCTTCCTCTTGATCTTTCCCGATCCGGTAAGCGTGAAGCGCTTTTTGGCACCGGAGTTGGATTTAAGCTTTGCCATTGTTGTAAATAATTAATTGTTAGTAATATATGATCTCCTATTTCTTTTTGACAGGAGCAATCATCATGGTCATTCGCTTGCCTTCGAGCACCGGCATGTTTTCGGCGCGGCCGAATTCTTCGAGCTCGACGGCGAAGCGCAGCAGCTGCTTCTCTCCCTGGTCCTTGAACATGATCGAGCGTCCGCGGAAGAAGATGGTCGCCTTGACCTTCGAACCTTCCTGCAGGAACTCCTGCGCGTGCTTGAGTTTGAACTGGAAGTCGTGCTCGTCGGTGTTGGGACCGAAACGGATCTCCTTGATCACCACCTTGGCGGCGTTGGCCTTCATCTCCTTGGCCTTCTTCTTCCGCTGGTAGAGATACTTCTGGTAGTCCAGGATCCGGCACACGGGCGGATCAGCCTTGCCGCTGATCTCCACCAGGTCCAGTTCCAGCTCTTCCGCCATCTGCAAAGCCTTGGCAATCGGATACACGCCCTGCTCGGGGATGTTTTCTCCGACCAGCCGCACCTGCGTCGCGGTGATCTGCTCGTTGATGTTCAACTCATTCTCGTCCCGCTTCTGCGGCTGACGAGGATCGGGTCTCCGACCGCCCGGTTTGAAGCCCGAGGGCTTCGGTCTGTAAGGTCCAGCGATGGTTAAATCCTCCTTAAACTTTAAGTTCTTCAGCAATTGCTGCTTTCAAATATTCCACGAACCCCTCAGCGGACATGGAGCCCTGGTCGACACCCTCCCTGCGGACAGAGACAGTACCTTCCGTGGCTTCTTTCTCGCCGACAATCGCGATCACAGGCACTCTGAGCAGGGAAATCTCCCGGATCCTCTTGCCAAGCGTCTCGTTGCGGGCATCTATGGAAGCGCGAATTTCGGAATTTTTAAGCAATTCGCAAACTTTTTCAGCATAATCTTCATATTTTTCGCTGATTGGCAAGACCTTAACCTGATCCGGCGAGAGCCAGACAGGCAGATGGCCGGCGGTGTGCTCCAGCACGACGGCCGTGAAGCGTTCCAGCGAACCGAAGGGAGCGCGGTGGATCATCACCGGGCGCTGCTTGCTGCCGTCGGCATCCGTAAACTCCAGCTCGAAACGCTCCGGGAGGTTGTAGTCCACCTGGATGGTGCCGAGCTGCCAGCGGCGGCCGATGGCGTCCTTGACCATGAAGTCGAGCTTCGGACCGTAGAAAGCGGCCTCGCCAAGCTCCACCACGGTCTTCAGGCCCTTCTTCGCAGCAGCGTCGATGATGGCCTTCTCGGCCTTCTCCCAGTTCTCGTCGGAGCCGATGTATTTCTCCTTGTTGGACGGGTCACGCAGGGAGATCTGGGCCATGTAGTCGGTCATCTTCAGCGTCTTGAAGACATAGAGGATGAGGTCGATCACCTTCTCGAACTCCTCCTGGAGCTGGTCCGGGCGGCAGAAGAGGTGGGCGTCATCCTGGGTAAAACCGCGCACGCGCGTCAGGCCGTGGAGCTCGCCGCTCTGTTCGTAGCGGTACACGGTGCCGAATTCGGCGAAGCGCAGCGGCAGGTCGCGATAGGAGCGGGGGGCGCTGCGGAAGATCTCGCAGTGGTGCGGGCAGTTCATCGGTTTGAGCATGTATTCCTCGCCTTCCTGCGGGGTGCGGATCGGCTGGAAGGAATCCTTTCCGTACTTGGCATAGTGGCCGGAAGTCACATAGAGGTCCTTGCTTCCGATGTGCGGAGTCACGACAGGGAGGTAGCCCAGTTCCGCCTGCTTCTTGCGGAGGAAGTTCTCCAGGATGTTGCGCATCACGGCGCCGCGCGGCAGCCACAGCGGCAGGCCGAGGCCGACGCGGGAGGAGAAGGTGAAGAGCTCCATCTCCTTGCCGAGCTTGCGGTGGTCGCGCTTCTTGGCTTCCTCGAGCATCTTGAGATACTCGTCGAGCATGCTCTTCTTGGGGAAGGTCACGCCGTAGATGCGGGTCAGCTGCTCGCGGTTCTGGTCGCCCTTCCAGTAGGCGCCGGCGATGGCGGTCAGCTTGACGGCCTTGATGTCGTCCACATGCTTGATGTGCGGACCGCGGCAGAGGTCGGTGAAGGCGCCGTTCGTGTAGAACGAGATCGTGCCGTCCTCCAGGTCCTGGATGAGCTCGCACTTGTACTGGTCGCCTTTCTCAGAGAAGTAAGCCATCGCATCCGCCTTGGACACCTCCTTGCGCTCGAAGGTTTCCTTGGTGCGTGCCAGCTCGATCATCTTGTCCTCGACCGCCTTGAGATCGGCGTCGGAAATCTGCCGGTCGCCCAGGTCCACGTCGTAGTAGAATCCGGTCTCCACGGCCGGGCCCACGCCGAACTTGACGCCCGGGTAGAGCGCCTCAAGCGCCTCCGCCATCAGGTGTGCGGAAGAGTGCCAGAAGATGTGTTTCGCCTCATCGTCGTCCCAGGGACGGATGGTGCCATCGGTGAATGCAATCGTCAACATATCGTTCAAAATTGTTTAAGCCTACAAAGATAGCAAAAAAATATTCATTCCCGGCTTGCAATGCCCCGCGGGCGGACGAAAATTTTTTTTCGGACAAGTTTGCCGAAAAACCAATTTCCGCTCCGCCCTCCGCGACGCTCACGCACGGCAAGCCGTCGTCGTCAGGCAAATCTATTATCTGGGATCCTTGCCGGGATAGTAGTTGACTTCGTGGCTTTCTCCGGCGACAAACTTGAAGGTGCCGATCTCGGAGCCGTCGGTCGGGGAGATGATGTAGTTGACGCCGTCACGCTCGCCGTAGACGAAATAGCCTTGCGAGGGGCTGAGGAGGTTGTTCGAGTTCCAGTCGATCTTCTTGTATTTGCGCTGGGTGATGACGCGGCCGCTGCCGTCCACCACGCCCCAGCCGCCGTCCCGGAAGTGCACACTGAACAGCTCCACCTGGTCGAGGATCTTCGCCCCGGCGAAAGTCTGCGGCGTGGCGAGCGTCCCGTCTTCCCGGAATACGCTGACTTCCCATTGGTCGCTCTCCCGGGAGATCTCCTTGTAGGCGAGCACGACACACTTGCCGTCGGCATTGGGATAGTCGCGCATATACAGGCTCTCGTAGCGGGCGGGGATGACCATCTTGCCCTGGGCGTCCATCAGGCCGACGGCGTTCTCCTCCTCGTCGATGAATATCTCGCGGACCGCCGCGTAACGGCCGTCACCGTACGCCTGGGCGAAGTACCAGAGGCGGCCGCCGACGGCGTGTTTCAGGACCTCGTCCAACAGCTCCTGGCGGTCCAGGCCTTCGGCATTCTCCGCGGCCTCGGCCTTGATCGTCCCGACCATCTGCTCCATCTCCTCCTTGTACTTCTTCGCCTCTTCGAGCGACTCCCGGTAGGCTCGTGCCATCTCCTCGTTGCCCTCCTTGGTGAAATTCTCGATCGCCTCTTCCATATTGGCGATGTACGCCTTCCAGTCGAACAGCGGATCGTCCTCCGTGACCTCGGTGTCGAAAGCGTGCGCGGAGATGTAGCGGTCAATCTTCTCATTAAGTGCCATCCATTCCATGCTGTTGTAGTACTTTTCGGTAAGTACTGCGTAGCGGGGCGCGAAATCGTCCCCGACCAACTCGCCGACACCCTGGACGACGAGCCGCTCCTGCGCCCCGGCGACGATGGCGACAAGGGCGAAAAACAAGGATAAAAAGAATCTTCTCATCGTGCAAGGTATTCGATCAGGATCATACCGGAACGCAGCTTGTTTTCTTCATCGTAGGTCTCGGACTTGACCGTCCCGATGCCCCGGGCATACCAGGTCTTGATGGTGCTTTTCGTCGATATGCCCATCGTCTCCGCCGTATACTGCCGCTCCACGACATAACAGTCAAAGGTGCCTGCGGGCACGGTGATTTCCTCGCGAGCGACCACCTTGTGGAAGGTCGTGGTCTGCTTCACCTGGAGTCCGTTCAAGCTTATTTCCGCCTCGCCGACAGGCAGTTCCAGGCCCACGGCCAGCCGCTTGGGCAGGGCGAAGGCGTTCGCATCGGCCGACACGTTCGTGCTCCCGTCCATCGTCAGCATCACGTCGCCGTCCCGGACGGTAACCTTGGTTTCGACGGGTTTCATGAAGCGCTTCCCGTTGAGATAGATGGTTGTCACCTGCGTGACGCTATAGCTCTCGCCGGAGACTTCCACCGCGGTGACTTCAATCTCCGAGGTCGTGACTTCCTTGCCTTGGGCATCCGTGTTCATGTAGCGCAGCTTAGCGCCCTGCGTGGTGCAGGTGAAAGGGCTCTGCGCGGCCGCTACGAGGCCGAAGCACAGAAGCGAGATGGCAAAAATGACTTTTTTCATATAACCGTTTTGTTAAAATCCGCCTTGGGCAGCGCCGAAACTGCCGGAAAAGATGTTGAATCCCTTTACACCCACGCCGATATCAAAGGTAACGGTAGAGCGGGGACTCATCGGGACGACCGAGGCTCCGTAGCGGTTGGCCTTGATACTGGACTTCCTGACTGAATACGTCACGCCCACGTTCAGGTTGTCGGCCACGAAACCAGGTAGTCCGGATGCGGGAGCATTGGTACTCAGGCTCACCGAGGCACTCTGTTGCTCGATATTGGAAGACTCTATGATGTTTCCGCGTCCGTCGGTAACTACCTGCACACCGGAGCGTTCTCCAATTTCGGGGGTATAGGACAGGTGTCCGCGCGAAGTAAAATCCTGCATCAAGGTGGTCGCAACGTCGCTGGCATAATCGCCCGTCATTTTGACTTCCCGGAGCTCCGTCGTGGCAGAGGCACCCGTTTCCATATTGTATACTTTGTTGTAAGAATAATCGGGTGAATCGTAGTTGAAATGGATCCTGTTGCGGCGGTCAATGCCGACTTGCAGGCTGAACGGGCCGATTTTTACGCTGACGGACGGAACGGGGTCTTTCGACCGGTTCAGGTCTTTCATCCCGGCGGCCCGGAGCTTCTGGTCGGAGTCCCATTCCAGATAGCGTCGGTTGCGGGAATGGGTGAGGTAATCCTGATAATCCTGGTCCTGCTTGCGCAGTTCGGCAAGGAGATCATCGCCCAGAGATGCCAGCCCATGTTCCCCGTTTATTTCACCCTGCATTTCGGCGAGGTAAACAAGCTCATTATATTCATAAATCGTTGCGATATCCTTGTCAAATCGGCTCTGGATATATTCAAAACCCGTGTCGTTGCCGATATAGATAAGCCCGGTCTTGATGTCTTTTGAATAGGCCTCCAGGGCCGGCCTTTTATATTTTTCCCAGGCCGATACGTGGGCTCTGGCGCAGGCGTTGACATATTCTTTTCCGGCCTGATAATACTTTTCCCCATAGGCTTTGAGCATCGCCGGCGTAATGACGACCAATGGGTTCTCAGCCTGTTCTGTCATCTTCTCCATCAGGGCCTCCTGCGCCTTTTCCATCCGTATCCTATAGGGTTCCGTTTCCTTTTCCTCGTATTGTTCGGCCTTTTTTCTGGCCTCCAGCAGCTTGATCTGGTGATAGAAGTAGGCCAGGAGGGTCATGTGGAAAGCCCTGGAGTCCGGCTGGTACTCATCGCCCCCCATCATTCCGGTATATTCCCCAGGGTACTCAGATGACTCAAAGGGAATCTTCACGCTTTGGGCTTTTTCCCAGATATTCATATCTATTCCGAAGGCGGCGCTGGCTATATTGGACCCGTTGTTCTGTTCATATTCCCACGTGCCCATAAAATGAGGGTAGGGGAACTTGTCGGCAGGAGGTTCATCCGCCCACACGCGCCCTTCACGTATAATCTGCCGGAAGTACCGTTCCTTCCCGTCCAGCGGGGTGGGCAGCGTCTTTAAATCATCGGGCAGATTCAGGTGATTACCATCGTAATAGAGGAATAGTTTCTGCATCTCGGCAATGAGCGAGTTGAACTGCTGTACGGAAACTCCGTTCCACACGTCCAGGGCGCTGCGAAGCACATAATCCACAGCTTCCAGGTTGCTCTCCTGCGTTTTCTTCTTCAGCAGCAGGGTGGCTTTGAGCTGCAGGGCCAGGCCGTAATCGGGATTCAGCGAGAGCGCCTTGTTCAGGAAAGCCTCACAATTCTTTTCGTCTCCCATCTCGTAGTGGCAGCGGGCCATATTGGTGGCAACCATCACATTCTGGTTATCCTGCTTCCAGGCTTTGTTGAGATAATGCAGGGCACTGCCGTATTTGCGCTGCTTCATCAGGCAGGCGGCATAGTTCGTACACACCAGCGGGTGGGCGTACAGTTCCGCCGCCGCGGCTCCCTGATCCAGGATCTCCTGATCCATATAATTGGTCAGGGAGAGCATAGCCAGCTGGTCGCTGAGTTCCATGATGTAGAGGGGTACGTCAAGGCCGGCCTCGTCGGCCAGCATCAGGTATTCGATCATCCGGTTCACCTCCGGGGAAAGCGGCTCCTGCGCCTTGGAAGGAAGGCCGATGACCTGGAGAGCTATGATGAGAGTGAAGATCTTTTTCATAGGGCAGGTCAGTTTTTGGGGAGAGCAATGTCCAGGTCGTCGAAATAGGCGGCCTTTTCGAACAGTTTCACGCGGTCGCTGCCCATATTTCCGGCAGGGGTGAGGATGAATTCCTGCTGCCACCCGTCGATGGCCGCCTGCACGGCATCCGCCGCAACGGGCTGCGCAGCGCCCCAGGCCCCATTCGTGTACGGGTATTTGGCGAAGCCGTTACCTGTCGGTTGGATGCACCAGCCGCTGCCGCGGTTGAAGTCCATATCGCCTCCGGCGTCTTTCAGCTTCAGGAAGACGGCGGTCCGGTCCTTGCGTACGCTGACATACCAGTCGCCGGCGGACTGGATCCAGACGGTATAGTTGTCGGGAAGATCCAACGATGCCGCCAGGTTCTCGGCGGCCGTCCCCTGCGGCTGCGTGACGCCCGACCCGGCAGGGGTGTCGGCGGGCGCCTCGATATAGCCAAAGGCAAATACGCCCGTGGAGGCGAAATCCTCAAAGAGGATATGCTGGTGCGCGGGAGACAGTTTGCTCCGGGCGGCCTCCAGCTTCTTGATCATCTCGTCAACATCCTTCTGCTGCGCCCAGCCTGTCCCGACGCAGGACACGAAGAGCAAAAGGAGGATACAGGTTTTTTTCATCATGGATTAAGCCATCACGCTATTCAAACAGTTCCGGGCGGATTTGGATATCCCACTCGCGGTAGTCGAGATCGAAGCGGGTGACGATGAAGCCGCCGCCCTCCTCAGCCTCATGGCGCAGGACCAGGCCCGTCTCAGTATCGACCCAAACGCAATAGCCGCCGTAGCCATAGAAGTTCTTGCCACGGAAGTCAAAGACCCAGCAATTCCGGCCGCAGACGATTTCTTCGCCCTTGTAGTAGCGCTTCAGCTGGGATTGGTTGCCGCCCGTCATGCGGATGCGCTGCATGATAGTGCCGTTCATCAGATTGTCATCGCCGTGGTTGTCCCGGCCGAAGGCCGCCGGATCAATACCGTACAGCGCATCGGCGAGGGTCTCGGGGGCATAGGTCTTGAACCAGTCACGCGCATAAGTCTCGTTCTCGGGAGCGATCTGGTCGCCGTCGGCATAATACATTGCGTAACGCCCGTTCGGCTTCAAGCCTCCGCTGTAGCCCAGGCCCGTGTTGAAGTCGTACATATTGATGATGTGCTCCATCCCGTCATAGCCGTCTTCGGACTCGAAGGACTCCCCTTCCACGAACACGTTGCCGACGCAGGAATAACTCTCCCACATCCGCTCCCTTCCATCCTCGTTGAACGAATGATAGATGATGCTGTAGTTGCTCTCCGGCAGGCGGAGTTCGTAGGTGCCCGTCCACTCGGGCGCCTTAGGCTCCTCCGGTTTGGGCTCCTCCGGCTTGAGGATGGGGCGCACACGGACCCTGATCACGTGGACGATCAAGGTCGAGGTCTGCCCGTCGCGCAGGTCCAGGCGAAGCTTGGCATCGCCGGCGCGCAGGCCTTTCATGGTCAGCATATAGCCGGCACGGCTCACTTCGAGGAACTCTTCTCCCTCTTCGACGGACATTCCGGTCAGCAGCGGTCCGGCCGGGATGAAACGTACCGTCTCATCGACCAGCAGGTCAATTTCGCTTATCGGCGTCACGCCCGGCGCTTCCTGCGCCGCCAACACGAAGGCGGCGGTCAACGCCACCAGAAATGCAAGGATCTTTTTCATACAAGCAGGCATTATTTGGTACTTTGTACAAATATCGTATTTTTTTGTATATATTGCGATATGAAACAATTACTTCCTCTTTTCTGCCTGCTCGCACTGCTTTCTTCCTGCCGGTTCGTCCAGAACCTCCTGACAGAGTTGCAGGATGCGGATCTCTCGAGTGAAGAGCCCGCGGTGCTGGATGGCGGGACCGCTTTTTCGCCGGAGGCCGTGGAGGCTGCGACGGTCGCACCAGCAGAACCCGTCAACTGGTACGAAAAGGATTTCTCGCTGGTCTTCGTCCAGCATACGTACGTCAGTGCATCGGCAGCCATCCCGCAGTCGGACCAGACGGTCCTGATCACACGGGTCGGGGACAAGGCCTATATCCAGACCAAGCTGCAAGGCACCATCATAAAATGCGAGATCCTCGAGGCCACGCCGGACGGCCATTACAAGAATACCATCTACCAGGGAGGCAAGGTCACCTGGGAGCACGCGTACGACAACGACTCTTTGACGGGCGCGCTCGCTTACCAGCTCCGCAAGAATTATCCCGTAAGGGCCGACCTCCCGAAGGACTACGATTTCAGCCAGGCGCAGGAAGGGACCTGCTGCGGGCGGCCCTGCTGGATCGTGGACATCGAATCGACCACCGAACTGGGCAGGGGCCACCTGGTTTCGACCCTCTGGCTGGACAAGGAATACGGCTTCGTCTATAGTATCCGCATCAAGGGGACCAACGATCTCGGCCAAAAGGTGGATGTACAGAGCTTCGAGGTCACCTCCTTCACCGACAAGCCTACGGCGAAAGACATCCCCAACCCCACCCAGACGAGCGGCGGCACCGCCGCCCTCAAAAAGCAGCTCCAAGACCAGCTGAACGCCATGAAGAAATAACTATCAATCTTTATAGCAAATGAAAAGACTCATTACTTTACTCTCAGTGCTGCTGTGCGCCGTGTGCTTCGCGCAGAATGCCGGGGAAACCGAGGTGGCGCCCGTGACCATCCCGCTGGGCACAAGTTTTACCTGGGTTACCACCTTCCCGGCCGGATCGGAAGTCGTCTTCGACTTCCTGGACAGTAACGAAGATGACGTAGTGGAGCTTGAGGAGAAAGGGAATACCGTCATTATCAAGGGAATCGCGCTGGGCACGACGAAGGTCGTAGCCTTCTGCGGAGACAGTGTTCATTACCGGATGGTGACCGTGGTCGCCCGCGCGACGGGCAAGACCGACGGTGTCGGAGAAGAGGAGGAAGAGGATGAGACGACTGTCTGGACCGGCAAGTATGAATACAAGGCTCCGAAGGACAATTATTATTTCGATACCGGTAATTTCATTTATGCCAGGATCGGATCCATCCTGATCGAGAAGAATCTGGAGGACGACGGCAGCCTGGGCTACTGGAAGGCTTACAACCTCGCTACCCACAAGTGCAAGGAGTACGTCGGCGAGCAGGGCTTCGACCACGAAGCCACGGACGGAGAATCCCTGGAGCCGGAAGAGTGGGAAGGCCTGGAGAACTTCGCGCCGCTCGACTTCTTCGCCGACAGCGAGTTCTACAAATCCATCCAGTCAGATCCGGCCAACAGCCTCGGCGAGTACTATGCGGGCAACGAAATTGTGGCCGGCGTGAAGTGCTGGGTCTTTGACACCGACGGCTACGGCGGCATCAAGATGAAATATTGGGTCGATCCGTCCAACGGCTGCTGTCTGAAATATGACGGCCGGAGCAATGCCGGCACTTTCAAGGAGTTCTACGAGATCCAGAAGTACAATCTCCACTACTTGGAGTGGACCCCGGACGTCTACGACGCCATCATCAACGATTATCTGTAATCAGCATCAAGATGAAAACAAGCGCCGCGATCCTCCGGGACCGCGGCGCTTGTATCTCCGTCATTCGCCGGCTTGACCGGCGAATCTCTTATTTCTTGATGAACTCGACGCGGCGGTTCTGGGCACGGCCGGCATCAGTGCTATTGTCAGCCACGGGCTCGTGGGAGCCCTTGCCGACGGCGCGGAGGTTAAAGCCATCCACGCCCTGTGCCTCGAGGGCCTTCACGACGGCCTCTGCGCGCTGCTGGGAGAGCGGGTCGTTGACGGCATCGGAGCCCTGGCTGTCGGTGTGGCCCTGGACCTCGAAGCGGACGGTCGGGTTGGCCTTCATATACTCGGCGATTTTGTCGATCTCCGCCTGGGACTCCGGCTTGATGGTGGCCTTGCCGGTATCGAAGAGGATGTTGTTGGTCACGAACTTGCCGGTCTGGGCGATGGCCTGCTCCACAGCCTTGGCGGCCTCGGAGAGGTTGGTCGTCTCGCGCTCATAGAGTTCCTTGGCGCCGGCGCAGAGGAGCACGTTGGTAAAGCCTACATACTTGTATTCGCCGTTGGACCAGAACTTGAAGCGCTCGGGAGCCTGCACGTTCGGCAGATTGATGATGCGGTGGTCATTGATGTAGATCTTGAGCGCGCGCTTGTTGAACGACACGGCGAAATGGTTCCACTGGCCCTCTTTGATAATCGACTTAAGAGCATCATATTCATTGGTTCCACTTACGGCATCTTCGCTGTTAGGTTTTTGATAACTATATTGTGTCCAGTAATCAGGATTCCAGGAACGGTATGCAAACTCGAATTGTCCGACCCGGTCATTCTGCTGCCCCATATCAAAGATCAGTTCCAGGCTGGACGCGCCAAAATCTCCCGCTTTGCTGCAGAAAACATCCCACTCGAGGGTGAAGACATCAGGCAGATAGGATTTCATATTCTCCATCAGCGGCTCCACGAAATTGTAATCTGTCGTGAGGTGCAGATACTTCTGGCCGTTGATGACCGCCGTCTCGGCACTGCCGTCACCCTGGATGTCCCACTTGGACGGGAACTCGCCCACCTGCTCATTCTTGAAGTCGTCCTGGAAGAGGATGACGCTGCCGCGCACGAAGTCGCTCTTGACCTCCTCCGTCTTGGCGCTGGCTACAGTAGACTGTTGGGCGCCGCATTCTTCGCAGAATTTGCCGGTGTTGCCTTTGTGGCCGCACTCGGGGCAGTCCCAGGTGGCAGCTTCGCCGGTCGGCTGCTTCGCGCCGCACTCCTCGCAGAACTTACCGGTATTGCCTTGGTGGCCGCACTCGGGGCAGGTCCAGCCTTCGGCTGCGTGGTTGTGCTCGTGCTGCTCAACCTGCGTCTGCTCCTGCTGCTGGTTGTTATTCTGTCCTGTCACGACATTCTCAATGACTTCGCGCCCTCTCTGCTTCAGGCGCTCCAGAATGCTCTGCCCGGAAGCCAGGCTGCAAGCCAGCACCAGGGCCACAATCAGTAAAAGAATTCTTTTCATATCCGAAAGTGTTTGGTTATTTTCAAGGTGTTATCGTACAAATATAGTTTTTTTTTGCAACTATCACACCATCCTGCAAATAGATTCCCCGATCATGTCGACAAAAAACAACGGCCGCGGGTCTTTGCCGGTCGGCAGGCCAGCCGACTTGCCGAAAAATTGCTATCTTTGTCTTTGTTATGACAGAAAAGAAGAACATCATGTGGGAGAGCGCCGGCAAGGCCGGGCTGGTCCTTGGAGGCGTGTCGATCGTCTATCTGCTGCTTACGATGCTCCTCGGCAAGGTCGCCGAAAACGGTTCCGCAATCTTGATGGGGCTGGTCAACGGCCTGTTGTGGCTTGCCAAATTCATCGCCTGCATCTATCTGATGCGTCTTTTCATGCGGAAATTCGCAGCAGCGGAGCCCGAGGCTGACCGCAACCGCGTCTTCCGCTTCGGGATGATCACGGCCCTGCTCTCCGCCCTGCTATATTCGGCCTTCTACCTGGCTTACGTCAGTTTCATCGCGCCGGACACCTTCAGCCAGGCACTCGACGTCCTGGCGGACAACCCGATGATGGACTCCAACGCGATGAGTGCCGTCGAAGAGATGATCCCGCGCATGCCCACGATCTCCTTCTTCGGCAATCTGATCTACTGCTGGCTGTTCGGCACCATCCTCTCCGCCATCTTCTCTGCGTCTATCCGGCCGCAGAATCCATTCACTGACAATCAGTAAGAAGAAATGGACATCTCTGTCATCATCCCTGCCTTCAACGAGCGCGAATCCCTGCCGGAGCTTTCGGCCTGGATCGCCCGCGTGATGCAGGAGCACGGCTACAGCTACGAAATCATTTTCGTCGACGACGGCAGCATCGACGGCACCTGGCAGACGGTGCAGGAGCTGGCGATCGCCAACCCCTGCATCCACGGCATCTGCTTCCGGCGCAACTACGGCAAGTCCGCCGCCCTCTACTGCGGCTTCGAACGCGCGCAGGGCGAAGTCGTCTTCACGATGGACGCCGACCTGCAGGACTCGCCGGACGAGATCCCGGAGATGTACAAGATGATCAAGGACGGCGGCTTCGACCTGGTCTCCGGCTGGAAGCAGAACCGCAAGGACAATGCCCTGACGAAGAACCTCCCGTCGAAGCTCTACAACGCCACCGCCCGCTGCATCACCGGGCTCAAGCTGCACGACATGAACTGCGGGCTGAAGGCCTACCGCCAGGAAGTGGTCAAGAGTATCGAGGTCTATGGGGAGATGCACCGCTACATCCCCTACCTGGCCAAGAACGCCGGCTACACCAGGATCACCGAAAAGCCGGTGCACCACGAGAAACGCAAATACGGCAAGAGCAAATTCGGGATGAGCCGCTTCGTCAACGGCTTCCTGGACCTGCAGACGCTCTGGTTCCTGACCCGTTTCGGCAAGGATCCGATGCATTTCTTCGGCTATAGCGGGCTGCTGATGTTCTTCGTGGGATTCGTGATGACGGTCTGGATCATCGTCGCGAAACTGGTGCACCAGGCGCAGGGGCTGAAGTTCCGCGCCGTTACCGACCAGCCGCTTTTCTATCTGGCACTGCTCGCCATCGTCCTGGGCGTAATGCTCTTCCTCGCCGGATTCATCGGCGAGATGGTAGCCCGGTCCAACGCCGAGCGCAACCGCTACAACATCAAGGACGAGCTTTGACCCGGAGGGTCACGCTGCCGCTCTGCACCCCCGGTGCGGAGGCGGTCAGTTTGACATTGCCCCCTTGCTCCGAGGCCTGCACGAGGGCCGTGAGCTTGCCGTTGAACAGGTGCATCTGCGGCAGGTGGAAGAGATCCAGGCAGGTCGGGTCGCCGTTGGCGGCCGCGCGGTAGGACCCGCCGTCGCCTTCGGTAGCAAAGGACACCAGACGCCCGTCAGACGGGCAGAGATTGCCATCCCGGTCCACGATGCTGACCTCGACGTAGGCGAGGTCCTTGCCGTCCGCCTGAAGGACCGTGCGGTCCGCGTTGAGCTCCAGGTGGTCCGGCTCGCCGGCCGTGCGTACGCTCTGCTCCGCCACGGCCTTGCCTTTCGCGTTGTACGCGACCACCTTGACCTCGCCCGGCTCATAGACGACGTCGTTCCACATCAGGCGGTAGCGGCCCTGCTCATCCGAGAGGTCCTTGCTGCGACGGCCCTGGCTCCGGCCGTTGACGAAGAGCTCCGCCTCGGGGTAATTGGTATAGACGAAGACCGGAGTCACCTCGCCTTCGCGGCCCGGCCAGGTCCAGTGCGGCAGGATGTGCAGGGTCTCCGCATCCGGGCGCCAGACGCTGCGGTAGAGGTAGTAACGGTCCTTCGGGATGGACGCCAGGTCGATGATACCGAAGTTGGAACTGTGGTTGGGCATGGCCTCGTAAGGGGTCGGCTCACCCAGGTAGTCGAAACCGGTCCAGACGAACTGGCCGATCTCCCATTCCTTGTCCTGGGCCATCGCGAAGTCGATGTCGGGCACGTTGGACCACCAGCAATACTCGAGGTCGTAGGAAGAGCACTGCCGGTCTTCGTGGCGGACGCGCGGGGTCTTCTCGACCGGGAATTTGTACACGCCGCGGGAAGAGATGGTCGAGGCGGTCTCGCTGCCGAGCACCAGCTTGTGCGGCAGCACGTCATAGGCCTGTTCGTAAAGATGGACCCGGTAGTTGAAGCCCGGGACGTCGAGCAGGCCGGCGAGGCCGTTGTTCAGCACACAGAGGACCTGGTCCATGCCGCAGGTGGTGAAGCGGGTGGGGTCCTCGCGATGGCAGATGTCCGAGAGGAATTTCGCCGTGTTGTACCCGGAGGTGTCACATTGGCTGGGGACTTCGTTGCCGATGCTCCAGAAGACCACGGCCGGGTCGTTGCGGTACTGGTGCAGCATGTTGACCATGTCTTTCTCGGCCCATTCGTCGAAGAAAAGGTGGTAGCCGTTGCGGCATTTGCGGATGTCCCATTCGTCGAAGGGCTCCAGCATCATCATGAAGCCCATCTCGTCGCAGAGGCGGACGAGTTCGGGTGCCGGCATGTTGTGGGAGGTGCGGATGGCATCGCAGCCCATCTCCTTGAGGAGCGTCAGCTGGCGGCGCAGGGCCGCCTCGTTGACGGCGGAGCCGAGCGGGCCCAGGTCGTGGTGATTGCAGACGCCCTGGAATTTGCGGACCTTTCCGTTCAGGAAGAAACCTTTGTCGGCGATGAGTTCGATCGTGCGGATGCCGAAGGGGGTGGTGTATTCGTCCACCTTTTTGCCGTCGGCATAGACGGAAGTCACGGCCTTGTAGAGGGCCGGGCTCTCGGGCGACCAGCGCTGCGGCCGGGGGACGCGGATCTCCTGCTGCAGGCGGCCGTCTTCTGCAGGGGCGCACTCGTCAGAGGAAGCTACTCGACGGCCGTCGGGTGAAATGATGTCCGTCCGGACCTGGCTCGCCGTCCCTTCCAGGCTGATTCTCAGATCGACCGTGGCGGACTTGTCTGTGATGTCCCGGCAGATGAGCTGTGTCCCCCAGACCGGGATGTGGACCGGATCCGTAACGATCAGGTGGACGTTGCGGTAGAGACCGGCGCCGGGATACCAACGAGAGGATTCGGGGAGGTTCTCGAGACGAACGGCAAGGGTGTTGGGGCCTCCGTCATTGCGTAGGTACTCCGTCACGTCGAAATGGAAGGAGTTGTAGCCGTAGGGCCACTCTCCGACATAACGGCCGTTGAGATAGACTTTGGCCTGGCTCATCGCGCCGTCGAAGAGAAGTTCCGCGCATTTGCCGTCGGTGAAGTCCGGCGCTTCGAATTCGAGACGGTACCAGCCGACACCCACATAGGGCAGGCCGCCGGTGCGGCCGGTCTTGAGGGTCGCCTGGGTCTCGAAATTCTGTTCGATGGCGACAACCTGGGCATCGTTGTCAGCGTCGAAAGGTCCGTAGATGGCCCAGTCGTGCGGGACGGTCACGCGTTCCCAGTCCGTATCCTGGACCGAGACCGCAAAGAAATCTCCGTCACCCTTGTGGAACTTCCATCCCTTCTCCAAGAGGTACTCATGTCGGGTTTGCTGCCCGCAAGACACCATGCCGGCCAGCGCCACCGCTGCCACCGCAGCAAAAAACAATCTTCTCATCTGATTTGGTTTTCTCCAAATATACAAAATTATCCCCGAAACCAATGCATCATGCGACGCAGGGATCAGATAGCTGTACTCCCATCTGGCATCGAAAGCCGTGATAGATTAATCAACTGTCCTTCAATAAGTACTGTAAACACGGGTGCTGTTTTCAACCACCCGTGTTTTAGTAAGTGATTGATCTTCCTGATATTTGACCGCTACGCTTTTTTGTATCGTTCTGATGCGCCGCTGGATCGAGCTGTGCCCGTCCGGACAAAAACGTCCGTCCGGGCACACCCGATCCCATCGCGGCTATCCATCCATAGCGGCGGTCGACCCCACGCACCCTACGCACGGCCCCCGTCCGCACGGGCTAACGTGCGCAGGCCCACGCGCTCCTCCCGCCGCCCGCCGCAGCAGATTGTACCAACGCAAAGGGATCATTATCAACACAAACCGAAAACACGGGTATCGATTTCAGACACCCGTGTATTTGTAGTTAATTGATAGTCAATGGCATGAACTACCACGGATCAATCTCATCAGGTCCTTTACTTCCGGCATCAAAAAACCGTGATAGATTAATCAACTGTCTTTCAATAAGTTCCGTAAACACGGGTGCGATTTTTAGCTACCCGTGTTTTTGTCGTTGATTGATAGTCAATAGTATGGACTATCACAATCTTGTGGTCTGATGTCCTGTGACTTATGCTGGACATCGCGGTTTATTCCGACGGTCTAGTGGAGGAGACGTCCCTAAATCAAGGACGTCTCCTGCAATAAGCGCGTTTTTCGGAGGAGATGTCCCTGTTTTACGGACATCTCCAGCACCCACGCCCGGACATTGGAGCGTAGCGACGCAGGGGTGCTCGAGGGGGTCCGCCCCCTCGTTCATTGGGTCCCGTAGGGCGCTGACGCTTTTCAGGGACTTTCGTGTGGGCAATG
>CADASN010000024.1 GCA_902790635.1 uncultured Bacteroidia bacterium | reverse complement strand
CTTAAAAGTGTTCAACATTAATGTGCCGCCGGAAATCCGTACTTTCCAAATGCGCCACGTGACAAATCCACCGCAAATATAATAGCTTAAGGTGAAATTACAAAAGAAATTCAAACAAATTTTGAATAAATATAGTTGAACAATAAACTAGTTTATATTCAACTAATTAAGCCAAATAATTGAGTTTAAGTTAAGTCGCTTTTATAGCGGTTTTAAAACCGATACTTATTCGTGTGAATTTTCCAAAAACATTTCATAAAACACGGGGTTTGGTAACTTTTTCAGAAATTTGTGACAAAACTCTGTCACAAAAGGTGATTTTGTGACAAACCTTGTGACAAAACGCTCTTAAATGACCGGAGATCAGATTAAACGCCCAAAAAGCGAAACTAGCCGAAATAACTCTTTGATGAGTTCATTTTCAGCTAGTTTTGGCACAAAAATAACAGTTTTGCAGAACTTGCAACTAATTGATTATCAAGCACTTACTTGCCGATGCAAAAGTGTGAGAAGATCTCGCCGAGGGTCTCGTCGGTGGTGATCTGGCCGGTTATTGAGCCGAGGGCTTCCAAAGCGGCGCGGAGATCCTCCGCCAGGAGGTCCGTGGGGAGTCCGCGGTCGAGGCCGTCGCTGACGGCGGAGAGGGAAGTGGCGGCCGTGCGAAGGGCTGCGGCGTGACGCGCATTGGTCACCAAAGTGCCGGTTGCGGAGGCCAGTCCGCTGCAGGAAACCAAGGTGGAACGCAGTTCGTCGAGTCCGAGACCGGCTTTGGCGGATATTTCCAACAGTTTTGTTTTATATTTCGATATATCAGAATTTAAAACAAAATTGTTAAAACCATTAACATTTTTGTTACCCCCCAAAAGATCCACTTTATTCATCAAAATCACCAAGTTTTGACTCTTCGCATCCACCTTTCCGGCAATCATCCGGATCGACTCCCGAATCTCCGTTTCGGGGGCGGACGCATCCACGACCGCAAGCACGATTTCGGCCTCGCCGATCTTCCGGAAAGTCCTTTCGATGCCGAGTTGTTCGACTTCGTCGGAGGCGCTGCGGATGCCGGCCGTGTCGATGAAACGGAAGAGCACGCCGTCGATAATGCAGGTCTCTTCGACCGTGTCGCGCGTGGTACCGGGGATGTCGGACACGATGGCGCGATCATCCCGCAAAATCGCATTCAAAAGGGTGCTTTTCCCGCTGTTGGGTGCACCGACGACCGCTACGGGCACGCCGTTGCGGATGGCGTTGCCCGCGCGGAATGACTCCGCCAGCTGCCGGCAGTGCGAGCAGGCAGTGTCCAGCAGGGTCCGGAGGCGCGAACGGTCTGCGAATTCCACGTCCTCTTCGCTGAAATCCAGTTCCAGTTCGAGCAGCGCCGTGAGTTCCAGCAACTGGGAGCGCAGACCGCGCAATTCTGCAGAGTATCCGCCTCGAAGCTGGTTCATCGCCACGCGGTGCTGAGCTGAAGAAACGGATGCGATAATGTCTGCAACCGCTTCTGCCTGTGCGAGATCCATTTTACCATTCACAAAGGCGCGCTGCGTAAATTCACCCGGCTCCGCGAGTCGGCAGCCGGCGTTGCACAGCCGCTCGAGCAGCGTCTCCACGATGTAGCTGGAGGCGTGGCAGGAAAGTTCTGCGGCATCCTCTCCGGTATAAGAATGGGGGGCGCGATAGATCGAGACCAGCACGTCATCGACATCCGGCACCGTACCGAACTTCAGCGAGTACCCGGCGGCCGTGGCCGCGTCACCGTGCCGAAAGGACACCATGCGGTCCAGGATAGGCAAGGTCTGCGGCCCGCTGATGCGGATCACGGAAATGGCTCCCGAGCCGACCGAAGTCGCCGGGGCGCAAATGGTATGTGCATCCAGAATCATGGCATGCGAAGTTACAAAAAAACAGCGGGACTGCAGCAAGGTGGTTTGGTTATTTACGCCGGATTTGTTAAATTTGCGAAATGTAAAGAAAACAGATCTTTATTCTTATTTATTCATATGATTTACACAAAAGAAGTGCAGCAGATGTGCTGCGTTGCAAAAGGCGCCAACCACGCCAACGCACCGATCCCCGAGGAAGGGAAGTGGGTGCATGCAAAAGAAATCAAGGACATCTCCGGCCTTACCCACGGTATCGGCTGGTGCGCCCCGCAGCAGGGATGCTGCAAACTCACCCTCAACGTCAAGGACGGCATCATCGAGGAAGCCCTCGTCGAGACCCTCGGCTGCTCGGGCATGACCCACTCCGCCGCCATGGCTTCTGAGATCCTCCCCGGCAAGACCCTGCTGGAGGCCCTGAACACCGACCTTGTCTGCGACGCCATCAACACGGCGATGCGCGAGCTCTTCCTCCAGATCGTTTACGGCCGTACCCAGTCCGCTTTCTCCGAGGGTGGTCTGCCCGTCGGCGGTTCCCTCGAGGACCTGGGCAAGAATCTCCGCAGCCAGGTCGGTACGATGTACGGCACCAAGCTCAAAGGTTCCCGCTACCTCGAGATGACGGAAGGCTACTGCACCCGCATGGCCCTCGATGCCGACAACGAAGTGATTGGCTATGAGTTCGTCAACCTCGGTAAACTCATGGACGCCCTCAAGGGCGGCGCCACGGGCCCCGAGGCCATTGAGAAGGCCAAAGGCACCTACGGCCGCTTCAACGATGCCGTGAAATATATTGATCCCCGTAAAGAGTAAGAGACCATGGCACTTTTCGAAAGCTACGAGCGTCGCATTAATCAGATTAATGCTGCTCTCAACAAGTACGGTATCAAGGACATCGACGAGGCCAAGGCCATCTGCGATGCAAAGGGTATCGACCCGTACAAGATCTGCGAGGACACCCAGAAGATCTGCTTCGAGAATGCGAAGTGGGCTTATGTCGTGGGCGCTGCCATCGCCATCAAGAAGGGCGTGAAGACCGCTGCCGAGGCCGCTGAGGCCATCGGTGAGGGCCTGCAGGCCTTCTGCATCCCCGGTTCCGTCGCGGACGACCGCAAGGTCGGTCTGGGCCACGGCAACCTGGCTGCCCGCCTCCTCTCCGAGGAGACCGAGTGCTTCGCCTTCCTCGCCGGCCATGAGTCCTACGCTGCCGCCGAAGGCGCCATCAAGATCGCTGAAATGGCCAACAAAGTGCGCCAGAAGCCGCTTCGCGTCATCCTGAACGGCCTCGGCAAGGACGCTGCCAAGATCATCTCCCGCATCAACGGTTTCACCTATGTCCAGACTGAGTTCGACTAC
Source organism: uncultured Bacteroidia bacterium (assembly GCA_902790635.1). GTDB lineage: Bacteria > Bacteroidota > Bacteroidia > Bacteroidales > UBA932 > Cryptobacteroides. The sequence goes on along the minus strand of CADASN010000024.1, from coordinate 19,854 downwards.
GGTACCGGCGAGCTGAAGATCGTCAGCGAGAAGCGTTATTCCGATGGTGTCCGCGGTGGCGTGCGCTGCTACGGTGCCGACGATGTCCGCGAAGGTGTCGCCATCCTCTGGAAGGAGAATGTCGATATCTCCATCACCGGCAACTCCACCAATCCGACCCGCTTCCAGCACCCGGTCGCCGGCACGTACAAGAAAGAGCGTGTCCTCGCGGGCAAGAAGTACTTCTCCGTGGCTTCCGGCGGTGGTACCGGCCGTACCCTGCACCCGGACAACATGGCTGCCGGTCCTGCCTCCTACGGTATGACTGACACCCTGGGCCGCATGCACTCCGACGCGCAGTTCGCAGGTTCTTCCTCCGTGCCTGCCCATGTGGAGATGATGGGCTTCCTGGGCATGGGCAACAACCCGATGGTCGGCGCTTCCGTCGCCGTCGCCGTGGCTGTTGCACAGGCAATGTAAGAATATCATCCCCGGCCATGACCGGGGATCTCGAAAAAACGAAGATGCAGCTCCTAGCGGGCTGCATCTTTCATTTTCTCCGCAGCGATGACCGCTGCATTCCGGATGATCTCGCCGCAGGGGCGCTTCCGGTAGAACTCGGGCGTCCGCACCGAGGGCTGCGGCCCCTCAGGACCGTGCCCCTGCAGCCCGAGCAGCTCGCGGCAGACAATACTGCCACCGCAGCGCTCCCGGAAATCCTCGGCCATCTCCTGGACCAAGGCATAATTGGCCTTGCGCTCTTCGATGCCGGGGGAGACCGCAGGGCGGATGAATCCGGCCATCATCGTGCACGCACTGAAACTACCGCACACCTCGCGCATTCGCGCAAAGCCGCCGCCGAAGCCGGAGCCGAGGATTTTCAGCGTCCCGGCATCGGACAGGCCGTTCTCCTCCAGCACGTCGGCAAAGGCCAGCAGCACGGACTGGCAGCAGTTGAAACCTTCGAGGAAAAAGTTCCTGGCGCGCTCTCCGCGATCTACGGGATCGAAATCGTCCGGAAGTCTCATGGTCAGATCAAGCGAAGGGCTAACCAATGTAGCTGCGGATGAAGGAAGTCGGCGGGAGCTGCTTGTCGTCCACGGGGACGAAATAGTGCAGGAAGAGCAGCAGCCGGTGCGCCTCGCTGTATTCCGGGCAGTTCTTCGGGACCGTGGCGAGGATGCGCTCGGCGTGCGTGCGGAGCACGGCGAACTCCAGCAGGTAAGCGGAGTTGAAGAGCACGTCAGCCGTCTCCTGATACGGGTAGATCCACTTGACCTCCGCCCGGCGTACGTTCGGCCAGTTGGCGATCGTCTCGCGGGCCGTGAATGCGCCCTTGTTGTAATCGCGCACGATGCGGCGAAGCAGGCGGTTGTCACTGGTCGGGATACAGTTGTGGTCGTCCAGCGAGATACTCGTGACCGTATTGATGAAGATCCGGAACTTCGAGGCTTCGGGGACCAGGTCCGTCAGTTTGGGATTGAGGGCGTGGATGCCTTCGATCAGCAGCACGGAGCGGTCGTCCAGGTGAAGCTTTTTTCCATTGAATTCTCTCCTGCCTGTCACGAAGTTATACTCAGGTACTTCAACTTCTTCTCCAGCAAGAAGCTGTAGCACGTCCTCCTGCAGGTAGTCGTGGTCCACGGTCTCGAAATTGTCGAAATCGAAGGTCCCGTCCGGCAGTTTCGGCGTATCCAGCCGGTTGACGAAATAGTCGTCGGTCGAGAAGGAAATGGGGTGCAGGCCGCAGGCCTTGAGCTGGACGCTCAGGCGGCGGCAGAAGGTGCTCTTGCCGCTGCTGGTCGGCCCCGTGATGAGGACCATGCGGACCGGATCGGGGAGCTGGTGGCGACGCTCGATCTCTTCGGCGATCTGGACGATTTTTTTCTCCTGGAGAGCTTCGGCGATCTCGATGAGGTCGGAGGCCTTGCCGTTCTCGCAGGCGCAGTTCACATCGCCGACATTGTCGAGCTCCATGATGCGGTTCCACCGGAGTGTCTCGGCGAAAATATCGAAGGTCTTGGGCTGCTCGAAGAACGGCGCCAGCTCCTCGGGAGCATGACGGTCCGGCACGCGCAGCAGCATCCCGCCACGATACGTGGTCAGGCTCCAGACCTTGAGCAGCCCGGTGCTCGGGACCAGCGCATCATAGAAATAATCAGCCGTATCCTGCAGGGTATAATAGGTAATATAGACATCTCCGCAGGTGCGCAGGAGCTTGACTTTATCCTCCAGACCGAGTTTTTTGAAAATGCGGATCGCCTCGGAGTACTGGACCTCGTGGCGGCGGAAAGGGATATCCTTTTCCACCAACTCGCGCATGTGCTCGCGGATGGCGGACGTCTCCGCTTCGGTGACGTCGGACCCGTCAGGCTTGTCCACATTGCAGAAATAGCCTTTCGAGATCGGGCGGCGCAGGACCACGCGGAAATCGGGATACAAGTCACGGACGGCCTTGCAGAGCAGGAAACTCAGGGAGCGGCAATAGACCGTGCGGCCGTTGTAGCTCCGATAGTCCAGGAACTCGACATCCCGGTTGTTGAATACGCGGAATTTCAGGCCTTCCGAGACATTGTTGACCTTGGCGGAGAGGATGTCGTAGGGCCGTTCAAACTCAAAAGCCGGAAGCATGTCCAGCAGGGTGGTGCCCTCCTGGAATTCCTGGAAGGTGCCGGTGTTTTTGCAGAAGATTTTCAGCATCAGGATGTGTTTTGGCTATAGTCCACACAAAATTAGCAAATTATTTTCGTATATTTGTATCCCGATTGGACCAAAAGGGAGTTTCAATGTCACATATTCCTCAAGGTGCTTCCCTGCGGCTGCTGGGGCTGCAGAACAGTGCGAGCATCTATCAGCTCCAGTCGGACGGGCTGCATAACCAGTACTACATCGTCAGCGGGGAAGGCACCCGCCATCTGATGGCATCTCCGGAGGTTGTCGGCTATGAGTCTTACCTCTCCATGATGCCTGCGACGACGGCATTTCTGAAGTATTTCCGGGAACAGGGCATGATCGGTGAAGCCGATATCCTGACCATCCTGCGCGGCGGACTCAATTATCCGCTGGAGGAGTGCTGCTACAAAGCCGGTGTGCGGGTCCCGAACATGCATTTCATTTCCTGCGAGCGAAAGATCGAGAACGGCGTCATCACGGGGCTGGATATCAAATATGAAAAGCTCCATGTCGCCCGCGACATCACCTTGATGATCGGCGACATCATCGCCAGCGGGGACACGCTGCGCCTGTGCCTCTCGCAGGTGGTGGACCGTTTCCGCCGTCGCGGCGGCAGCCTGAAACGCATCATCTTCTTCACGATCGGCGGGTCCAAAGCCATTCCCCTGATGGAGCGCTTCACGGAAAGCATCCGGCAGCTGTTTCCGCAGTTCGAGGGTTTCAGCTGCGTTTTCTATGAAGGCATCTTCACGGTCTATGAAGACAAGGGGGTGACGGGCATCAACATCCCGGACATCGACTTTGGCTGGCGGGGCGGCATCCTCGCGCCAGAGTTCCGCCACTACGTCCTGAGCTTCCTGGAGGATGCGCTCTTCGAGAAATGCATCATCTACGACGGGGGAGCGCGGCGCTACGAGATTCCCGCGCATTATGCGGAAGTGATGGAGTATTGGGAGGGACTGCTCGCGCGGGCGCCGCAGGTGGATTTCCCGGCGTTCATCGCCGAGAAGATCGGCTACAGCCGCCCCATCGACTACGAGTCCTGGCGCGGGCTGAACGGCTATCAGGAGCTGGACGTACGAAAACTCTACGACCTCGAACAGCACTATCTGGATATCGTGTCCCGACGCTCGCTGCAGGAGATCTGCGAACGCCGCATCCGCGAGTTCCGCGCAGACTTGGGAAAATACGTACAAGAATAAATACACGCAAAGATGAGCACCCAATCCAAGGTCGATTACGACTACACTGCCGGCAAAGTTGCGCAGACCGGCCGCAAGAGCAACCTGAGCATGTTCATGATCATGCTTGGCTTTACTTTCTTCTCCGCCAGCATGTGGGTGGGCCAGCAGATGGCCGCCGGGCTGGATTTCAAGGGATTCATCCTGGCCATGCTGCTGGGCGGCGTGATCCTGGGTGCCTACACCGGCGCCCTCGGCTATATCGGTGCTGAGAGCGGCTTGACGCTGGACATGCTGGCCCGCCGGAGCTTCGGCACCAAGGGCAGCTGGCTCCCCAGCGCGATGATCAGCTTCACGCAGATGGGCTGGTTCGGCGTGGGCCTGGCGATGTTCGCCATCCCCGTGGCCAAGGAGATCATGGGACTGGAGGTGACGCCTGACCACATGCCCGCGATGGGCTACGTCCTGGTGGCGATCGCCGGTATCCTGATGACGGCCAGTGCCTATTTCGGTATCAAGAGCCTGACCGTGATCAGCTACATCGCCGTGCCGATGGTGGCTATCCTCGGCACCGTAGCGATGATTCTCGCCATCAAGCGCGGGGACGTGGGGCTGGTCGAGCAGTTCTCCCGGGGCACCAAGGACCTTTCGGTCATCGCCGGAGCCGGTCTGGTCGTAGGCAGTTTCGTGTCGGGAGGCACGGCGACGCCCAATTTCACCCGCTTCGCAAAAAGCGCGAAGACAGGTCTGTGGGTAACCGTCATCGCATTCTTCATCGGCAACAGCCTGATGTTCCTGTTCGGAGCCGTATCCAGCATCTATGCGGGCGGCAACGACATTTTCGAGGTGATGCTCAACCTCAATCTCTTCTACTTCGCCATCCTGGTGCTCGGTCTGAACATCTGGACCACGAACGACAACGCCCTGTATTCCTGCGGCCTGGGACTGTCGAATATCACCGGACTCTCCAAGAAAACGATGGTGCTGATCTCCGGCCTGATCGGCACGGTGGCCGCCGTGTGGCTGTACTGGAACTTCTGCGACTGGCTGAATGTGCTCAACTGCACCCTTCCTCCGGTCGGCATCATCCTGATCCTAAGCTATTTCTGCAATCGAAAAGCGTATCTCGAAGACAAGATGCCCACCATCAGCGTGAACTGGTGGGCCGTCGCCGGCGTGGTGCTCGGCGCTGTGGTTGCGAACCTGGTGAAATGGGGCATCCCGTCCATCAACGGCATGGCCGTGGCGGCTATCTGTTTCCTGGCGGGGCGGGCCATTCGGAAGAAATGATTATCTTTGAAAGACTTTAACCAATAATACACTATGAGCCAAGTACATGTTATCGACCATCCGATGGTACAGCACAAACTGACCATCATGCGCGACAAAGAGACGGGATCCAAAGACTTCCGCCAGCTCCTCGAGGAGATCTCCCTGCTGATGGGCTATGAAATCACTCGTGATATCCCTCTGGAGAACAAAGAGATAGAGACGCCGATCTGCAAGATGACCGCCAAGAAAGTGCGCGGACGCAAACTCGCCATCGTCCCGATCCTGCGCGCGGGCATGGGCATGGTGAAAGGCCTCCAGACGCTGGTCCCCGTGGCCAAAGTCGGTCACATCGGCCTGTACCGCAATGAGACGACCCATGAACCGGTCGTCTATTATTGCAAGCTTCCCGAGGATATCCAGGAGCGCCTGGTCATCGTCACGGACCCGATGCTTGCCACGGGCGGCAGCTCCTGCGACGCGTTGAAGATGCTCAAGGAGCGCGGTTGTGCCAACATCCGTCTGATGTGCCTGGTGGCGGCGCCGGAGGGCATCGCAAGGGTACAGAAGGAGCATCCGGATGTCGATATCTATGTGGCAGCCGTGGATGAGCGGCTCAACGAAGACGCCTACATCGTTCCGGGCCTCGGCGATGCCGGCGACAGGATTTTCGGAACGAAATAAAAGGGTATTCCGGACGACTAGTAATTATCGTAATACTTGGCCTCCCGGGGCGTGACCTTGGACATGTTGTCCAGCAGGTCCTGGTTGGTCTTGTACTCGTCCATCAGCTGGAGCATGAAGTTCATGGCCTCGGTCGGGTTCATGTCCGCCAGGAGTTTGCGAAGGATCCAGATGCGCTGGCTCTGGTCGGCGCGGTAGAGCAGGTCGTCGCGGCGGGTGCCGGAGAGCACCAGGTTGACGGCCGGGAAAATGCGCCGGTTGGCGAGCGTACGGTCGAGCTGGATCTCGCTGTTGCCGGTGCCCTTGAACTCTTCGAAGATGACTTCGTCCATCTTGGAGCCGGTCTCGGTCAGGGCCGTGGCGAGGATGGTGAGCGAACCGCCGCCCTCGATGTTGCGGGCTGCGCCGAAGAAGCGCTTGGGCTTTTGCAGGGCGTTGGCATCCACACCGCCGGTCAGTACCTTGCCGGAGGCAGGCTGGACAGTATTGTAGGCGCGTGCGAGGCGGGTGATGGAGTCGAGGAGGATCACGACGTCGTGGCCGCATTCAACCAGTCGGCGGGCTTTCTCGATGACCATGTTGGCCACCTTGACATGCTTCTCGGCCGGCTCGTCGAAGGTGGAAGCCACCACTTCGGCCTGGACCGAACGCTGCATGTCCGTAACTTCCTCCGGACGCTCGTCCACGAGCAGCACGATCTCATACACCTCCGGATGATTGTTCGCGATGGCATTGGCAATACTCTTGAGCAGCAAGGTCTTACCGGCCTTCGGCGGGGAGACGATCAGCATGCGCTGGCCCTTGCCGATGGGCGCGAACATATCCACGATCCGGCAGCTGATGTCTTTGTTGCTGACGCCGCCGGTGAGGTTGAATTTCTCGTCCGGGAAGAGGGGAGTGAGGAAGTCGAAAGGCACGCGGTCCCGGATGAATTCGGTGCTGCGGCCGTTCACGGAGTTGATCTTGACGAGGGGGAAATACTTGTCGCCTTCGCGCGGAGGACGGATCTCGCCGGTCACCGTGTCGCCGCTCTTCAGGGCGTTGTATTTGATCTGCTGCTGGGCGACATAGATGTCATCCGGCGAATTGAGGTAGTTGTAGTCCGAGGAACGGAGGAAACCGTAGCCGTCCGGCATGATTTCCAGCACGCCGGTCGCTTCGACCGTGCCTTCGAACTCCGGTACGCGGGGACGGAAATTCTGCTGCTGGGGCTGGTTGTTCTGGAAGCGCAGGCGCTGCTGGTTGAAGGGCTGGTTGCCGTTCTGGCGCGGCTGCTGGGGATTCTGCTGCGGCTGGGAGGCGCCATTCTGCGTCTCAGGCTGCTCGGCAGCAGGCGTCTCCGCCTTGACAGCTGCGTCCGCTTTCTCCTGTTTGGCAGGTTTCTCCGCCTTGGCAGGCTTTTCAGCAGCCTCCGGCTTTTCCGGGCTCGAAGCCTGCTCCGGGACGGGAGCGGCCTCCGGATTCGCCTTCGGCTTGCGGCCGCGCTTTTTGGGCGTGGCGGCAGGGGCCTTCTCCGCAGTCTCTGCTTTCTCCTCCTTGGCAGGAACTTCCTCCGCTTTGGGAGCGGGGGCTGCTTTAGCGGGCTTTTCTTTCTTGGGCGCTTCCTTCTCCGGCTCGGCTGCAGCAGGTGCTGCCGCTTTCTTCGGCGGCCGGCCCCGGCGAGCTTTGGGCTTGTCGGACTCGGGCGTGGGTTTCAGGGATTCGACGCGGGCTTCGGCATCCAGGATCTGGAAGCGCAAGTTTTCGTCGTCAAGTTTTTTGATGCCTTTGAGATTAAGTTCTCCGGCTATGGACTCGAGCTGCTCTCTGTTCATTCCGGTCAGCTCGGAAAGTTTGTGTATCATAAGGATTTATTAGATCCGGTGAGTACCGGATGGTTTCGATATGCAAAGATATACAAATAATTTAATTATCCCAATAGCTGTCGCTCTTCTTGAAGCGCAGCAGGTCCGCGAGGGCGGAGGCGTTGGCCGCGATGCGGAAACTGTAGGATTTCCATGTACCGGTCGGAACCCACTGTACGGCGATATTGAAGCAGTGCAGGTCGTAGGTGGCACTGATGCTCGTGGTTGAGATGTTCTTGGCGACAAAGTCATAGCCGCTGCTGATGTTGAGATTCATCTTGGGCGTCAACTTGATGGTGCCGGAGGCGTTGAGCGTAGCCGTGATCCGGTTGTCGTGCTTCACCTTCGCCAGTTCCTTGTCATAGCTCCAGATACGCGAGAGGCTGAAACTCGTACTGAGGTTCAGCGACCAGGGGACATCAGGATTCGTGTAGTAGAGCCAGCCGTCGGGGATGTATTCGCCCGTGACCGGATGATAGTACATCCGCTGGTAATACTGGGCGGCGCCGGAACTGCCGCGCCCGTCCTTGCCCGTACCGTCGTAGCCGTTCATCTTTCCTTTTCCGGAGAGGGAATAGGATGCGGAGATATTGAAGTTGGTCAGGCGGGCGAGTCCCTGCCCGGCCAAGACGGCGAAGCGGTTGTAGCGGGTACCCCGATCACTGATGGCGTAGGGATCGAATCCGGCGCTGGCGCTGATGCTGATCTTGTTGAACAGGGTGGTGGACATGCTCATCGAGATGGTGCTCATCTTGAGCGAGTCGGCCAGGAAATTATAACTGGTGTTGATGCTCAGCTGGTCGATCAGCTTGACTTTCTTGGTCCCGGTCCCGGTGGTATCGGCAAAGTCGCGCACCTTGGCTTCCAGGTTGTTGCCGATGGACAGGGACGCGGTCGCAGAGCGTCCCCGGCCCGGTGCGGAGTAGATCTGGCCGGCGTAGATATTATAATCGTAGGTCTTCGATTCTCCCGCAGCATTCGTGTAGTTCAGCGTACGGTAACCGTTGGCATAGGTGCCTTTCTCCGGGCTGAAGGAGATGGACATGGAAGGGGAGATCACGTGCCGGATGGCCTGGATGCGGTGGTGCTTGCCGAAGTTGAAGGTACCGTAAATGCGCGTGCTGAGCGAGGCGCCCGCCGAGTAGTTCTGGGTGATACCCAGGGTGTTGAACTGATGGCTGGGCTGGGCTTCTACTTGATCCGTCTCGGGGTTGTAGGCATACTCCGTCTTGCGGAAGAACCAGTTTTGGGAATAGCTGACCGACGGGGCGAAGCTGATATACTTCAGAATCTGGAAATTCGGCAGGCCGATGCTGAAATTGTGGGACATGCCGTTCTGGAATTTGTCCAGCATCGAAGCGTTCAGGGCAAATTCCGAGGCCTTGAAATTGATCTTGTTCTGCAGGGTCGTATTGTAGCCGATCGAGATCTTCTCGTAGAATCGCTCCTTGCCCACGCGGTTCTTCCTCTTGAAGGGATACATCGTGCTCATCGAGAACGTGACGTTCGGCAGCGTGAAGGTATAGGACGAATCCCGGGAGTTCTGGCTGTGGAGGGCATTGATGCTGAGGTTGAATTTGCCGTTCCAGTTGTGCGACCAGGAGACAGAGGAGGAAATCTGGTTCTGCAGGGCTTCGTTGACGGAGTGGGCGTTATATCGGTTGTTCGAAGGGCTCTGGAAATTGACCGAAGCGCTGAAGGTCGTCCCGGGGTGGGCCTTGGAGTCCTGCGTGTGCGACCATCTGACGCCGAAGTTGCGAGTCTGGTAGAAATCCGGCGTCCCTTTCTCGCCGGTCTGGTCGTTGGAGAAGTTGAACGACAGGCTGCCGTTGAACTTGTAATTGACCTTGTACCGGGAGTTGACATCGACGCCCCACGATCCCAGGGTATAGTAGCTTCCGGTCACCGAGAGATCGAAATGGTCGCCGAAGACAAAATACATGCCCAGGTCACGCATGTAAAAGCCACGGGCTTCCTCCTCGCCGAAGGACGGCATCAGCAGGCCGGTCGCCCGCTGGGGGCGCTTGGGGATGAATCCGAACGGGATGCCGACGAAGGGGAGATGAACGTCCTCGATCACCAGGTGAGCCGGTCCGAAGACGGTCGTCTTGGTCTTGCTGATCACCTTGCCGACGCTCATGTCCACATAATAATGCGGATGATCCGCATCGCAGACCGTGTACTGGCCATGAGACATATTGATGGAATGGTCTTCCATCATCTTGATGTCCCGGCCGTGCAGGATGCCCTCGTCGTCGGTCGTGATCATGTTCTTGATGCGGGCCTTGCGGCTGTTGAAATTGTAGCGCACCTCCTCCATGTTGTAGGTCTGTGCGCCCTGCGTCATCACGGGACGCCCGACCCATTCTCCGCTCAGGGAATCATAGACGCCGCAGGCATACACCACCCCCGTATTCATGTCGTAGTCCATGTAGTTGGCAGTCAACTCCATGTCCTGATATTTAACGCTGGTCTCGCCGTAATAATAGATTCGCCGCTGGCCGTTCGAGAAGTCGCTGATAATCGAGTCGGCGGCGTTGGAAAAAGCCGGCTGCTCGAGGGAGCTCTTGCCCAGCAGGTTCACGGAATCCACCCGGTGCAGCGAATCCACGCGGTGCAGGGAGTCGCGTCGCGCCAGCTCCACGGAGTCCGGGAGGATGACCTGCTTCTCCACCCGGGTGCCGTAGACGGTGCCGTTGCCCCGACGGTTGCGGCGCAACTGGGCGGCGGCGTCCGGCGCGGCGAACGTCAGCAGCAAGAGCATCCAGCAGCAAAATATGAAGGCGGTCTTCCTCAACTGGAGGATTTTTATTATCTTTGCATTAATCTACAAAAATACGACGAATTTTTGAAACGAACAATCTGCCTTGTCCTTGCCACGTTGCTCTGCGTGGCGCTTTCCGCAGGTGACAAGCTGCGGCTGTCCACTGTCGTGATCGATCCCGGACACGGGGGGAAGGATTCCGGCGCCGTCAGCCGGGACAAGAAGTCCTATGAGAAGACCTTCGTCCTGGACATCGCGACGACCCTGGCGGACAAGATCCGCGCCGCCTGTCCCGACGTCAAGGTTGTCCTCACGCGCACGGATGACCGGTACGTGACGCTCGGGGGACGGGCAGACCTGGCCAACAAGGAGGAAGCCAACCTGTTCATTTCCGTCCATATCAACGCCAACGCCAAGACCTCCCCGAACGGCTTCTCCGTCCACGTCCTCGGACAGTCGAGCCAGAAGGACCGTGACCTCTACGCAAACAACATGGAGATCGTGCGGCGCGAGAATGCGGTAATCCTGCTGGAAGATGATTACAATACGACCTACGGCGGCTTCGATCCCAACGATCCTGAATCCTATATCTTCATGAACCTGATGCAGAATGCCAACCTCGAGCAAAGCGTCCGCTTCGCCCAGGCGGTACAGAAGCATCTGAAGGGTGGCCCCATCGCCAACGACCGCGGCGTGTCCCAGGATCCGTTCCTAGTCCTCTGGCGCACGGCGATGCCGGCCGTCCTGCTGGAGCTCGGGTTCATCTCGAACGACAACGACCTCGCCGCCCTCCGGGAGAAGGAGAACCGGGATCAACTGGCGGAGCGGATCTGCCAGGCGTTCATCGAATACAAGCAGATCTATGACGGGACCGTCAACGCCGCCGCGCCGGAAGGGGACAAACCGGTGGTGAAGGTTCCCCCGAAAAACGATCCCGCTCCGCCGGCCGTGACCGGAAAGGACGGAAAGAGCTTCTATGCGGTCCAGATTTTCGCGGTCAAGAAGAAAATGGACCCGAAAGCCCGGGAGTTCATGGGATACACGCCGCATATTATCCAAAGCGGCTCGCTTTATAAATATTATATAGGCATCAGCGATACGGCGGCGGGTTCGAAGAAACATCTTCCCGCCATCCGCAAAAAATATCCGGACGCCTTCCTGGTCCGGATCACCGGAGACCAGGTGGTGCGCGCTGAATAGCAAGCCCCTCGAGAAGGGTATTTTCCCCTGTTGGAACCGATTGCAGGTAAATAAATCGTTTAATTAATAATTTAGAATAATTCTAAATTCGTAACGCACGATATTTACGATTGTTATTCGATTATTGACTTCGTATCTGATTGATACTGAACTATTAGGAAAATGAGAAACCTGCACCCCATTCTTCTATATTTTAAGTCAAAAAAAGTTTATTTGCAATATTAGAAAAATAATTTTTTCAATTTTTTTTCCTCCAACTTTGCACTGCGATCCGATGATTATTCGGTCGCTTTTTTTGACCAATCGTGGATACACTGGAAAGACATAACGAGATTTGGGACGAGTGTCTGAAGATTATCGGACAGATCGTGGAGCCGCAGCAGTTCAAGGTGTGGTTCCGCCCGATCCGTGCCGTCTCGTTCGTGGATTCCAAGCTGACGGTCGAAGTGCCGTCGCTCTTCTTCCAGGAGTATGTGGAGTCCGCTTTCCTGGACGTGCTCCGGATGACGCTCAAGCGCGTGATCGGCCCGGATGCCCAGTTGGGATACAAGGTCCGTCCGGTGCAGAACCAGCCGGCGATGCGCGTGCCCGGACAGCGGGCCGCGACTCCGGTCAATCCGCAGGTCACGGTCAATACCAACCCGTCCGCCAACCCGAGCCCCTTCATCTATCCGGGTCTGCACAAAATCCAGATTGACCCGCGTCTCAACCCCGCGTACTGCTTCGCCAACCTGATCGAAGGAGACTGCAACAAGATGGGGGTGACCGCCGGCTCAAACATCGCGGGCGCACCGGGCAAGACCGTGTTTAATCCGCTCTTCATTTTCGGAGGACCGGGTCTTGGCAAGACGCACCTGGCCCAGGCCATCGGGATTGCGATCAAGGAGCGTTTCCCGGAGCAGGTAGTACTCTACGTAACCGGGAACGAATTCAAGACCACCTACATGCACGCCGTGTCCGTGCTCAACAAGCTCACGGATTTCATGGCGTTCTATATGAAGTTGGACGTGTTGATCGTGGATGACATCCAGGGGTTGCTGGGCCCCGGCTGCCAGAACGCGATGTTCAACATTTTCAACTACCTGCACCAGAGCGGCAAGCAGTTGATTTTCACCTCGGACCGCGCTCCGGTGGACCTGCAGAATTTCGAGGAGCGACTCCTTTCCCGTTTCAAATGGGGCCTCTCCGTCCAGCTGTCCCAGCCGGACTACAAGACCCGCCTACAGATGCTCCGCTCGCGCGCCGAGCGGGAGGGCGTGGATGTCCCCGACGAAGTGCTGGATTTCCTGGCTACCCGCATCAAGACGAATTTCCGCGAGCTGGAAGGAGCACTGATCTCCCTGATCGCGCACGCTTCCGTCGAGCGCAGCCGGACCATGCTGGAACTCGCCGAATCCATCACGGAGAACCTCGTCGGCGAGGAGAAGTCCGACCTCGACATCGGCAAGGTGCAGCGTTCCGTCTGTGAGTATTTCAACATCAGCCGCGAAGACCTGCTCTCCAAGTCCCGCAAGCGCCAGATCGTGCAGGCCCGCCAGATTGCGATGTACCTGAGCCGCAACCTCATCTCCAACTGCTCCCTCGCCTCGATCGGGCAGGAGATCGGAGGCAAGGACCACGCGACGGTCCTGCATGCCTGCTCGACGGTCTCCGACCTGATGGCGACGGACAAGGGATTCCGGAAATACGTCACGGACATCGAAGCGATGCTCGTGCCCTCCGAATGCTAAGCATAACCACAATACAATCTCTATATGATTCAAATAGCCCCTTCTATCCTGGCGGCGGATTTCCTGCATTTGGAAAAGGATATCCAGCTGATCAACCGTTGCGGGGATGTTATCCACCTCGACGTGATGGACGGTACGCTCGTCCCGAATATCTCATTCGGCTTTTCCGTGATCGACCAGGTCGCGAAGATCGCGACGGCACCGATGGATGCGCATCTGATGGTGGTCCATCCGGAGCGCTGGTTCGAGAAACTCGCCAAGGACGGCGTGCAGATGTGCTCGTTCCACTGGGAAGCTGCCGGACGCCTCACTTCCACCTTCATCGAGCGGCTCCATAAACTGGGGCTCAAGGCCGGTGTGGCCATCAATCCGGACATTCCCGTCACGAAACTCTACCCGTATATCGGCAAAGCCGATTATTTCCTGGTCATGTCGGTTTTCGCCGGATTCGGCGGGCAGAAATTCATTTACGAATCCCTGGACCGCGTGGCCGCCCTGAAGGCGGAGATTGAGCGCCGGGGCGCGAAAGCCCTGATCGAGATCGACGGGGGCGTGTACGGGGAAAACGTGCGTGCGGTCGAGGAAGCCGGCGTGGATCTCGCCGTTGCCGGAAGCGCCGTCTTCGGTGCGCCCGATCCGGCTGCAGCCATCAAGGCTCTGCGTGGAGCCTGAACATATATTTTCCAAATTCTTCTTGCAGAGAGCATCTGCCGCCGGAGGAGGCCAGCTGGCCGAAACGGCGGCAGATCTCGTGTCTGAGCAGGGGCAGTTCCTGGTGGATATCGAAACTCCGGCCGGTCAGTTCGCGCAGGGACACGGGATTCGGAAGCCGTTCCGGCCACTGCGTCTCATTGATATTGAGTCCGATACCGACGACGCTCTCCCGGACGGAGCCGTTCTCCAGCGTGTTCTCAATAAGGATGCCGCAGATCTTGCGGTCTCCGACCCAGATGTCGTTGGGCCATTTGATCCGGGCTTCCACCCCGTACCGGAGCAGGTAGTCCCGGATGGCCAGGGTCGTCACCTGCGTGACCAGGATGACGTCAGCGACAGCCAGCGCGCAGTCTCCTTCGAAACGATACAGGATGCTGAACGTGAGGTTGGCGCCCGGGGAAGCAAACCAGGTGTGGGTACCTTGTCCGCGTCCGGCCGTCTGCTCGCTGGCAGCGATGATTGACAAATTGTCAAGGGCCGGAATCTGCTTCCTGAGTACGCTGTTGGTCGAATCGACCTTTTCCAACCATATAATATAAGGGTCCGCGTCGGATGGTTTCATTTTTGTTGTATATTTGTCTGGCAAAAATACAGAAGATGGCTCAAAAACCCAATAATAACAATCCCCGGAAACCCAAGATTATCCGGATCAACCTTTCCTGGCTCTATATTATCCTGCTCGTCGCGATCGGTTATATGCTGTTCGCGCAGGGCGGCCCCTCTCCGCAAAAGATCGAATGGGCGGAAGTCAGGCAGATGATGCTGGACGGGGATGTCAAGGAAATCCATTTCGTCCGTAACGACTACAAGGGGATGGTGACAATCCAGCCCGACAAACTCGGCAAATTTGCCGGACGCTTTGCCGGCGGCAAGGTCCCGACCCGTTCTCCCCATTTCTTCTTCCTGACCTCCACCCACTTCGAGCCGGAGGAGGTCTTTGCGGATATCAACAGTGAACTTCCCGCAGAATCCCAGGTCAAGATCGTGATCGAGAATGATTCCCGGATCTGGGCCAACATTCTCGAATGGATTGTTCCGTTGCTGTTGCTGTTCCTGCTGTGGGGCTGGATGTTCCGTGGCATGGGCCGGCAGATGGGCGGCGGCGGTGCAGGCGGCCCCGGCGGCGGGATGAATCCCTTTAATGTAGGCAAGTCCACCGGCAAGCTCGCCGACAAGGACAAGGTCAACGTGACCTTCAAGGATGTTGCCGGACTGTACGGTGCCAAGGAGGAGGTGATGGAGATCGTCGATTTCCTCAAGAATCCGAAAAAATATACCACCCTCGGCGGAAAGATTCCCAAGGGCGCGCTCCTCGTCGGTCCTCCGGGTACGGGCAAGACCTTGCTGGCCAAGGCCGTGGCAGGGGAGGCGGACGTGCCTTTCTTCAGCATCAGCGGCTCCGACTTCGTGGAGATGTTCGTGGGCGTGGGTGCCAGCCGGGTCCGGGACCTTTTCGCCCAGGCCAAGGAGAAAGCGCCGTGCATCGTGTTCATCGACGAGATCGACGCCGTCGGACGCGCCCGCGGCAAGAATGTCGGATTCTCTTCGAATGACGAGCGCGAGAATACGCTCAACCAGCTCCTGACTGAGATGGACGGCTTCGCCAGCAACAGCGGCGTGATCGTCCTGGCCGCCACCAACCGGGCAGATATCCTGGACAAGGCCCTGATGCGCGCCGGCCGTTTCGACCGCCAGATCCATGTCACGCTGCCGGATCTCAATGAGCGCAAGGACATTTTCAAGGTTCACATCAAGAACCTCAAGCTGGCCCCGGATTTCGACCTGGAACTTATCGCCAAGAATACCCCCGGTTTCTCGGGTGCGGATATCGCCAATGTCTGCAACGAAGCGGCACTGACCGCTGCCCGAAAGAACAAGAAAGATATCAACAACCAGGACTTCTCGGATGCGGTCGACCGTGTGGTCGGCGGTATCGAACGCAAGAAGACCATCATGTCTCCGGACGAGAAGCGCCTGACGGCGTATCACGAGGCCGGCCATGCCGTGACCGGCTGGCTGCTGCCCGGCTGCGATCCCGTCCTCAAGGTCTCCATCATTCCCCGCGGACAGGCCCTGGGCATCACCTGGATGCTCCCGGACGAGAAGGTCACCTACTCCAAGTCGGACATGCTGGACAACATGTGCAGCCTGGTCTCCGGGCGTGTAGCCGAGGAAATCGTCAATGACGGCGTACCCTGCACCGGCGCATTGAGTGATTTCGAGCGGATGACCAAGATGGCCTACGCCATGGTCTCCTACTACGGCATGAGCAAGGCGGTCGGCAACATCTCCTTCTATGATGCGAACGGCGGTTACGAATTCACCAAACCCTACAGCGAGAAAACGGCTGAACTGATCGATTCCGAAGTGAAAGCCATCGTGGACGAAGTGACGGAACGCGCCCGCAAGATCTTGACGGACAATTGGGACGGCCTGTCCAAGCTGGCCGGTCTCCTGATCGAGAAGGAAGTTATCATGGCGGAAGATCTCGAGAAACTCTTCGGCCCCAAGGCCGGCAAGCATGGCGAAGAGCGCCTCCGCAAAGAGGAGGACAAGACTGAGGATAAGGCCGATGAGGCTGTCGAAGAAAAACCTGCTGAGCATGAATAATTTCTGGCTTCGCACCGTGACGGGCATCGTCTTCCTGGCCGTGATGGTCTTCGGGATCATCTGGGACAGGATGGTTTTCGGCGCCCTGTTCGCCGTGATTCTGTGGGTGGCTTTGCAGGAATTCTACCGGATGGCGCTCGGTACGCGTTTCCTTTTCCAGCAGAAACTGGGGCTGGTAGCCGGGGTCGCGGCTTTCCTGCTGGTCGCGTGCCATTTCTTCTATGGCTGGGACCTGCGCTGGGTGCTGATGGCACTCTTGCCCTTGCTGATGATTCCCATCACCTGCGTATTCCTGCCGTCCCGGGAAGGCTTTGCGGATTTGTCTTATATCTATACGGGTCTGCTTTACATCGCCCTGCCCGTCAGTCTCTCGCCCATGTTGGTGATGGACGGGGAGGTCTTCGACGGCTGGCTGCTGCTCTCGTTCTTTATCCTGATCTGGGTGTCTGACGTCGGTGCCTACTGCGTCGGCTCGACCCTGGGGCAGCGTCCCGATGCGAAAAGGCTCGCTCCCGCCATCTCCCCGAAGAAATCCTGGTGGGGATTCGGGGGCAGCGTCTTTTTCTGCATTGCGGCAGCGATCGGCCTGCATTTCCTGACCTGGCTGCCTTGCAGTTTGATCCACAGCATCGTCGTCGGCGTGCTGATCAGCCTGGGCGGCACGTGCGGCGATCTGTTTGAGTCGATGTGGAAGCGTCATTTCGGAGTCAAGGACTCCGGCCGGTGCATCCCCGGACACGGCGGCATGCTCGACCGTTTCGACAGCAGCCTGGTGGCCATTCCGCTGGCATCCGTCTATCTCGTATTGATCGGTCTGCTATGAGAATCGACCGCAATTCCTACGGCACGCTGGCCCTGGTCTACAGCATTTGCATCGTCCTGGGTTTCCTGACCCTCCGCTTCATCCCCATTCCCTGGGTCTCCTGGCCGCTGGTCGTGATCCTGCTCTGGACCTGCATCTGGCAGACGGCCTTTTTCCGTGTGCCGAAGCGGGAGCGGGGAGGCGGGCCGCATTCCGTGACTTCCGTGGCGGACGGCCGCGTTGTCATCGTCGAGCGGGTCTATGAACCGAAGTATCTCCAGACCGAGTGCATCCAGGTCTCCGTCTATATGAACTTCTTCGATGTGCATGCCAATTTCTGGCCGGCCAGCGGGGAAGTGTCCTATTATCGCTACTATCCCGGCAAGCATTTCCTGGCCTTTGCTCCCAAGGCATCGGAGGAGAACGAGCATACCTGTGTCGGTATCCGCACCGTCGCAGGTCCGAAGATCCTCTTCAAGCAGCTGGCCGGCGTGTTTGCCCGCCGTATCGTGTGCTATGCGCAGGACGGCGTGTCCGTCCACCGGGGAGACCAGTGCGGGATCATCAAATTCGGCTCCCGGATCGATCTTTTCCTGCCGCTGGACGCAGAGATCAAAGTGAAAGTAGGGGATGCCGTCCGCGCCTGTGAGACGGTCATAGCCGAGCTATAACCATTCGCCCAAGTCAATCCGCAGTTGCTCCGCATCACGGAAAACGATGCCCCGGATACCGAGGCTTTCGCCGCCGGCAGCGTTTCTGGGATTATCATCGATGAAGATACATTCCTCGCCACGCAGGCCGTAACGATCCAGCAGGATGCGGTATAGCGCCGGGTCCGGTTTCATGGTCATCTCCTCCCCGGAGACCACATAGCCGTCCAGCAGACTGAAAACAGGGTAGCGGTCCCGCACCAGCGGGAAGGTTTCCCGGGACCAGTTCGTAAGGCCATAGACACCGTATCCACTGGCCTTGAGCTCACGGATCAACGCCTCCATCCCGGGGATCTGTTCGCCCATCATCTCCAG
This sequence comes from uncultured Bacteroidia bacterium, assembly GCA_902790635.1. Taxonomy (GTDB): domain Bacteria; phylum Bacteroidota; class Bacteroidia; order Bacteroidales; family UBA932; genus Cryptobacteroides. Next base: position 1,379 of record CADASN010000024.1, on the reverse strand, counting down.
CCAGCGGTCGTAGTACATGCGGATTTCTTTCTCCCATTCCGGGAAAAGGGCGATCCGTTCCGCCGTGATCTCGGCGGTCGTGCGGCCGGCATCCGCCTCCGTATTCCAGGAGTAAGGGCAGATCTCCGTCAGGAACCATTCCGCCTTTTCCGCATCCCGGAAATAGGGGACATACAAATGGTGCGGATCCCAGTCGACCAGGACCGCACCGAAATCAAAAATGATGTTGCGGATCATTCTACGCTCTTGCGCGTCGTGATCAGGATCACACCGTTGGCTCCGCGGGATCCGTAAATGGCGGTGGAAGAGGCGTCTTTGAGGACGTCGATCCGCTCCACCTCGTCCGGCGTGATATAGCCGATGTCGTCCGTGACCACGCCGTCCACCAGGATCAGCGGTTCGTTGCTACCCAGGATCGAACGGTCACCCCGGATGCGCAGGGTCGTACCGTTGACCTCCAGACCGGCCACGCGCCCCTGGAGATATTCATAGATATTGCTGTAGCCGCTTCCGCGCTTGACTTTCACCGTGCTCGTGGCGCTGGTCGAATCCCTCCGGCGAACCTTCTGGTAGCCCAGATTGACATCTTCTTCGGAATCATCGACAGGAATATACCCGCGGGTGGAACCGCAGGAGCCCGCCAGCAGGGCAATGAGAATCAGGAGAGAAATCCGTTTCATAATCAGGATGGATTGGTTTTCGAACCAAAAATACACATTTTATACCACAATTCAAATCGCAGCATTTTTCTCTGCTCCTTTTGATTTCCGGGTTTTTTGTTTATATTTGCAGTCCCCAACGGTGCTATGGCCGAGCGGTTAGGCACAGGTCTGCAAAACCTGGTACAGCGGTTCGATTCCGCTTGGCACCTCTAAAAATGCCCTTAGAGATACTCTAGGGGCATTTGCTTTCCAAAAGTTGGCCACATTTTGGCTACAATATCTCCATCCACGTCAAAGCCGCCGGCAAAGGCCGGGAGTGGCTCAATGCACGGGGCTGGTGCTGCTTCACGACGAGAGGGGAGACCCGGGCAGATGGCTCCCAGGCCATCATCGATCTCCATGTCGAAGGAATCCTCCACTATCACTCGTTATAGCCCAAAAACCATACGAAAAGCCCCGGCACTCCATCTGGACTGTCGGGGCCTATTCATTTCGATAAACAGGGAATTTATCGGTCTCTTCTACCGCCAACAAAATAACCCATCCACCCCAATCCATTCACGGGCGGAGACAATAGCGGCTAATTCTTCCGGCTCATAAGGAAAGCGTATACAGCCATGTCAGAGGGAATCGATGACTTTCTTGTAGGGGGCAATCATCCCTTCACTCATCTTGCCGCCCAGCTTGCGCTTCAGTTTGGGATGGTTCATCATTCCT
>CADASN010000023.1 GCA_902790635.1 uncultured Bacteroidia bacterium | reverse complement strand
GAGTTCGGCGGGCCGCTTCTCGAGGATCTCCTTCGGGGTCGTGAACCGCTGTCCGCCGGGATAGCCGGTGTAGCGGGTATAGACCCGGTCGGTCATCTTGTTGCCGCTGAGGGCGACTTTCTCCGCATTGACGACGATGACGTTGTCACCGCAGTCGACGTGCGGGGTGTAGCCCGGCTTGGTCTTGCCACGGAGGACAAGCGCCACACGGGATGCGAGACGACCAAGTGCGAGATCAGTCGCGTCAATGACAACCCACTTCTTGTCAACAGTCGCTTTGTTAAGCGAAACAGTCTTGTAGCTTTGTGTGTCCACTGTCTTGATCTTTAATTAGTTAATAAAAATTGCGATCCCTACACAAAATAGGGACCGCAAAGGTAAGGAAATAATCTGAAAAAACAAACAGGCCCGGACGAGTTCTACAGGGTAGCACCCCATCCCCAATGGGCCTGCCAGAATCCGTTGATGGCGGTGGCCACGAACATGAATACGATCAGGCTGGCGACGATCACGCCGATCACCTTGACACGCTTGAACCAGGTCTGGCCGTTCCAGCCTACGGTCTGGAACATGCTCCAGAAGCCGTGTACGAGGTGGAACCACAGGGCGCAGAACCAAACGAGATAGATCGCGAGGATCCACCACTGACCGAAGGTCGCGACCAGCAGGCAGTAAGGGTTGTTCTCATACGTACCGATGCCGAACATCTCGGGCAGCTGCATCTTCGCCCAGAAATGGGTGAGGTGGAATGCGAGCGCGCCGAGGATCACGATGCCGAGCACGAGCATATTCTTGGCGGACCAGGAATCGGCCGCCGCCTTGCTGGGCACTTCATAGCGCTTCCAGCCGCCGCGGGCCTGGATATTCTCATAGGTCAGCCAGCAACCGTAAAGGATGTGGACCAGGAAGCCGAGCGCCAGGATCGGGACCATGATCGAGATGAACGGGGTGGACATGAAGTCGCAGCCCAGCTTGAAGATACCGTCCCCTTTGCTGAACAAAGCCTCGTCCGCCGCCACGGCGCCGAACGTCCCCTTGAAGGAATCGATGACGGAGAAGAAGTTGATGGTGGCGTGAAGCAGGAGGAAGATAATCAGGAAAGCTCCGCTGATCGCCTGGATGAATTTCTTGCCGATAGAAGATTTGAATATGAACATCGCGATAGGTTTTATCTGGTCTGGAATGCAAATATAACCCGAATCTTGCAAGTTTCATAATTTTCCAATAAATTTGTTTTCCGTAAAAATCGCACCGATGAGAGTTTTGTTGAAGCTTAGCGGAGAGTCTCTGGGCGGCCCCGCAGGCAAAGGAATCGACGAGAAATACCTCGTCCGCTATGCCCGGGAAATCGTTGACGCTGTCAAGGCCGGACACCAGATCGCCGTCGTCAACGGCGGCGGCAATTTCTTCCGCGGCCTGCAAGGCGTAGGCAAAGGATTCGACCGTATCACGGGTGACCGGATGGGCATGCTCGCCACGGTCATGAACGCCCTGGCCATCGCCGGCGCCATCCGCAGCCTGGGCGTGGAAGCCGAAGTCTTCACCGCCACCCCGATGCGGCCGGTGGCCCTGTATTATCGGAAAGAGGATGCCGTGGCCGTGCTGGAGCGCGGCGGCGTGGCCATCATTGCCGGCGGCACCGGCAATCCTTTCTTCACCACGGACTCCGGCGCGGCCCTGCGAGCCCTCGAGATCGGAGCCGACGCCCTGCTGAAGGGCACCCGCGTGGACGGCGTCTATACCGCCGACCCGGAGAAGGACCCGACCGCTACCCGCTACGATGAGCTGACCTTCGAGAAGGCGCTCGCCGACAAGCTCAAGGTGATGGACCTGACTGCATACGCCCTCTGCGAGCAGGGCCCCGTGCCCATCATCGTCTTCAACGTGGAGCAGGACGGCAATCTGGCACGTCTGTTGAATGGGGAGAAAGTCGGCACCATCGTACACGCGTAATTAAATAAGAAACAAAATATGTTGACTGACAGAGCAAAAGAGATCGTCGCCCTGACCGACGACAAGATGCAGGAAGCGCTCAGTTTCCTCGAGGAAGACCTCAAGACCTACCGGGTCGGCAAGGCCAACCCGGCGATATTCAACAACGTGACCGTGGACTACTACGGCACGCCGACGCCGCTTCACCAGGTGGCCTCCATCTCGGCCCCGGACGTCAAGACCCTGGCCCTGCAGCCTTGGGAGAAGAACCTCATCCCCAAGATTGAGAAGGCCATCATGGACGCCAACCTCGGCCTCACCCCGCAGAACAACGGCGAGATCATCCGCTGCACCGTCCCGGCCCTGACCGAGGAGCGCCGCCGCGACCTCATCAAGAAGGCCAAGACCGCCGGCGAGAACGCCAAGATCGTGGTGCGCAACGCCCGCCGCGACGGCATCGAGCTGCTCAAGAAGGCCCAGAAGAACGAAAACATGCCCGAGGACACGGAGAAGGAAGCCGAAGCCGAGGTGCAGAAGATCACCGACAAGAACGTCAAGCGCGTCGACGAGATCGTCGCCGCCAAGGAAAAGGAGATCCTGACGGTCTAGACAGCCCGGATATCCTGCCGGCTACTACTGACACAAATGGGCCTTCGGAGTCTCTCCGAAGGCCCATTTGCTGATAAGCTGACAAGCCTCAGCGGTTTACGGCCCCTACCATCCGGTCGTCTGGTTCAAGCTATTCGCCTGCATGACCACCGACGGTATCGGGAAGAATTTGTGCTGGCCATCCCGGAAACCGACAGCATAGCCCTTATCGAGAGCTCCGTGTGTGGGAACCGTATAGAAGCGGTTATCCTCGCTCCCGCCCAGCCAGGTGACCGACTCGCCAGGCTGCGGAGCGCGGAAGATCTTGTCATAGAGCACCGGGACATCCTGTCCGGCATTATAAACCCTGTCATAGTCCTCCCAACGGAGGAGATCCAGCCACCGGCTGCCCTCCAGCCAGAGTTCATAGCTCTTTTCCCGCTTGATGACATTCAGATCCACGATCGCGTTCACGGTCATCGACCCGGCCCGCTCCTGGATCTGGTTGACTGCCCTCTTTGCATAATCAGAGTCTCCCGTCTCCAGGCAGGCCTCGGCATAGAGGAGCAGCACCTCGGCGTAACGCATGATGGTGAAATTATTCAGACGGATATTGGATCCGTATCCACCGGCATCTGTCGCACGCATAAGTTGCTTGAACGGCAAATAGAAGGACTGCCCGTATAAACCGCTCACTGAAGCGATACCCACAGCATGGGACGCTTTCTTCTCGTCTCTCGTCATCGCATTGATCTCTTCGTTGTTGTACTCCATGCCATAGACGGCATCGTCAATGCGCTTGAGCGTGGCATTGTAACGATAGGAGAAGTAGTCGTTGTCAAAAAACTCGTCGCCGAACCACTGCGGGACGCCCAGACCGCCCCAGCCGTCAACACCACCGGTGTACTTGCCATGCGGGGCGGCTCCCTGCACGAAGTGATCAGAACGCCAGTTCCAATTCTGGGACTCCATCCAGGTCGAGCGCTGAATAGCCCCACCCCAAAGAGTGACCTTGTCGTCGTACTCAAGGTTCGACTCAAAGACCTTTTCTGCATTGCCATCGCCCTCGACATGGAAATTCTGCCAATAATTCTCGCCGGAGACCAAAGCATATTTGCGGGAGTCGATGACCCGCTGCAGGGCGGTCTTGGCTTCTTCATAATTTTTGGCAAAGAGATAGGCCTTGCCTGCCAGGGCATTGGCAAACCCTTTGGTCACTTTGTAGGCACCCTGGACATCCGACGTACTCTCCCGCTCATCCAGATTGTCAAGCACGTCTTCACATTCAGAAGCGCACCAGTTAAAGAACCATGCCTGGGACTGCTGCGCAGTAGCGCCGACATGGAAGACGGGATCAGGATTGTTGAAGTCAGGATTGAACGTATCCACGAACGGCGGGGTCCCCCAACCGGCTGCAAGCAGGAAATACAGATAGGCGCGGAGCACCCGTCCTTCTGCAACCAGTCTCCTGGCTGCCGCCGAATCAGCATCCTGATAGAGGGAAATGAGGCGGTTGAATTCGTTGATCGCCGTGTAGTAATTCAGGAAAGCACGCGTCACCACATCATTATCCCTGCCATAGCGGAACTCATTGAGGGCTGCCAACATCTCATGATCTCCAAAGGAAGCACCGGCAGCGTACACATCATCCCCGCAAAGGTTGAAAAGCGCCCGGGTCGGACTGTAGAGAGATGCTCCTCCCTGGGAAGCGACTTTCTGGGCAAAAGTATCGTACAGCGACAGCCGGTCCGCTTCGATCAGCTCATTATCGATGACGTACTCCACCCCTTCATCCACATTCAGCAGGCGGCCGAACAGGGAGCGGTGGACGACGATCTCCCGGTTGATGTCGGTCGAAGCCCTTTGGTAGGCCGTCTGGAAAGATACCGACAAGCCCGTAGACAGCGTCCCGGGCAGGAACACGGCATAGTACTTCTTGCCTACCTCGAACGTTTGATTCTTGGGTGCGGTCACAACCACCGTGTTGCTGCCGTTCACAACGGATTCGACATAGGGAATCCCCCCGGCATCCAACCCGACTTTCACCTTTCCGACCAGATTCTCACCGCCCAGGCTCTTGAAAGTCACGAATTGCACGCCTTCCTTCTCGACGGAGAACACGGCCCCGCCACAGACATTGTAGAAGGAGAGATCCGTGCCTGACGAACGGGCAACAGCCGGGAAAACGTTGTCGGCAAATGTGCCCGGTAAGGCGCTTTGTACCGAAGGGACCGTCATGGTGAGGCGTGACCCGTCAAAGGCGCTGTCATAAGTGTGCGGATAGACGGCCCAAAAAACCGAGGTTCCGGTCGAGACAGGTATCGTCCCGGTGAAAGTCACACTGGGAGCCGGCTCCGCGTTGGTGGATGTAAACACACCCTGGTTCGATCCGGAAAAAACATCTATACTCTCGGATGGGCTCCACCACACCTCGGGACCACCCTCGTGAATGGCAGTCTTCGTCTGCCCGCTGTCCGCCCACACGGCAGTAAAGGACAGGGTCTCCCCCTCAGGAGCATTTCCCTCGGGCGCCATCTCCAGACGGGCGCAGGACATGATGCCCAGCAGCGCCGCTGCGATCCAAACTATTCTGTGATTCTGTAGTTTCATGGCTTTCATGTTCTGCAATTGTTAATTCCAATCCTCTTCTCCGACTCCTTCCGTCGTCGTGGCGTTTCTATCTGCGATAACGCTGAATATCGCCTGATTATACCAGTTCCAGGGTGCCGTAGTCCGATACAATCCCAAGGCTGCCTCCGGGACGGCGATGGACGTGATATATTCCGAATTGAACACCCAGGAATTGGTCCACGGCGGGGTGGTCGGGAGAAGCACGGCACTCGTAAGGCTTGTGTTATGGAACGCCAGCTGGCCGATGCTCGTCACGGATGCAGGGATGGTAACGCTCGTCAAGCCGGAGTTGCGGAATGCATAACGGCCAATCTCCAGCAAGCCTTCGTGCAGGATCAGCCTGCGAATATTCGTGCAGCCGTAGAACGCATACTCGTCCACCAGGGTCACCGCAGAGGGTATTTCGACAGATTGCAGTCCAGTACAATAATAGAATGCCCCTTTGCCGATCTCTTGAAGCCCTTCCGGCAAGGTCACCTGGAAAAGTCTCTGGCAACGTGCAAGCGCATAAGCCCCAATCCGGGTCACCGTGGAAGGGATGGGGAATTCCATCATGGATCCACATCCGAAGAAAGCATAATCACTGATCTCCCGGATGCCTTCGGGCAGCGTCATCCCTTGCAGATTCTGACAATAATAGAAGGCATAACCGCCAATCCGAGTCACCGAAGAAGGGATGGCGATTCCCTGCAGTGCATCACAATAAGAGAAAGCATAGTCGCCTATCTCCCGAAGACCTTTGGCCAGCGAGACCGAAGCCAATGCCGGGCAGTTCTGGAACGCATATTGACCAATCGTTACCACAGAAGACGGAACCGTGATACCGGTCAGCTCGGGACAAGAATGGAAGGCCGAGGGACCAATCCCGGTGATGCCATCCGGAATCCTATACTCCGACACACCCGCCTGGGCGAAGCGATATAGCAGGCCGTCGTCAAGCACCAGGCAACGACCATCCACGCTCGCCCGATCCCCGGAGAAAGTACTGAGTTTCGGACACCCGGTGAAAGCATTGGTCCCGATACTGGTCACCGTCGCAGGAACAGACACCTCTTCCAGGTCCTGGCAATTGTTGAAGGCATAGTCCCCAATGGTGGTCACGCCGGATTCCAGTACCACCTTTTTCAAGCCGGAAAGCCCCGCAAACAGCTCCAAACCGATCTCTGTAATGTTCCTGGGAATCGTCAACTCCGTCAAACCGGCCGGGGCGACACCAATCACTTTGCCGTCTTTCACCAACAGCCGATGATCTGCGCTCGCTAACGGACCGTAAAAGGCTTCCAGGGCCGAATTACCCCTGAATACCGCATCCCCGACCTCCGTGGTCGAAAGCGTTGCGCTTGTCATGTCTTCACAATAGGTGAACGCATACTTGTCAACCTTTACACCCTCCGGCACCGTAACAGACGTCAATCCCGAATAGGAGAAAGCCTGACTATCAATCTGTTTCAAACTGGCCGGCAGGGTCACTGCCGCCAAAGCCGAACAATTATAAAAAGCCTGGATACCTATCTTTTCAACGCCCTCCGGGATGATGACGGACTTTAACTCCTTTCCATGAGCAAAGGCATCATTCGCGATGGCTTTTACTCCGGCAGGAAGCGTATACTCCCTCACGCCGGCGGGAGCAAACGCCATCAGCACATCATCGATGATCAAGCACCGGCCATCCTCACTGGCAAGCTGCCCTCCGAAAGAAGACAACATCGGGGAATAGCTAAAGACCATACGCCCAATCTGGGTGACGGAGGCCGGGATGCTCACGGACTCCAGCGAAGGATTCCTGGCAAATCCACTGCTCTCAATGGACTTCACGGTTCCGGGCAACTGGATGGATTTCCACGTACTCGGATTATCCATGGAATAGAAGGCGTTGACGGGAATCCGGGTGATCGGTTTCTCAAAGAGTATCTTGCCTTGTCCATCCTCATACGTGTTGGACAGGATCCGATTGTTCCCTTCATCATTAAATACAGCGGTGTTGTTCGGATTTGCAATATTACCATCCGTTGTGGTGTAACGGATCTCGTTCCAGACAATGTTGTCTTCCGCATGGAAGTTTGCACTGAGATCGGGCCTGTCCAGCACACCCCAGACCGAGCGTTTGACCTCGACCGGGGCAAGATGCTCCAGCACGCCCGTCTCCGTCTCGGAGCGGAAAATCAGGGTGTAGCCCTGGTCCAGCACAGCCGGCAGGCAGGTCAAGTAGTACCATTTGCCAGCCTCAAAAGCTTCACCATACGGCGCAGTCAGGCGAATCGAGGACGGAGGAGCCGTCTGCCCTTCCGCCGCGGCGACGACAGGGAAACCATCTCCGTCCATCGTGACGACGGCGGAGCCTGCGAGCGCTTTATCTCCGCCCGCCTTGAATTCTATCTGCTGGATACCCTCCTTGGCAAGCTTGAATTTCAAACCGCCGCAGACATTGTAGAAACCCAGTTGCAGATTGTTGCTGCGGGCCACGGACACCAGTGCCGCCGGATCATAGGTGCCGGCTGCCGCCGTCTGGAATTCCGGGACCCACACCGTCACGCTCTCGCCGTCCTTGTTGGTTTTGTTCCAGTCGAACGGATATACGGCCCAGAAAGTATGCGAACTCCCGGCGGCACCTTCGGTCGAACCGGTAAATCCGTTCAGCGATCCACGGAACTCCGCCACGGAAGCCGGTGCCTCCAGCGACGTGATAAACTCATATTTTTCCGTTCCGAAAAAGATCAGGATCTCGTCCTGGTCCTGCCAGAGGACTTCCGGACCCGTCTGGGACATCACAGTCTTTGTCCCAGGAGCCTCACCGGGTGCCATCGCCGTGAAGGTCACCTCGGTAGCTTTCCCGTTATGGGCCGGCGCTGCCGGTTCTTCCAGTTTATTCAGCGTACAGGAGGCCGCCGCGGCCAGCACGGCCAGACTCGTCAGAATGAATTGAATCGTTTTCATCGTCTTGTCCTCCTTGTTTAGTTCCACTGTTCTTCACCCATACCCTCCGTACCACCGGCGGGAACGGGCACCTTCACTGCGCAGGTTGCGGTCTGGTCTCCCGCCTTGGCGGTAATCGTCGCACGTCCCGCGCGGACGGCCGTCACCTTGCCGGAAGCGTCCACCGTCGCGATGGTCGTATCGCTGCTGCTCCAGGTCACAGTCTTGTCCGTCGCGTTGCCCGGACCCACCGTGGCCACCAGCGTATAGCTCTCGCCGATCTTCAGCTCCAGTTCGGTCTTATCCAGCGAGATGGAACTCACCGGGACCGCGTTCACCGTCACCTTGCACGTTGCGCTCTTCCCACCGGCCTTCGCCGTGATTACCGCTTCGCCTACGCCCACCGTTGTCACCCTGCCGTTCGCATCCACGGTCGCCACGGCCGGATTGCTGCTCTCCCAAGTCACCGTCTTGTCCACAGCATTCTCCGGACCCACCGTCGCCACCAGCGTCACGCCGCTGCCCAGCTGCAGGATCAGGTTCGTCTGATCCAGCACGATCGAGCTCACCCCCACCGGTACCGGCGGCTCCGGCTGAGGCTGCGGCTGTGGTTGCGGCTGGGGTGCAGGCATAGCATTCACAATCACCTTGCACGTTGCGGTCTTCTCGCCGGCTTTCGCCGTAATCACCGCCTCGCCGGCAGCCACCGCCGTCACCTTGCCGCCCTCGTTCACGGTCGCCACCGCGGGATTGCTGCTGCTCCAGGTCACAGTCTTGTCCGTCGCGTTGTCCGGCGAGACCATCGCTATCAGTGTCACACTCTCCCCTTCGGTCAGCGACACTTCCGTCATGTCTACCTTCACCTCCGTCACCTCAACGGGACGGGGCTTGCCCACCTGCTTCACCGAGAAGGAGGCCGTAGCGTCTCCGCTCTTGATCGTCACCCTCGCGATGCGGTCCTCGAAGGTCCGGTTCGGTTTCGCCGTCACCTTCATCTCCACGGCACCCGCCGCGCCGGAACTCGGCACCACTTCCAGCCAGTCCACAGCCTTGGTCTCCTCGACGGACGCTGTCCAGGCCGCCGGGGCGGTGAAGTTCACCACCTGGGTCTGGGGCTGCTCCGCAGGAGGTTCCGTACCGGTGCCAGTACCGGTGCCCGGGATTTCGCCCGAACCGGAATTAAAGCTGATACCCGACGTGAAAATCGGCTGGCTTGCCGGCGGCACCTCGATCACCGGCGTGGGTGTCGGGGTAGGTGTCGGAGTAGGAGTCGGGGTCGGCGAAGGTGCCTGTGTCGGATTGTCCGGCTTCGCACAACCTGCAAGCGCCAGCAGGAGCGCCCCTGCCAGCATGAATCCCGTGAATTTTCTATGTGTAGTCATAATCCTTGATTTCTATGGTTTAACTACTGGATAGCTTGATAGTTCGACTGATGATTCCAGCCCCACGTCGTCGTATAGGTTTCCAATGATGCGGCTGGCACATAGATAGTTGACTTGTCCAGTCCATCGCCTAAAGGGTACCAATAATCATCAGCGAATGCCGGTGGCGCAGCCGGAAGGACTGTGATTTTCCGCAGGTTGTTGCAATAGCTGACAATATCATGCCCCACGGTGGTTACTCCGGCAGGTATTGTGAATTCCGTAAAGCCTTCGTTCTGGCACCCCCAAAAAGCATGGGTTCCTATTATACGGAGCGTTGACGGGAGATTGACTCCTGTCAGATTCCCACAATTACTAAAGGCACTGGCGCCAATCTCAGTCACTCCCTCGGGGAGGGTAATCGTTTGGAGACCGCTGCTGTAAAACAAATAATCTCCAATCTTGGTCACTCCGTCCGGAACGGTACAATGGATCTGCTCGCTGGCTGCCACAGCCATCAGCGTCCCGTCAGCTACCAGGAACTGGCCGTTTGCCGAAGCGAATTTTCCGCGGAACTGACGGATATTGTGATCTGAACGGAAGACTTGCTGCCCCAGGGATGCCAGACTTTCAGGAAGCGAAATCTCCTGAAGATTGTCACAATACGCAAAAGCGTAATCCCCTATGGACTCTACGCCTTCTTCCAAGGTAAGCTTAAGCAGAGAATCCATGTTGGAAAAAGCATAGGGAGCAATGGATCGGACTGTCCCTGGAATGACAAATTCCGTCACTCCAGACAAAGCCGCGGCGATGATCGCCCCATCTTTGACCAGAAGGTGTCCGTCTTCGCTGGCGAATTTCCCATGGAAGGCGCTCAAGTTGGAAGAAGACGTGAATACTTGCTCGCCAAAAGAGACCAGACTCTCCGGCAAAGTCACTTCGTCGAGGAGATAATTGTATGCAAACACTCTGTCTCCCAAGTGCGTGATGCCGTCCTCAATCACATAATCAGTCGGATAAGACAAGCCGCCCGGGGCAAAGGCGACCATCGCCCCGTCAACGACCAGACCCCGGCCGTCCGCAGTCGCCAAGGGGCTGTTGAAAGAATTCAGACTGGAACAGCCAAAGAACGCTCCTTCCCCAACGTTCTGCACGGAGCCGGGAATATTGATCTCCGCTAAAAGGGAACAGGACTGGAACACGCGGGCGTCTATCTTGGCCACCCAGTCTCCCAAGTGGACGCTGACCAGATTCTCACACATATTGAACGCATAGCTGTCTATGGTCAAGACCGTGGAGGGAAGCTGGACTGATGTCAAAGTACTGTATTCAAAAGCTTGAGATGGAATAGAGGTAACCGGACCGTCGAACAGGATGACACCTTTCCCGTCTTCGTAGGTATTGGAGATGATATTTGCGCCATACGCTCTTTTATAATCACGCACCGATGCCCCTAAAGTCTCATCCCACGTCCAAGAATTGCAGTTTGGCTCCACGATCTTGCCGTCCGTAGTGGTATAATAGATGGCATTTCCATAGAGATCATTCTCGGCATCTTCAGGGACGACACCCGTATCCGCCGCCTCCAGCACGCCCCAGGTCGCCCGCTTCACTTCTGCCGGACCGGCATGCACTGACACGCCGGTCTTGTCTTCGGAACGGAAAGTCAGGGTGTAGCCCTGCTCCAGCACACCCGGCAGGCAGCAGAGATAGTACCAGACTCCCGGCTGGAGACGTTCGCCGCGAGGTGCGGTCATCTGGACGGCATTGACCGTCTCATAATATTCTGACACCACAGGGTGCCCCTGTTCGTCCATTACGACCTGCACATAACCGGCAAGCGGCGTCTTGTCGTTGGCGCGAAGCTCCACCTGCTGGACCCATTCCTGCGTGAGCTTGAACTTGAGGCCACCGCCCACATGGTAGAAGGCCAGGTTGGTATCGGCGGCGCGTGCGGTCATCAGCAAGGCCGTGGGATCAAATGAGCCGGCTACGGGTGCCTGGGTATGAGGCAGCACCATTTCGACATACTTTCCTCCTTCGTAATCAAACCAGACATGGTCCCACGAGGCCGGATAAGCAGCCCAGACCTGGTTCTCCGGGCCCACAGCCCCGGCATAGCCGGACACGGAGCCGGAGAACCCCACGACCTGGGCCGGTTCAGTATTGGTCGCCCGGAACATTGTAGTGCCCCAGCTTCGATTGAAAACCATGATTTCTTCTCCCGGCGACCAGAAAATATCCGGTGCGCCATCCACCAGCATCGCCTTCGACCCAGCGTCGCTGTCGGCCGCAAAGGCCGTCAGGGTCACCTGCGTACCCATGCTTCCGGAGGCTGAGGGTTCCTCAAGCGGATTGAGCGTACAGGATGCGACCATAGCCAGAGCGGCTATGCATGTCCCTAGATAAAACAGTTTTCGCATATAGTGTAATTAATTAATATACAGCAAACAAAAACCCCTCCCGGTTCGTTCCGGGAAGAAAGGCTTATTATACTCTATGATACAGTTTTTCGCAAAACTCAATCGTGGTTCTCCACAAATATAAAAAAAAGCGCGCAGAATTTATGTCTGCGCGCGCTATTTTACCCGAAAAGAGTGATAGTAAATCTACTGTGTCTTCGACCCTGACGGAGCGAGGCGCTGGACAAGAAGCGAAGCGACGAGGTTGCCTGTCGCGTTGAGCAGCGTCGCGGGGATGTCGCAGACCGTACCGATGATCAGGAGCGCTGCCGCAAAGGAAGGATCGAGCCCCAGCACGGCACAGATCAGAAGCTCTCCGGTCATGCCTCCCACCGGAATGGCGCCCACCACGATGCTTTCCAGGACAGCCAGGAGGATGACTAGGACGGCGGGGCCGATGCCGGCAGGGGCGGCACCGAAGAAGTAGAGCGCAAACAGCACCTTGGCAACCGAGGTCACGACCGAACCGTCCTTATGCAGGTTGGTCCCCAGCGGGATGACACCGTCGACGATCTTGTCGCTCACACCCAGGCGGCGTGCAGAGGACATGATGACCGGCATGCAGGCCGCGGAAGAACAGGTACCAACAGCCGTTGCCGACGGAGAGATCATCTCCCGCCAAAACCGTCCCGGCGGGATACGGCAGAAAAGGGCATACAGGGTATGGAAGACCAGATAGCAGACCGCCGTGGCGGCGCAGACCACCAAGAAGATCTCCAGGTAGTCGCCCACGATCTGGCCGCCGAGCGTGCCCACGGTGTCGGCGAAATAGCAGCCGATACCGATGGGCGCCAGCTTCATGACCAGCTCCACCATCTTGATGACAACGGCCTCGCCTTCGGAAAGGAACCGCTCCACGGTGGCAGCCTTCTCGCCCAGCATGGCGACGGCAAGCCCGCAGATGGCGGCGAAAATGATCAAGGGAAGGAGATGCTCCCGGGACAGCAGCAGCATGAAATCATCGACCGTAAAGGCCGAGACCAGCGCATCGCCCAGGCTCACGCCACCGCCCGCAACTTCCCCTGCCAGAGAGCCTCCTTCGCCGGACACCTGGGCGAAAGGGTTCCAAACCGACATCAGTCCATAGGCGAAAATGCCGGCGACCAGCGACATGAAAAGGAACACCCCCAGCGCCGTCCCGAGGATACGCCCGATCACCCCGCTTCTCCGCATCACCACGATGGCGTGGGCGACGGAGAAGAATACCAGCGGCACGACCAGCACGAAGACCAGGTTCAGGAACAGCGTACCCGGCGCCCGCAGGACCTGGGCACCCTCTCCCAAAACGACGCCCAGGATGCCGCCTGCCACCAGTCCGAGCAGCAGGAGGAGCGAGGCGCCATAGTTTTTGAGAAAGGCATTCTTCATGTCCGCCCGGCTATCGAAGGCTTATGCCTATGGAAGGCGGAAAAGCATCGGGGCGAACTGGTGGAGCGAGCGGCGCCAGGTGAGCCATTCGTGGCCCGTTCCCGGGGACTCGTAATAGACATGTTTCACGCCCAGGCTGTCCAGGGCGCAATGGAGGTCATAGATGCCCTGGTACATCCCGGCAGGTTCGTCGGTGCCGATGCTGATGTACAACAGGTGATAGTCGTCATTGATCGAGGTCGGATACATCTCGCTGTCGCGGCGGTCGCCGGGGCCGCGGCCGGAGCCGCTGAATCCGCCGATCCAGCCGAAGAGCTCCGGATGGTCGAGGCCGATGGTATAGGCCTGGAAGCCGCCCAGCGACAGGCCGCAGATGGCGCGGTGGTCGCGGTCGGTGAGCGTCCGGAAACGAGCGTCGAAGGTCGGGACGGACTCCTCGACCATCACTTTCTCGAAAGCGTCGAAATTGAAGAGGTTGAAGCCCTGGGCCGGAGCGGCATCGGCCAGCGTGGCGACGCCGTGCTCGCAGACGATGATCATCGGGACGCACTCGCCCCCGGCGATCAGGTTGTCCATGATGTTGCCCATCATGCCCTGGGTAGCCCAGCCGGTCTCATCTTCACCGGCTCCGTGCATCAGGTAGAGCACCGGGAAACGGCGCTCGGGCCCGGAGGCATACTGGGGCGGCAGATAGACATAACATGTACGCTCCGCCGCAGTCAGGGCGGAGTGATACTTCTCGATGCGGACCTCCCCGTGCGGGACCTTTTTCTCCAGATAATAGTCCACGCCGGCCTCCGGAATCTCGATCCCGCTGCCCCAGTAGAACGAGCCGAAGAACTGCTGCGTGTTGGGGTCGGGAACCCGCTGTCCGTCAACGCTGAGCATATAGTAGTGGAAGCCCGGGACAATCGGCTCGGAGGAGACTTCCCAGATGCCGTCTTCGCCCCGGGTCATGTCGTAGTTCTTGCCGCCGACATTCACGGCGACGGCCTGTGCATCGGGCATGTCGACGCGGAATACGACACTGAGGTCGGGATTGATCTTGGGGTATTCGTGCCCCGGAAGGTTGGTGGTGGCAGGCGTCGGCTCGGTCAGGACGCCGACCGGCGTCTTCTCGTTTTCCCGGCAGGAAGCGAGCAGGATGACGGCACACAGCGCGGAAGCGAAAAGCAAGTGTTTCATATCAAAAGCGGTCAGGATTTGTATTTTCAAAGATAATGATTATTTTTACTACCTACATTTCAAAACGCTGATTTCTATGGGACTTTTTGACCTTCTGGGGAAAGTCGGCAAAGCCGTCTCCCAGGTTCAGGATGCCATCAAGCAGGTGGCCGATCAGGTAAACAGCCAGCAGGGTGTACAGCCCGCACAGCAGCAGCCTGCGCCAAAGCCGCAGGCCTGGCAGCAGCCGGCGGAGGCGCCGAAGCCCATCGCAGATCCCCATGCGTATTTCGCCGAGATCCTCGCGACGGAGTTTTCCACCTACGGTGTCGGTGAGAATATCCCCGTGACGGATCTGGTCGGAAATGTCGCGGACGAGTTCCAGCTCTATAAGACCCGTCCCCGCCAGGTTTACCAGGCTTCCTGGGGTGCACCTTACACCTTCGTCCTGTTCGCGGACGGCGGTCCGAAGGGCGTCGTGATGCTGGGCAGCGGCCATAGCCACGACAGCAATGTCAAGTACCTGATCTCCAGGATGTATGCCAAGAAGTTGGGGATTCCCTATATCAACTTCTACACGCAGATGCCCAACGAACGGGCGTATGTCGTGGAGCGCATCCGGAAGTTCCTGGGCGCATAGTTTTACCGGAAAAAGGGGATGCAACCGGAAGGTTGCGCCTGCGAAGGATGCAGCGCCGCCCTTTCCGTGCCTTGCAGGCGGCCGGTCGGCGTACCGTCTCGTGAACCGCAATTTTGCGGATTCAAATTCCTTCCCCTTTTTCCTTTTTCTTTTGTATGGAGGGCATCATCGGTCAGCTGGCTCAGCAGGAGGTTTGGGAGGAATTCCTGGCCCACCGCCTGCTGAAGGGACGTTTCACCTGGCACGAATTTGACGAAGCCGACGGCTTCGTGGCCTCGGAAGAGTACCTGCGCGTCGTGGGGCGGCTGCAGCGGGGCGAGGGGCTCGGGATCCCGCAGCGCAAGCTCGTCAACAAAATGGGATCGGGCAAGAAGCGCGTCGTGTACAGCTTCGCGCCCGAAGAGATGTCCGTCCTCAAGCTGATCGCCCACCTGCTCTACCGCTATGACGGGCGCTTCGCCCCGGGCTGCTATGCCTTCCGGCGCGGCCTGCGGGCCAGCGACGCGATCTACCGGCTGCGCAAGGAACTGCGGGGACGGCGCCTGTGGGCGTATAAGCTGGATATCCACGACTATTTCAACTCCATCTCCATCCACCTGCTGATGCCGATGCTCCGCGACCTGCTCGCGGACGATCCGCCCCTTTTCCGCTTCTTTGAAAAACTGCTGGAAGACGACCGGGCGCTGAGCCACGGTGAACTCATCCGGGCCCCGCGCGGCGTGATGGCGGGTACGCCGACCGCGCCCTTTCTCGCCGACGTCTATCTGGCTGGGTTGGACTGGCATTTCCACGAAGCTGGGATTCCCTACGCCCGCTACTCCGACGACATCATCCTCTTCGCTCCCGACCGCGACACGCTCGAGACGCATAAGCAGGTGCTGCTCTCCTGGCTGGAGCGGCTGCAACTGACGGTCAATCCCGACAAGGAGCAAATCTACGCTCCCGGCGAGCCTTTTGAGTTCCTGGGCTTCCGCTGCCTGGACGGGGAGATCGGCGTGAGTTCCGCGACGGTGCGCAAGATGAAAGGCAAGATCCGGCGTGCGTCCCGCGCCCTGCAGCGCTGGCGCATCCGCAAGGGGCTCGCGCCCGAATATGCGATGAAGGGGATGATCCGCATCTTCAACGACAAGTTTTTCGGCGGCGAAGATCCCGCCACGCTCACCTGGTCCCGCTGGTTCTTCCCGGTCATCAACCGCACGGACGGCCTGCGGGAGCTTGACCACTATCTCCAGCAGGAGCTGCGCCACCTCTCGACCGGCCGCCACACCAAGGCGAACTACCGTGTCCGCTACGGCGACCTGAAGGCCCTGGGCTACCGCAGCCTGGTCCACGAATATTATCTCTTCCGGGAAGCAGAAAACCGGACGGCTAGATAGCCTCCGTCTTCTCCCGCAGCCAGGCGGCTACCTCTTCCGACAAGTACGGGGAAAGGGTCTGGTACACCCGTTCGTGATAGGCGTTGAGCCAGTCGATCTCGTCGCGGTCCAGCAGTTCCCGCACGAGGATCCCGGTCTCGAAATGGCAGAGCGTCAGCGGCTCGAAAGCCAGCCAGCGGCCGAAATCCGACTCGCCCGCCTTCACGCAGAGCAGCAGGTTCTCGTGCCGCACGCCATGCTGGCCCTCCCGGTAGATGCCGGGCTCGTCCGAGGTGATCATCCCGGGCTGCAGGGGGGTGGGGTTGAGGTTCTGCCGGATGTCCTGGGGGCCCTCATGCACGCCGAGGTACCAGCCGATGCCGTGGCCGGTGCCGTGGCCGAAATTGCGCTTGCTGCGCCAGAGCGGCTCCCGCGCGAGCACGTCCAGCCGGCAGCCGGGCGTCCCTTCGGGGAAAACGGCCATCGCCAGGTCGATATGCCCTTTGAGCACGAGCGTGTAATCTTCGCATTCCAGGGCGCTGCAGCGCCCCATCGGCACCGTGCGGGTGATGTCCGTGGTACCGCAGCTGTACTGCCCGCCGGAGTCGCAGAGGTAGAGGCCTTCGTCGCGGATCGCCGGGGCGAAGTTGTGCGGCGTGATATAGTGGGGCAGGGCGGCGCCGGCGCCGTAGGCGGAGATGGTCTCGAAGCTGTCGCCGAGGTAGTCGGGCAGGTCGGAACGAAGCTGGCCCAACTTGACGGCGGCATCCCATTCGCTGATCTCGCGGCCGGCTTCGAGCGATTTCTCCAGCCAGTAGAGGAAGCGCTCCATCGCGAGGCCGTCCTGCAGGTGCGCCTTGCGCATACCGGCGATCTCCTGTCCGTTCTTGACCGCCTTGCGGGCCCCGACCGGACTGGTGCCCTCTTCCAGCGGGATGCCGGCGGCCGTCAGGATGTCGTAGAGCTGGAAGTTGAGGGTGGAGGCATCGGCGAACAGGCGGCCCTGGAACTCGGATGCAAGGAAGTCGATGTCGGCATAAGGCAGCAGGCGGACCCCTTCGGTCTCGAGGAGCGCGAACGTGGCGCGGCTGTCAGGATCTTCGACTTCGTCCTTGAGTACATACCAGAGGACCTCCTCCCGGGTGATGAGCAGGTAGCTGATCACGAGCGGATTGTATTCGATGTCGGAGGCGCGGACGTTGAGCATCCAGGCGATCTCGTCGAGGGCGGTGAGCAGGATGCCGTCGCAGCCGCACTGCTCCAGGAAACGGCGGATCCAGGCCAGTTTCTGCCCGCGTCCCTCGCCGGGATCCACGGTTATGACCGGGGTCTGGGGGATCCCGGGGCGGTCCTCCCAGAAGCGGTTCAGCAGGTCCGGGACGCTGATCACGGTGCCGGGCAGGGACTGGGCGAAACCGGCCCCCACGCACAGGCCGTCCACGGCGATGAGTGCGTCATCGCCGAAAACCCGCTCCAGCCACTCCGGAATGGGAATCTGGTCGGGGACGCGCATCTTGTGCAGCTGGATGCCCGTATGGGCCAGCTGCTGCTGCGCCTGGATGAAGTAGCGCGTGTCCGTCCACAGGCCGGCGTGGTCGAGGGTGACCACCAGGTCGCCGGCCTCTCCGGTGAAGCCGGAGAGCCATTCGACCTGCTTCCAGCGCTCCGCGGGATATTCACTGCAATGGGGGTCCGAGCCGGTGATGACCACGGCATCCCAGCCCTTGGCGCGCATCAGGGTGCGCAGCATCTCGATTCTTTCCGGCATGCTATACTGACTCGATAAAATCCTTGAAAGTCTCCCGCTCTTCTTCCGTGAGGAATTCGACGGTGATCGGGACGGCGAAGAGGCGCTCCTGCAGGGAGGCGGGCATCCCGGTGAAGGACAGCAGGCGCTGGGCGTCCTTTTCCGTCGTGATGACGGCAGCGGTGGGATCACGCTTGACCGCATCCTGGAGCCGGTTGATATCATTCCACGTGTAGTTGTGGTGATCTGCGAACTTGAAGCGCTTGACGATCTTGTAGCTGTCGCTCAGGCGGGCGCGCAGCGGACCGTCCCCGGCGATGCCGGTGACGAGGATCGCTTTCTTCGAATAAGTGTAGCGCGGCTCCGCCGTCGGGAAGATCCCTTCCGCCTGCCCGTAGCGGATGGTCGAGAAGAGGATGAGCTGGCGGCGGCCGGCGGGGTTCTTGGCATCGCAGGATGCCGGCAGGTAATCCGAGAAGCCCGCTTCCTGCACGAAACGTGCTTTCGAGAGGTCGTCCAGCTCTTCCGGGCACTTGGTCACGATGACGGCATCGGCGTCAAAGATGCGCTCCGGAAGATCGCGCAGGCGGCCCAGGGGCATGAGCATGTCCTTGTGCACCGGACGGTTCCAGTCGATCAGCACCACGCTGCGGGTGGCTTTGAGCTTGCGGTATTGGAAAGCATCGTCCAGAACGATGTACTCGGCGGCCGGGAATTCGCGGTTCCAGCATTTCCGGGCCACCTTGGGATCCTTCAGTTTGTTCGGATGCACCAGCAGGTCGCAGCCTTCGACCCGGTCTTTGTCCACGGCCACGGTGACGGCCGGGAATTTCTTCTTGATCTGGAGCGGCTCATCGCCGAACAGCGTCGCGGGGCCGTCCGCGCTCACCTGCTGGAAGCCCTTGCTCTCCCGCTTGTAGCCCAGCGAGAGGACGGCCAGCTGCTTCCCGGCCCAGAGTTCGCTCTGCTGCAGCTGGCGGAGCACCATCTCCACATGCGGGGTCTTGCCGGTGCCGCCGACGGTCACGTTGCCGATGCAGAGCGTCGGCACCTCGGCGGAATTCTGCTTGCGTCCGGGGCGGCTGTAGCGGCGGTCGCGCAGCCGGAGGACCAGATAGTAAGGGAAAAGGAGGATCTTGTCAATCATATCGCTGAGCTATAGAATCGAGTATATCGTAGAGTTCCTGCCGGTCGAGGGTCGTCACCATCCGCATGCGGGTCTCCTTGAAGTCGGGCAGGCCTTTGAAATAGCAGGACAGGTGCCGCCGCATCTCGTAGATGCCGCGCGGCTCGCCCTTGGCGGCGAGCGACAGGTCGAGGTGGCGGCGGGCCAGCGCCACCTTTTCTCCGACGGAGAGCGGGGGCATCGGTTCGCCGTGCTGCAGGAAGTATTTGATCTCCCGGAAGATCCAGGGGTGGCCGAAAGTCGCCCGACCGATCATGACGCCGTCCACACCATAGCGTTCGAACGCCTCCCGGGCCGACGGGCCGTCGGTGATGTCACCGTTGCCGATGATGGGGATGTGCATCCGGGGATTGGCCTTCACGGCGCCGATCAGGGACCAGTCCGCGGCACCTTTGTACATCTGGCAACGCGTGCGGCCGTGGATGGTCAGGGCCTGGATGCCCGCATCCTGCAGGCGTTCCGCCAGCTCGACGATGATCTTCGAGTTGTCATCCCAGCCCAGCCGGGTCTTGACCGTCACGGGTTTGTCGACCGCATCCACGACGGCCTGGGTGATGGCAACCATCTTGTCCGGCTCGCGCATCATCCCGGAACCGGCTCCCCGTCCCGCAATCTTGCTGACCGGGCAGCCGAAATTGATGTCCACCAGATCGGCCCCGTGGCCGCCGGCCAGCTCCGCCGCGCGGGCGGCCATGCGCGCCGCATCCACCATGGCATCCGGATGCTGGCCGTAGATCTGGATGCCCACGGGGGCCTCCTCCTCCAGCGTGTGCATCTTGGCAATGGTCTTGGGCACATCGCGGATGAGGCCGTCAGAGTTGACGAACTCCGTATAGACCAGATCCGCCCCCTGCTCCCGGCACAGCACCCTAAAGGAGACGTCCGTGACATCCTCCATCGGCGCCAGCAGCAGCGGGCGTTCGCCCAAATCCAGGGATCCAATCTTCATATTCTACAAATATAGATAAAAACGCGGAATAAGCGGGCAGACCCCTCCTGCTTGAGCGATTGCCAAGGTGCTGTTTGCGCTCTGCTTCTTCGGAAAATCAATAGGTGCTTTTGATGCGCGAGGCCGTCAGGGTGATGTCACGCGAGGCGGGAGCCGGCGCCGGATTGCCCTGAAAGCGCCGCGGCTCCGGCGCGACAACGGTGATCGTCAGTTCGTCCCGGTCGGCGCTGAAGTTGAAGCGGAAACGCTCCTGGCAGCCGTTGTTGAAGAGCGACAGATAGTAGGCACCCAGTTCGTCAGCGGCCGTCCAGCTGCACCAGCCCGCCGTCGTCATCGGCGTCGTATTCATCGTGTTGGCATAGACCGTCCCGCCGAACAGGAGGCTGCGGTCGGTGCTGCCCATCTGCCAGCCGTCCAGCCCGAAGGGAATGTTGTGGATGGCTTCGCCCGTCTCCAGCGTCAGCGTCATGTTGCCCTGCGCATCGAAGCGGAAGGCGACACCCGTCAGGCCGTAGGCGTTCTGGTGCATGCGGTAGCGCAGGGTCCGGGAACGCTCGCCGGGAGCCTGAGAGGCCTGCGGGAAGGGTTTCTTAAGCGCGTAGCCGGAAATGGCCGCCTGCAGGTCGAAGTTCTTGTTGGTTTTTAGTTTCTTGTCGCTCATGCCGTCCAGCAGGTTGTAGATCAGCTGGTTGAATCCCGCCTCGTCGCCGATCTGGCCATTCGAGGCCACCACCAGGTCGTATTCCGGGATCACCATGATCAGCTGGTTCTGGCCGCCGATGGCACGCCAGGAATTGTGGCGGCCCATCCAGACCTGGTAGCCATAGCCTTGGCCGCCGTCGTCCTTGTTGTTCTCCTCATCGGAAAGCTCCGGTCGCTGGAAGATATGCGGCGTGGTCATGGCCTCCACCCATTCACGGGCGAGCAGCTGCTTGCCGTTCCAGACGCCCTTGTTCTTGAGGAAAATGCCCATCTTGGCGAGGTCGGAGGTCTTGCTGTGCATGCCGCCATTGCCCATGTTCCGGCCGTCGAGGTCCATCTCCCACACCACGTCGCGGATGCCGAGCGGATCCAGCAGGCGCGGCTTCAGGTACTCGTAAAGCGTGACACCCGACACGCGGGTGATAATCTGCGAGAGCATGTGCGAGCAGGTGATGTTGTAGGCGAAGGTCGTGCCGGGCTCATGGGCGTAGTCCATCGCGAGGAAGGAACGTACCTGGTCGTCGCCGGAACCCGGATACTGCGTCCGGGCGTGGCCGGCCGACATGGTGAGCAGGTGCTCCACCGTCAGGCGCTCCAGTTCCGGCGCCGTCTTGTCGGGCATCAGGTCCGGGAAGAAATCCTTGACCTTGTCGCTAACCTTCAGCAGGCCCTCCTGCACGGCGAAACCCACCGCCACGCCCGTGAAGGTCTTGGTGGCGGAGTACATCGCGTGCGGATACTGGGGTCCGTAGGGCGCCCACCAGTGCTCGGCCACGACCTTGTCGTGCCGCAGGAGCATGAGCCCGTGGACCTCGTAGCCGCCTTCGTCGAGGGCGCGGAACCAATCGGCGACCGCCTCGGAGCGGATGCCCTCCGCCTCGGGCGTGCTGCGGATCAGGCCGTCATCATAGGGCTGCGCGCCCAGCGTCAGCCCCAGCGCCAGCGCCAGGGCGGCAAGGATTTTATTCATAACCGTAAACTATCATTTCCTCAAAGATAATCATTTTTCTTGCAAGAAGGCACGGTGAGCGTAAGCGCTGTCCGCCTGTTGGTTCCCGGAGCAAAAACACCCCTTTTTGCTCCCGGCAACGTGTTTTTTGCTTCGCCGGGCGCAAAACGAGCCTTCAGCGCTCCCGGCAGAAGGAAAATGCGGGAGGCGAAGCCGACGCAAGGGAGCTCGAGGGGGAACGCCCCCTCGTTCATTAAGTTGGGCACGAGCAGGCAGGACGGTGGAAAAAGAAGAACCGCCAGCGCTCCAACCTTGCTTGTTTTGGAAAGCTGACAGTTCCCCTCTCGAAGCGAAGCGACGCAGGGGGTCTGGGGGATCCGGCCCCCAGTGAATGAATGGGCACGCGAAAGCCCGGTCGGATCGACCGGGCTCGCGTGCCCCAAGCGGGAATCGAACCCGCACGGCTTTAAAGGCCACTGGATTTTGAGTCCAGCGCGTCTACCAATTCCGCCATCAGGGCTGGTAGGGACTGCAAAGGTATCTAAAAATCGTGATTTATCAAATATTTGGCGTATCTTCGCTATCTGTATGGAGAAGAAAAGCATCTATGTCATCTACGACCGGAATGTCGAGGATTTCGCACTGAAGATCGCCGAGGGCCGGCCGGCGCTGGCCATCACCGCCGACGAGGAGCACAAGACGATGGACACCGTGCTGGAGATATGCCGCTGGCTGCTCGCCCAGGGGGCGAACCGCGATGCGATCGTCTGGGCCGTGGGCGGCGGCGTGACCACCGACATGGCCGGATTCGCCGCCAGCATCTACAAACGCGGGATCCGCTACGCCAACTACCCGACCACCCTGCTCAGCCAGGTGGACGCCGGCGTGGGCGGCAAAACCGGGGTCAACCTGGACGGGTTCAAGAACATGATCGGCGTGACCAAATTCCCCATTTTCACGCGGATCCTTCCGGAAGTCCTGCAGACCCTGCCCCCGCGCGAACTCCGCTCCGGCGCAGCCGAGATGCTCAAAACCTTCATCATCGAGAACAAGAACGGCCACTACGAAAAGGCCGTCAAGCTCCTCTCCGAGCCGAAAATTGATTTCGGCGCGCTGGCGCCGCTGATCGAGGCCGCCGCCGAGGTCAAGCGCAAGATCGTGGAGCAGGACCCCTATGAGGAAAACATCCGCCGCTACCTCAACCTCGGCCACACCTACGCCCACGCCATTGAGTGGTACCAGCATACCCACGGCGCAGCCGATCCGCTGACGCACGGCGAAGCGGTGGCCGTCGGCATCGTGCAGGCCGCCCTGCTCTCCGAGCGCCTGGGCCTGTGCAAGGCCGGCCTCGCGGAGCAGCTCCGCGGCGACCTGGCGGCCTGCGGTCTGCCTACGGAGCTCCCCTGCCCGCAGGAAGAGCTCGAGACCGCCCTCTGGAAAGACAAGAAAGCCGAGAAAGGCATCATCCACTTTGTCCTGATCAAAAAGATCGGCAAGGTGATAATCAAAGACCTGGATGATTTGTACCAGCCTGCAGAATAAGTCTTTCGAGCAGATCCTCGAGATCCTCGAAGACCCCGCGGTCGAGATGGCGGAGATCCGTCTGGACCGTTGTCCGCTCACGGACGAACAGATCGAAGAACTCTTCAGCGAGTCCGATACGCCCCTCATCGCGACCTGCCGCATCGCGGAATCCGCCTCGCCGCAGGAGGCGGAGCACCGGCTGCACCTCGCCATCGCGGCCGGTGCCCGCTTCGCCGACCTGGAGATTGAAGCGCCCGTGCAGATGAGCAAGGATTTCCAGCGGCTCTGCCGCAAAAGCGGGACGGAGATCATCCGTTCCTACCACAATTTCGAGGAGACGCCGGGCACCGAGGTCCTGCAGATGGCCCTCGCCCGCTGCTTCCGCTACGGCGCGGACATCGCCAAAATCGTGACCACCTGCCACAGCGCCGAGGACGCCGCCCAGATCGAGTCTCTCTACACCCTCGTCCTCGAAGGTGTCGATTCCCTGCAGGGCCGGCTCGTGGCCTTCGGCATGGGCGAGGCCGGCCGGCAGACCCGGGTGGAATGCCTGCGCCGCGGCGCGCCCTTCACCTACGCGGCCCTTTCGGAGGAGGAAGCCACCGCCCCCGGGCAATGGTCCGCTGCCGGGATGCACGCTGCCGTTTACGGCGACCGCCCCGCCTACCGGGCGGAAGGTCGGCAGATGCCCGCGTCCAAGAGTTTCGCGCAGCGCGCGATCCTGGCCGCCGCCCTCGCGGAAGGCAGCTCGCACCTGCACGGCTACAGCCCCTGCGGGGACTCTGAAGCCGCCCTGCAGGTCGCCGAAGCCCTCGGCGCCACCGTCCGCAAGGACGGCTCCGAACTGACCATCACCGGCATCGGCGCACGCTGCCGCCAACTGGACCTGGAGCGCCTGGACACCGGCGAATCCGGCCTGCTGACCCGCCTGGCCATCCCGGTTCTCGCTGCCGTGGGGAAGGGCCGTTTCACGGTCGAAGGCCGCGGGACACTCCTGCAGCGCCCGCTGGGCAGCGCCTCCGACATCATGGCTGCCTTCGGCGTGCTGCTCGGCAACGCCGGTGAACGCGAGGGCAAGGATATCTTCGTCCCCGTCAGCGTCAAGGGACACCTCATCCCGGGCACGGCGGACGTGCCGGGAAAGGGCGGCTCGCAGCTCATCTCAGGCCTGCTGATGGCCCTGCCGCTCTGCGACAAAGACTCCCTGCTGCACGTCAGCGAGCCCAAGAGCATCCCCTACATGTACATTACGCTGGACGTGCTGCGGCACTTCGGCATCCAGACGCGCAGCGAGATGGAAGGCGACGCCGAACTGCTGGAGACCGAGGACTGGTCGTCCTGCACCGGCATCAGCTTCAAGGTGCGCGGACGCCAGCACTACCGCTCCGCCGACTTCGCCATCGAAGGCGACTGGAGCGCCGCGGCCAATTATCTTGTCGCCGGAGCCATCTTCGGCTCTGCCGAGCTGGTGGGGATGGATACCAAATCGCTGCAGGCCGACCTGACCATCATCGACATCCTGGTCGAAGCAGGCGCCGTGGTCTCCCAGCTCGAAGAAGGCACCGTCTGCGTCCGGAAAGCCCCGCTGGAGGCCTTCCACCAGGACCTCAACAACGCGCCGGACCTCTTCCCCATCACGGCCGTGCTCGCCGCCTTCTGCGCGGGCGAAAGCCGCATCGCCGGCGTCGGCCGGCTCGCCGCCAAAGAGTCCAACCGCGCCGAAGCCATCCTGCAGATGCTGCTGCAGATGGGCGTGGAGGCCCGCATCGAAGGGGACGAACTCGTCGTCTTCGGCGAGTCCCTGTCGGCCCGCCTGCTGAACGGACGCCTGCTCAAAGGCGGTGCGTACAGCTCCCGCCACGACCATCGTATGGTGATGGCGCTCAAGGTGGCTGCCCTGGGAACAGAAAGCCCCATCGTCATCGACGATGAGGCTTGTGTGGGGAAATCATTCCCCGGATTCAGGCTTTAGTATTTACTCTGCCTTTTGCTCTTCGGCCTTCGGAGCTTCCTCCGGAGCGGCCTCGGCCTTCTTGGCGCGGCTGCGGCGGGTCGTCTTCTTGGCGGCAGCCTTGGGAGCGGCTGCGAGGGCGGCCTCGTTGAAGTCCACGAGTTCGATCAGCGCCATCTCGGCGGCGTCACCCTGACGGAAACCGGTGTGGAGCACGCGGGTGTATCCGCCCGGACGGTCGGCGACCTTCGGAGCGATGGTGCGGAACAGCTCGGTGACGGCGTTCTTATCCTTGAGGTAGCTGAACACAACGCGGCGGTTGTGGGTCGTATCCTCCTTGGACTTGGTGATCAACGGCTCGACATAGGTCTTCAGGGCCTTGGCCTTCGCCACGGTGGTGTTGATCTGCTTGTGCATGATCAGGGAAGAAGCCATGTTGGCGAGAAGCGCTTTGCGGTGTCCGCTCTGGCGACCAAGATGATTGATAGCTTTATTGTGTCTCATCTCTTATATGTTCTTTTTCTTGGGTTCGATATTATACTTGGTAACGTCCATTCCGAACGAAAGCTTCATCTTCTCGACCAGGAGATCGATCTCGTTGAGCGACTTGCGGCCGAAGTTGCGGAATTTCATCAACTCGGGACGGGAATAGGACACGAGGTCGGCAAAGGTGTCGATGTCAGCCGCCTTGAGGCAGTTGAAAGCGCGCACCGAGAGGCCCACATCGGAGAGCTTGGTCAGGAGAAGGTGACGCATGTGCAGCGACTCCTCGTCCAGTTCCTTGCTGTCGATCTCCACCGTGCTCTCCGGCGACATCTTCTTGTCGTCAGTGAAAAGCTTGAAGTGGTAAATCAGGATGTTGGCAGCCTCGTGGAGGGCGGCGTTCGGGGAGATGGAGCCGTCCGTCACAATCTCGAGGTTGAGCTTTTCGTAATCCGTCTTCTGCTCGACACGCCAGTTCTCCACGCTCCAGTTGACCTTGCGGATCGGAGTGTAGATCGCATCGACCGGAATAGTACCGATCGGCGTATTCTCGTCGCGAAGCTCCTCGGCAGGCACGAAACCACGGCCCTTCGTAATGGTGAGCACGATTTCGAGCTTGACGGAAGGCTCCAGCGAGCAGATGTGCAATTCGGGATTCAACACCATAAAAGAAGACAATCCTTTGGAGATATCTTCTGCCGTAAACTCCTGCTTGCCGCTGATGACGATGTTTGCCGTCTCAGTATCCACGGTCTCGACCATGCGGCGGAAACGGACCTGCTTGAGGTTCAGGATGATGTCCTGCATCCCCTCGATGACGCCGGGGATGGTCTGGAACTCCTGGTCCACGCCGGAGATCTTGATCTGACTGATA
>CADASN010000022.1 GCA_902790635.1 uncultured Bacteroidia bacterium | reverse complement strand
ATGACCGACCGGGTCTATACCCGCTACACCGGCTATCCCGGCGGACAGCGGTTCACGACCCCGAAGGAGATCCTCGAGAAGCGGCCCGCCGAACTCGTCAGGAGAGCAGTGAAGGGTATGCTCCCGAAGACGCGTCTTGGTGCTGACCTCCTCGGCAACCTGTTCGTTTATGCAGGTCCGGAGCATCCGCATCAGGCCCAGAACCCTCAAGAAATCAAGTTGGACGAAATTTAAACAGAGCAAATGGAACAGACACACGCCCTTGGAAGACGTAAAGCAGCTGTCGCTCGCGTTTATCTCGCCCCCGGCGCAGGCAACATCACGGTCAACGGCCGCGCGCTCGAGAACTACTTCGCTCTCGAGTCCCTCCGTTACATCGTGAACCAGCCGTTCGAAGTTACCGGCACGCTGGGTCAGTTTGACGTGAAGGTCACCATCATCGGTGGTGGCGTCAAAGGTCAGGCTGAAGCCATCCGTCTCGGCATCGCACGCGCCCTCAGCGAGTTGGACCGTGAAGCTTACCGTTCTGCGCTCAAGGCGATGCACGCGAGGTCGAGCGCAAGAAGCCGGGTCAGCCTGGTGCACGCCGCCGCTTCCAGTTCAGTAAACGTTAGTTACTGCCCGTTTTACGGCACAGCCGTGGTTTGAAACTTCCGGTGCCCGGGAGGGCCGAGATGGGAAGTTGCCACGCTGCGGAAAAGGTTGGAGACCGGACACTCCGCTACTCCGCCTTGAAGAAAAGAGACCCCGAGAGGGGACAGTTAAGTAAAAACAAAACACACAGACAAACAAATGTCACGCACAAATTTCCAGGAATTGCTTGATGCAGGTGTTCACTTCGGCCACCTGGCCCGTAAGTGGAACCCTAAGATGGCTCCGTATATCTTCGACCAGAAGAACGGAATCCACATCATCGACCTGCACAAGACCATCGGCAAGATCGATGAGGCTGCCGAAGAGATGAAGCAACTGGCCAAGTCCGGCCGCAAGATCCTCTTCGTCGCCACCAAGAAGCAGGCCAAGGATCTCGTCAAGGAGAAGGCCACCGCGGTCAACATGCCCTCCATCACGGAACGCTGGGCCGGCGGTATGCTGACCAACTTCCCGACCATCCGCAAGGCCGTCAAGAAGATGTCCACCATCGACAAGATGAAAGAAGACGGCACCTTCGAGAAGCTCGCCAAGCGTGAGCGCCTCCAGGTCGACCGCCAGAGAGCCAAACTCGAGAAAAACCTCGGCTCCATCCGCGACATGAGCCGCCTCCCGTCCGCACTCTTCGTAATCGACGTGCAGAAGGAAGCCAACGCCGTCAAGGAAGCCAACCGCCTCAACATTCCGGTATTCGCAATGGTTGATACTTGTTGCGATCCCACCTCGATTGATTATGTGATACCGGCCAATGATGATGCGACGAAGTCCATCGAGTGCATCGTGAACATCCTCTGTGCTGCCATCCAGGAAGGCCTCGACGAGCGCAAGCTCGAGAAGGACAAAGAGGTCGCCGAAGATGTGGTGGAAGAGGAGACCAAGCCCGCCGCCCGCAAGCTCCGCGCCCGCAAGGGCAGCAAGGACGCCGAGGAGAAGGCCGAGGCAGCCGAATAACATCCATTTGTAATAACGTCATCCCGGGCTGGCCCCGGGATCTCAAAACCCCAAACAACATTATGGCAATTACTGCAGCAGATGTAATGAAACTCCGGAAGATGACTTCCGCGGGTATGATGGATTGCAAGAAGGCCCTTGAAGAAGCCGAAGGCGACTTCAACAAGGCTGTCGGCATCATCCGTGAGAAGGGCAAGCTCGTGGCCGCCAAGCGCGCCGACCGCGAGACTTCCGAGGGTGCGGTGAAGGCCCGCGTAGCCGGCAACAAGGCGATTCTCGTATGCCTCGGCTGCGAGACGGACTTCGTCTCCCGCAACTCCGATTTCCAGGATCTCGCCAATGCGATCGCCGACGTGGCCATCGCCAACTGCCCGGCCGATCTCGAAGGCCTGAAGGCCTGCAAGATGGCTGACGGCTACACTGTGGCCGAGGCTGTCGAGGCCCAGACCGGCAAGACCGGTGAGAAGCACGTCCTGGCTTACTATGCGTTCGTGGAAGCCCCCTTCGTGGTGGAGTACATCCACACGCTGAACGGCAAGCTCGGCGCCCTCGTGGGCTTCAACAAGGAAGTTCCCGCAGAGCTCGCCAAGGGTGTCGTGATGCAGGTCGCATCCATGAATCCGGTCGCCATCTCCCCGGCTGACTGCCCGGCTGAGGTGCTCGAGAGCGAGAAGAAAGTCGCCGTCGAGAAGACCAAGGAAGAGCAGGTCCAGAAGGCTGTTGACGCCGCCCTCAAGAAGGCCGGCATCAACCCCGCCCACGTGGACAGCGAGGATCATATCGAGTCCAACACCGCCAAGGGTTGGATCACGCCGGAGCAGGCTGCCCAGGCCCGCGAGATCATCAAGACCGTCTCCGCTGAGAAGGCTGCGAACCTCCCCGCCCAGATGATCGAGAACATCGCCAACGGCCGTGTCCAGAAGTTCCTCAAGGAGAATACCCTGACCGAGCAGGAGTACCAGATGTCCGACGACAAGAAGACGGTCGCCCAGGCGATCGCCGCCGTCGACAAGGACGCCAAGGTCGTCGCGATCCGTCGCTTCTCCCTGAACGACTAAAATTCAAGACAATTGTTGCATGAATGGCTCGCCAAGTGCGAGCCATTTTTGCTATCTTTGCATTCGTATGAATCTGAAGAGTCTGGCGAAGGATACCGCCCTGTACGGGCTGGTGAGCATCGTAGGCAGGTTCCTGAATTACCTGCTGGTGCCGGTGCATACCTATATGATTCCGGCAGAGAGCGGCGGGTATGGCGTGGTGTCCAACCTGTATGCCTATACGGCGCTTTTCCTGGCGTTGCTGACTTTCGGCATGGAGACGACCCTGTTCCGCTTCGCGAACAAGCCGGGGACGGACGACCGGATGGTTTACAGCAATGCCCTCCGGATGGTGGGCGGCGTGGGGCTGGCTTTCCTGGCGCTGGTTTTCATTCTGCTGCGCCCGATTTCCGGGGCGATGGGTTATGAGGCCCATCCGGAATATATCGGCATGTTCGCGCTGATCACGGCGCAGGATGCCTTCCAGGCTGTCATGTTCAGCCGCCTGCGGCAGCAGCGCCGGCCCATCCGCTTCGTGGTGCTGAAGTTCGCTTTCATCATTCCGAGCATCCTGCTGAACCTCTTCATCTTCCTCGTGATGCCGAAAATCCCGGCGTTGCAGGGCATCTTTGAGCAGTTCAATTACGGCGTGGGCCTTATTTTCGTGGCGAACCTGGTCTGCACGACGCTGGTATCGCTGCTCTTTATCCCGGAGATCAAGGGCATCGCCTATGGCTTTGACAAGGGCATGGCGAAAGAGATGCTGCGCTACTCCTGGCCGCTGCTCCTGCTGGGTCTGGTGGGCGTGCTCAACCAGGTAGCCGACAAGATCCTCCTGCCGAAGCTGATGCCTGGCGAGGAGGGGATGGTGCAGTTGGGTATCTACGGGGCCTGCGTCAAGATCGCCATGATCATGTCGCTGCTCACGCAAGCCTTCCGCTATGCCTACGAGCCCATCGTATTTGCGGACAACAAGGACAAGAACAACCCGGCGACCCTGGCCGACGGAACCAAATACTTCATCATCTTCACACTCCTGGCCTTCCTGGCGGTCTTGATCTACATGCCGCTGCTGCAGCGCTTCATCGGTGCGGGCTACCGGGAGGGCATCGGGGTCATCCCCATCGTGATGATGGCGGAGATCTTCATGGGCGTGTATTTCAACCTGTCCTTCTGGTACAAGCTCACGGACCAGAACTGGTGGGGAGCCATCATCAGCGCCATCGGTGTGGCGGTGATGATCGGGATCAACGTGGTCTTCGTGCCGAAGATCGGCTACTGGGCCTGTGCCTGGGGCGGCTTTGCCGGCTATGGCGTATCGATGCTGATCAGCTGGTTCCTCGGACAGAAGAAGTATCCCATCCCTTATGACCTGAAGGCCATCGGGAAGTTCGTGCTCATCGCAGGCGCGATGTTCGCGGTCTACTGGTTCTACCTCCGCACCCGGCCGGCCTGGCTGCAGATGACGGCCGGTACGCTGCTGCTCGGGGTGTACGGACTGGCCGCGTGGCGGGAAATCAAATCATCAAAAGCAATATGAAACGTATCTTAACTCTCACCCTCTGCTGCCTTGGCGCCGTCGCGCTGCTGGCCTCATGCGGCAACAATGCCGGCAAGAAAGCCGCCCAGGAGGCGGAAAAGGCTGCCGCAGACTCCATCGCCGCAGCAGAACAAACGCAAAGAACCATGGACAAAATCGCCCAGCTGCCGGCCGAGCCGGTCTTCGACATCATCACTTCGATGGGTGTCATCAAAATCAAGCTCTATGCGGACACGCCCAAGCACCGCGAGAATTTCGCGAAGCTCGCCCTGGAGAAATACTATGACGGGATGCTCTTCCACCGCGTGATCAACGGCTTCATGATCCAGGGCGGCGACCCGCTGACCAAGGATGCCGCCAACAAGTCCCGCTTCGGGACCGGTGGTCCGGACTATACGGTCCCGGCCGAGTTCGTGCCGGAGCACCGGCACAAGAAGGGCGCGCTGGCCGCTGCCCGCCGCGGCGATGCCGTCAACCCCTACAAGGAGTCTTCCGGTTCCCAGTTCTATCTGGTGCAGGATGAGTATGCCTGCTCCCAGCTGGACGGCGAGTACACCGTGTTCGGCGAGACCATCGAAGGCCTGGACGTGATCGACAAGATCGCTTCCGTGCAGACCGACGCCCGCGACTGCCCGGTGCAGGATGTGCGGATTGTGACGATTAAGTTGGAAGAATAATCGTTGTTGGCACAAAACTTGCTTTTTAAACCATCGAATAGTTTTTTCATAGGTTTAATTTTAGGTTAGAATTGCGTGGTGGTCTCGCCGGGATGGCGAGACCACCATTATTTTGTATCTTTGCTCCCGTGAAAGTGCTCTTCATCCATGGCCTGGCCTCGTCGGGTGCCTACAAGATGGCGGATTCGCTGCGGATCCTCCTGAAGCCCTGCGAGGTGATCGCGCCGGACGTGCCCATCGAGCCGGCGGCCGCGCTCGCGCTCCTCGAGCGCGTGTGCGCCGAGCAGGACCCCGACCTGGTGGTCGGGCTCTCGCTCGGCGGCTTCTGGGCCCAGAAGCTGCGCGGCCGCCGCAAGATCCTGGTCAATCCGGATTTCCACGTATCCTCCCTGCTGCGTACGATGACGGGCGAGGTGAAGTACCTCTCGCCCCGCCGCGACGGGGCGGTGAGTTTCCGGGTGACGGAGGAGATCTGCGCCGCTTACGAAGCCCTGGAGCGGACGGAATTCGACGCCCTGGGCCCGGCTGAGATCGCCCTGACGACCGGGATGTTTGCCGAAGGCGACGAACTGGTCCACTGCGGCCCGGAATTCGAGATGCACTATCCGGGCCGGGCCGTGTATTACCCCGGCGCCCACCTGCCGGTCTTCCCGGAACTCAAACGCTACCTCGTCCCGCAGGTGCGGGCCATGTTCTCCCCGGGGGAGGAATTTGATTTTTTTCCTGTGTAACTCTTTGAGATAAAATCGGGAATGCGTAAATTTGAAGGATTGTTTTCAAAGCATCAAGGACCCGATTATGGAAAAAGTTACCGTTCTGCCTCCCGAAAAGCTGATCAATGGCTGGATCGATCCGGTCTATCTCCCCGAAGGCAAGGATAAGTATTATATCCGCAACAAGCAGGTCCGCAAGCCGCGCGGCGGCTGGCGCCACCTCACCAGCGACGAGATTGAGCGCCTGGTCAAGAACGACAACACCGCCGCCAGCTGGGACACCATCTGGGTGACGGACGAATTCCTCCCGCAGATGCTCAAGAACAACAAGTTCTACGGGACCGTCCGCATCGGCCGGGTCTCCGAGAACGGCCTCCAGTTCCATGACCTGCGCCTGCCGATCGGCATCTCCAACTCCTCGATCCACTCCTGCGACATCGGCGACGACTGCGCCATCCACGATGTCCACTATCTCAGCCACTATATCATCGGCGACCGCTGCATGTTGTTCAACATCCATGAGATGTGTACGACCGACCACTCCAAGTTCGGCAACGGCATCATCAAGGACGGTGAGCCGGAGAAGGTCCGCGTGGTCCTGGATATCATGAACGAGACCGGCTGCCGGGGCGTCTATCCCTTCGACGGGATGATCACGGCCGACGCCTATCTCTGGGGCAAATATGTCGATGACGAGAAGCTTCAGGAGAAGCTCCGCACGATGACCCAGAAGTCGGTCGATTCCCACCGCGGCTACTACGGCACCGTGGGCGACGGCTGCGTGATCAAGACCTCCGAGATCATCAAGGACGTCAAGATCGGCTCCGGCTGCTACATCAAGGGTGCCAGCAAGCTCAAGAACATTACCATCAAGTCTACCGACCAGGAGCCCTCGCAGATCGGCGAGAATGTCATCCTGGTCAACGGCATCGTCGGCTACGGCAGCCGCATCTTCTACGGCTGCACGGCGGTCAAGTTTGTCGTCGGCAACAACTGCAACCTCAAGTACGGCGCCCGTGTCATCGACTCCATCCTCGGTGATAACAGTACCATCTCCTGCTGCGAGGTGCTCAACAACCTCATCTTCCCGGCGCACGAGCAGCACCACAACAATTCCTTCCTGATCGCGTCCTGCGTCAAGGGCCAGAGCAACATGGCTGCCGGCGCCACGGTCGGCTCCAACCACAACAGCCGCACCAACGACAACGAAGTCGTCGCGGGCCGCGGCTTCTGGCCGGGCCTCTGCACTTCGGTCAAGCATTCCTCCGTGTTCGCTTCCTATACGCTGCTGTCGAAGGGTGCCTACCCGGCGGAGATGCACGTCAAGCTGCCGTTCTGCATGCTGTCCAACAACGAGAAGAAGGGCGAGCTGGAGATTTTCCCCGCCTTCTGGTGGATCCGCAACATGTATGCGCTCGCGCGCAACAGCTGGAAGTACCAGACCCGCGACAAGCGCATCACCAAGGTGCAGAACATCGAGTTCGATACCTATGCCCCCGACAGCATGGAGGAAGCCCTGGAGGGCCGCCGCATCCTCGAGATCTGGACGGCGAAGGCCTGGCTGCGCAGCCAGGGCCTCGACCCGTCGGAGTGTCCGGAGGAGGAGCTTTGCGCCAAGGGGCGTGAGCTGTTCTCCGGAGACCGTGCAGCCGTCGACCGGCTGGAAGTACTCGGCGAGGGGGTCGAGAAGACCTACCGTCCGGTACGCATCCGCAAGGTCTATGACGCCTGGCATGCCTACGGCGACATGATTATCCACTATGCGGTGAAGAATGCCCTCGGCTATATCGAAAACCACCCCGGCGCCAAGCTTTCCACCCTGTCCGCCGAGTATCAGGGCGAGCGCCAGTCGTCCTGGATCAACATGGGCGGCCAGCTGATGACGGAGGGTGATGTGGACCAGCTTCGCGCCGACATCCGTGCCGGCCGGCTCCGGACCTGGAAGGACATCCATGCCCGCTATGCCAAACTCTGGGAACGCTACCCGGAGGACAAGCTCCGCCATGCAGTCCAGTGCCTCTGCGCCCTGTTCGGCGTCAAGATCCTTTCTGCCGCGGACTGGAAGCGCGCCATCAAGGAGGAAGAGCGGATCCAGCAGTACATCTGCGACCAGGTTTACCAGACCCGCAAGAAAGACTACGAGAACCCGTTCCGCCGCGCCACCTACCGGAGCGATGCCGAGATGATTGCGGCCATCGGCGAACTCGACGACAACAGCTTCGTGCGCCAGATCAAGGGCGAGACGGAGACCAACCTCAAGCGCCTGGAGGCGCTGCGCAAGACCTTAAAGTAAACACCCGATATTTATGAATCTGAATGAAACCAAGTATGCCCAGTACTATCTGGTGCAGGAGATGATGGGGACCGTCCCGACTGTGGCGAAGTTTGACCCTGCATGCTCCAAGTTTGTCGCGGACTCCGTCCGCAAGACCGGCAAGATCCTGTTCTCCGGCGAAGGTTCATCCCGCCTGCTTCCGGCCAAGAACAGCCGTCGTGTCGCCCTCACCATGGGCCTCGACGTGAACGTGCAGATCGAAGGCTCACACCAGGCCAGCGGCTATGACCTGAGCCACTACACCGTGCTGATCGACTCCAATTCCGGTCGTACGAAGGAAGCCTTGATGCTGGCCAAGAAGCTCCAGGCCGAGGGCCATAAGGACACCTTCGCCCTGAGCGCCAATCCCGACACCCCGATCCGTCAGGCCTGTGTGGACGGCCATGTGCTCGGTTGCGGTTGGGAAGAGGCCGTGGCTGCTACCAAGAGCGTGATTGAGCAGGGCCTGTTCTGCGAATCCATCATCTGGCACCTCGCCGGCAAGGACATGAAGCCTGCCCTGAAGGACCTTCCTGCACAGCTGGAGACGGCCCTGACCCTGGAGATCCCTGCCGAGATCGTGGAGTGGGTCAAGGGAGCCCATACGATCTACTTCAGCGGCTACAACGACGGCGTGGCCGAAGAACTGACGCTCAAGACCAACGAGATCACCCGCCGCAAGAGCGATTTCCTGGAGGGCACCTATGCCGTCCACGGTATCGAGGAAGTGATGCAGGACGGCGATATCGTATTCCTGGTCAATCCGATCCCTGCCGAGTACGAGAAATTCCAGACGGTCTTCAAGGGCGCCAACGTGCATGTCGTGGCGATCGACACCAAGCCGACTCCGTTCGAGCGGACGATCATCGTTCCCGATGCCGGCCTGATGCAGCCCTATGTCTATCTGTGCGCCGGTTGGAATATCCTCGTGGAGGTGGCGACCAGCGACGGCATCAACCTCGACAAGCCGGAGCGCGCCCGCAAAGTCGGCAACGAGATGTAGTCGGAGGGGCGAGCGTATGCGGTTTCTGACAAACCCTTCGACCGACCCCTGGTACAATATGTCGTTCGACGAGTACTGCCTCGAGCAGTATTTGTCGGACGACAGTTATTTTTATCTGTGGCGCAACCGCCCTTCCGTCATCATCGGGCTAAACCAGAACGCCTACAGCGAGGTCAACCTGGGTTTCCTGGAAGAGAAAGGCATCTGCCTGGCGCGCCGGGTGACCGGCGGCGGCGCCGTGTATCATGACCTGCAGAATCTCAATTACACCCTGGTCGGCCGGGAGGTAACCCCGCAGCCGGTGGTGGATGCCCTGCGCCGGCTCGGCGTGCCGGCGGAACTGACGGGCCGCAACGACATCTATGTGGACGGCCGCAAGGTCTCCGGCTATGCCCGCCGGGTCTGGCATGACCGGCAGATTGTGCACGGGACCCTGATGTACGACGTGGACCTGGATACCCTGGTGCGGGCGCTGGACGTCCCCGGCTCCAAACTGGAAGCCAAAGGGATTGCATCCGTCAAGAGCCGTGTGGCCAACCTGAAGGACTTCCTCCCGCAGTTCCGGAATCTGGACGGATTCCAGGCGGCCATGCAGGAGATGCTCTCTGACGGTGACGGCGAGCTGCCTTTCGGGGAGGAGCGCCGCGCTGCCGTCCGACGCATCTCGGAGGAGAAATTCTCTACCTGGGAATGGATTTATGGCCAGTCGAAGGCTGCGGACCTGGTCCGCAGCGGCCGCCTTGCCTGCGGGACGGTCGAGGTCCGGCTTTCGCTGGACCGCGGCGTACTGACAGGCGTGGAGTTCGGGGGAGATTTTCTCGGCGGCCTGCCCGCCGGGCAGCTGGCCGCGCGGCTTGCCGGCGTTCGTTTCGAACGCGCTGCCCTGCGCGCCGCCCTTGCACCCCACCCTGACGAAGTCTCCCGGTACTTCGACGGCGTGTCGGCGGATGACTTGCTTGACCTGTTTTTTGGGGCATAAGATTTTCTCCTTTTGACAAGTATTGCTAACTTTGCAGCAGAAATCTACCGTACGATATGAAACAGCTTAATACGAAATTGATGCACCCGGCGGAGCAGCTTGCGCTGATCATCGGCCGGATCTACCGCAGCGGCCTCACGACGACCTCCGGCGGCAATCTCTCCATCATGGACGAGAACGGTGACATGTGGATCACCCCGGCGGGCATCGACAAGGGCTCCCTCACCGCCAAGGACATCATGTGCGTCAAGGCAGACGGCACCATCGTCGGCCCGCACCGTCCTTCTTCCGAGTATCCGTTCCACAGGGCGATCTACAAGATCCGCCCCAAGATGCATTCCGTCATCCATGCGCATCCTCCGGGACTGGTGACCTTCAGCATTGTACACCAGATTCCCGATACGAGCATCCTTCCGCAGGCGCGCAATGTCTGCGGCCCGATCGGGTTCGCACCCTATGACGTGCCGGGCAGCGCCGCCCTGGGCGAGAAGATTGCCGAGGAGTTCAAGAAGAATCCGGAGTACAAGGCCGTGATCATGGAGAACCACGGCGTGGTACTCTGCGGCGAGGACATCGCTGATGCTTACCAGCGTTTCGAGACGCTCGAGCTCTGCGCCCGTACCATCCTCAATGCCAAGACCCTGGGCGAGCCGCATTACCTCACCGAGGAGGAGTTGCTCTTCCATGAGAACCACCTGATCGGCGACTATCAGCATTTCATGAATGTCGAGCATCCTTCCGACGAGCGGGCCCTGCGCTCCGAGATCGTGCGGATGGTGCGTCGTGCCTGCAACCAGAAGTTGATGAGCAGCTCCTACGGCACCGTCTCGATGCGCTGGCGCGGCAACGACTTCATCATCACCCCGCCGCGCGTGCAGCGCTGGGACATCGATGAGGAGGACCTGGTCCAGATCAAGGACGGCATGGCCGAAGCCGGCAAGACCCCGAGCCACGCTACGGCCCTCCACTATGAGATCTACCGTCGCAACCCGAAGGTCAATGCCATCATCCTGACGCAGTGCCCTTCGCTGATGGGCTACTGCACCACGGACGCCGAGTTCAATGTCCGCACCATTCCGGAGAGCTGGATCTTCCTGCAGGACGTGCCGAAATTCGAGTTCGGCGCCCACTCCACGGATCCTGGCCGGGTGGCCGAGGTCTTCAAGAACCGCCCGTGCGCGATGCTCGCCAACGACTCCGTGGTCGTGGCTTCCGACAGCCTGATCAACGCCTTCGACCGCCTCGAAGTCGCCGAGTTCGCCGCCAAGTCGCTCATCCTCGCCACGCCCGTGGGCAAGCTCCACCCGATCACCGACCAGGAAGTCGAAGACCTCCGCGTCGCTTTCCACGTCGGGGAGTAGCCATTTTAGCAATCAATTGATTGCATGTTATGAAATTTCGCCCCGGGGAATCACCCCGGGGCGAAATCATAAAGGATTACTGCTGCGCTATTGGCAAAGACGCCGGCAGACCCGGTGTCGGTGCATCTACAGTTTCCGGGCCTTGACGTCGGAGATCATGTCCATGCGCTCCTCAGACTTCTCGATGTAGGAGGTCTCGACCGGAAGGTCGGCGGCGGGGGCACCGAAGGCGACCGTGCCGGTGTGCGTCACGACGCTGGCACCGTTGTAGGTAGCTTCGACATAGAAGCGGTACGTCCCCTTGGCGACCGGCTGGCCTGCCTGGTCCGTGAAGTCCCAGGTGAAAGTCTGGACGCCGCTCTCCGCCGGCGTAGCGCCGGTGAAGGCATCCATCTGCTCATCGGTCAGGTTCTCGGCTCCGACGTGCTGGACCCAGGTCGGCACGCAGGAAGTACGATAGGTGTAGCCGCGGGCGGGCTTGGAGCCGTCGCGGCTGCGGCCCTTGGACGTGAACTCGGTCACGAACAGGGTCTTGACCACCTGCCCTTCGGCATTCTCAACCCATACGGCGTACTGGTTGGAACCGGGACCGGCTTGCCTGGTGTAGTTGAAGGAGATCTCCAGGGTACCCGGCTTGGGTGCGCAGGAGGCCATCAGCGCGGACGCCGCGCAGATCATCAGGAAAGAAAAGGCTTTTCTCATAAATAACTATAGTTCGTCTGCGTGGGCGAGGAGGTACTTCTCGGCTTCGGCGTTCCACAGGCCTTTGTGGGCCTTGCAGAGGCGGTCGAGCTCGTCATAGACGGGCTTGCCGACTTTGCCGAAGTCCGCGATGGCCGTCAGCGGCATCGTCACGTGGGTGTAGATGAGCTTCTTGCCGCCCGGGATGTCCGGGAGATTCAAGGTGGTCTCGACCACGGCATTGAGACCGCCGACATGGGTCACCAGACCGGCCGGGTCCATGCCGAGTCCCATGTAGTGGAGGGCTTCCTTCATGTCGTCGGTGTTGCCGCCGGAAGTGCCGACCACGTGGGTGGAGTTGTAGTGGACGTTGTAGAAGTTGAACGGAGCCTTGAACGGGGCTTTGCCGGGACCGGCGAAGAAGTTCAGGCAGCCGTCGAAGGCGAGGATGTCGTCGGCCTGCTCGACCACGGGGGCTACCGGGGCGAAGCAGAAGACGTCATCGTAGCCCTCTCCGCCGGCGATGCCCTTGAGCACTTCCACGGGATTCTCCACGGCGGTGTTGACGTAGTGCAGCTCGATGCCGCGGCTCTTGGCGAACTCTACGGTATAGAGCGAAGCGGCGCGGTCGAGGCGCTCCTGGTTGATGTCGGTCACGACCAGCAGCGAAGGACGGATGTCGTCGCGGTGGAGGACATAGTTGATGGCGGCGAGACCCATCGGGCCCACGCTGGCGAGCAGGGCCATCTTGCCACCCTGCTTGATCTCCATGTCGTGCACATATTTGCCGGGATGCGTGTGGTAATTGGCGTGCATGGCGCCGATCACGCAGCTCAGCGGCTCGCTCAGCGAAGCGGGGTAGAAAGCCTCTCCCTTGTAGGGCAGCAGGCAGCCCTGCTCCATCACCTCGGCCGGGATCACCACGTAGGTAGCATCGCCGCCGATGTATTTGTAAGAATACCCGGGAGCGCTGTAGATGCCGACGGGGCCGCCTTCGTAGGTGAGGGCGGGCTGGATGGAGAACTTGTCGCCGGGCTTGAATTCGCCCTGCCACTTCGCGCCGACTTCGACAATCTCGCCGGCGAACTCGTGGCCGATGATGGTCGGGTTCTCGGCGACGTCATTGGGGACGCGCTTGTGGGAAGGGCCCTGGTGGGCGGCCTTGTACGAGGACATGCAGATGCTGTCGCTGACCACCTTGGCCAGGATCTCATCTTCCTTGATCTGCGGGAGTTCGAACTCCTCGAGCCGCAGGTCGTTCACGCCGTAGAGGCGTACTGCTTTGGTTTTCATCAATCGTATTGTTTACGGGTTATTTGCTTTTATCAGGTGCAGCGGGCGTGCCCGGGAGCGGTTTGTAGTTCTTGAGCTCACCCTTGAGGTAATCGACTGCCTTCTCGAGCTGGGCGTCTTTGCCGAGCCAGTCCTCGAAGGGGTTGATGTCCACGACGATATCCGGATCCACCCCGTGGCCTTCGATGATCCAGTGCCCGTCGGTGGAGTAGGAGGTGAAGAACGGCGTGCGCATGTCCTGCCCGTCCACGAACTGGCGGGAGCCGGAGATGCCCACGATGCCGCCCCAGGAGCGGGTACCGATCAGCTTGCCCAGGCCCAGCTCACGGAAGCCGTACGGGAAGAGGTCGCCGTCGGAGGAGGAATACTTGTCGATGAGGCAGACCTTGGGGCCGTAGAAGGCCTCGTTCGGCACGGTACGGTTGCCGCCGTTGCGGTACATGTTCATCCGGTAGACCTCGCGCTGCAGGCGCTCGAGGATCATCGGGGAGACGTTGCCGCCGCCGTTCATGCGGTCATCGACGATGAGGGCTTTCTTGTCCAGCTGGGTGTAGTAGAGCTTGGTGAACATGTCCAGTCCTTCGGTGCTCATGTCGGGGATGTGGATGTAGCCGATCTCGCCGCCGGAGAGCTTGTCCACCTTCTCGATGTTGGTCTGGACCCAGTCGTAGTAGGCGAGGTTCGACTCGTCCGCGACGGGCTTGACATAGACGGTGCGGGCACCCTTGCCCGAAGCGCTGGAGGCGATCTTGAGGGAAACGGTCTTGCCGGCCTTGCCGATGAGGGCCTGGCCCGGATCGACCAGATCCTTGGCAGGCGTCCCGTTGACTTCCACGATGTAGTCACCGACCTGGGCGTCCACGCCCGGGGTACGGAGCGGGCAGCGCAGGGTGGCATCCCAGTCGGCGCCACGGAAGATCTTCTCGATCTTGAAGGCGCCCGTGCCCTTGTCCTTGCTGTAGGTCGCACCGAGCAGGCCCGTGGCGATGCGCGGGATCTCCGGGCTCTCGCCCGAGGTGATGTAGGCGTGGCCGACGTTGAGCTCGCCGATCAGTTCGCCGATCAGGTAGGTCAGGTCGTCGCGATGCTTGACGTAGGGGAGCATCTGGCCGTATTTCTCCCGCATGTGGTCCCAGTCCACGCCGTGCATGTTCTCTACGTAGAAATTGTCGCGCGTGATGCGCCAGCTCTCGTCGTAGATCTGGGCCCATTCGGCCTCGTGGTCAATCATCATGTCGATCTCGCCGGTCGGGACGGCTGCGCCGCCGCGGGACGGACCGCCGAAGGCGACCACCTTGTACTGGCTGCCGTCGCGGACAAGTACCTTCTTGGCATCCGGCGTGATGGCAAGCGGTATCTCGGAAGGACCGTCGGCTACCTGCAGGGTCTTCAGGTCAAGGGTCTTGACGGAAGCGGCTCCGCGTCCGCCGGGACCGCCGGGGCCACCCGCGGGCATGCCATAGCCGCCGAAGGTGCTGTAATAGAGTTTGCCTCCGTCGGCGAGCAGCAGACGGTAGCGGCCGGCCTGCAACGGCAGCGTGGTGATGCGCTGGGCGAGGCCGTCGATATCTACCTTTGTGACAGCGCCGGCGGGTGATGAAGCATTCCTGCCGCCCTTCTCGTCATTCGGGGCTCCTTTCCCTTCATTTGCCGGCTCCGGCCGGCGGGTCTCGTATTCGTCATTGCCGAGCGTCATCGGGTTGGCGGTCTCCTTGGCCAGCGGCAGGACGAACACGTAGTCGGAAACGTTGTAGGAGGCGTTCCACTCCACATCCGAGTACTGCGAGCGGAATTCGCGGGAAGAGGTGAAGAACAGATACTTGCCGTCGCGGGAGAAGAGCGGGGAGGAGGCGTCATACCAGCGGTCGGTGACCTGGTAGCTCTTGCGGGCCTTGAGGTCGAAGAGGTAGAGGCCGCTGATGAAGTTGGGGAGCGTCACGGTATAGGCTGCCCAGGCCCCGTCCGGGGACAGGGTGAAAGAGCGGACGGCGGAGCGCTCGCCTTCGATGATGCGGGTCAGCGCCTTGGAGCTGACATCCAGTTCGCAGATGTCCCAGTGCAGCGTGGAGAAATACAGTTTCTTGCCGTCCGGGCTCCACTGCAGGTTGGAAGGATAGCCTTCCTTGAAAGAAGTCAGGCAGGTCGCTTCCGTCATGTTGTCGGACGGAGCGGTATAGACCTGATACTCTCCGGAGATGTCCGAGAGCCAGGCGATGCGGGAGCCGTCCGGGCTCCACACGGCCTCGCGCTCATGGGACTGGGGCGAACGGGAAATGTTCACCACGGGACCTTTCTCGGCGGGCAGCGAGAAGATGTCGCCGCGCACGACGGCGAGCAGGCGCTTCCCGTCCGGGGAAAGGCTGAAGCCGCTCGGATTGAGACCGGAGCTGCGGTATTCGGTACGGCTCCAGACATCATCGTCGGCCAGCTGGATGCTGACCTTCTCGGCGGCACCCTTGCGGACATCGTATTTGTAGATGTAACCGCCGTTCTCGAAGACGACATACCCGTCGGCAGAATGGGCGGGGAACTTGCAGTCATACTCGGTGAAATCCGTGACCTTGCGGGACTGCTTCGACTTCGTGTCATAGACGAAGAGGTTCATCGTCCGGTCGCGGTCGGACAGGTAGTAGATCTCGCTGCCGATCCACATCGGGAAGATGTCCTGGGCGTCATTGTCCGTGATCTTCTCCAGTCTGGTGGTGCCGACGGTGTTGATCCAGATGTAGTCCGCCTGGCCGCCCCGGTAGTACTTCCAGGTGCGGAATTCGCGGAACATCCGGTTCATCGCAAGCTGTTTGCCGTCCGGCGAATAGGAGCAGAATCCTCCTTCGGTCGTGGGGATGAACTCGGGCAGTCCGCCGTCCACGCTGACCTTGCACAACTGGGCGCGCAGGCCGCTGAAGCACCACTGCTTGTTGCGGTATATGATCTGCTTGCCGTCCGGGGTCCAACCCATCACGATGTTGTTGGGGCCCATGCGCTCGCCGACCTTGTCACGGCCTACCAAGGCGCTGTAGGTGAGGCGTTTGGGCTCACCTCCCGTGATGGGGATGGTATATACCTCGGTGTTGCCGTCGTACTGGGCGGTGAAAGCGACGGTCTTGCCGTCCGGCGAGATTT
This sequence comes from uncultured Bacteroidia bacterium, assembly GCA_902790635.1. Classification (GTDB taxonomy): domain Bacteria; phylum Bacteroidota; class Bacteroidia; order Bacteroidales; family UBA932; genus Cryptobacteroides. The sequence continues at coordinate 12,029 of CADASN010000022.1, read as the reverse complement.
TGGGGAAGCATTCGTATCCGACATCGGAAGTAAGCTTCACGGCGCGGCCGCCGTCGATGCCGACGCGGTAGAGGTTGCCCGCGTAGGAGAAAACGATGTTTCCACCGCCGACGGCGGGGAAGCGCAGCAGGCGCGCTTCCTCCGTCGAAGGGGCAGCGATGAGCGGCAGGGCCGCCAGCATCGTGACAATTGCGATAAAGAGTCGTCTCATAAAAAAACTAACGGTTAACAAAGGGTTTGTCTAGGCGAGCATCACCTGGCCGCCCGTCACGGGAATCGCCTGCCCGGTCTCACCGGTCTGGTCGATGGCGTACAGGATGGCCTTGGTCACGTCTTCGGGATTGCAGCCTTTGTGCATGGGCACCTGGTTCAGGTAGAAGTCCTTGACGTCCTGGACCGTCTTGGCGCCGGGCACCTTGCCTGCGGCGAGGTACTGCACGAAGAGTCCGTTGACAGGGTTGCTCCAGAGCGGGCCGTCGTAGAAGTTGCCCGGGCAGATGGAGTTGACCTTGACGCGGAACGGAGCCAGTTCGAGGGCGAAGCTCTGCGTGAGCCCGATGCCGCCGAACTTGCCGCCGGCATAGGCGAAGTTGGCCTTGGAGCCGCGCAGGCCGCTCTTGGAGTTGACCTGCACGATGTCGGCGAAGTACTCCGGATCGAGGGCGGTCTGGATCTTCATCACATGGCTGGCCACCTTGGCGCAGAAGAAATAGGCCTTGTAGTTGATGTTCGTCACGAACTCGAAGTTCTCGGGGGTCATCGCCTCCAGGCCGCCAGCGCGGAGCACGCCGGCATTGGACACGAAGACGTCGAGGGCGCCGAAGTTGAGGATGGTCTGCCGGATCAGGCCCCACAGGCTGTCCATGTCGGCGACATTGGTCTTGACGAAGATGGCGCGGTTGCCCTTGGCGATGGCGTTGAAGGATTCGGCCGTCTGTGCGCCGACTGCTTCGTTGAGGTCGGCGACCACGATGTTGGCGCCTTCTTTCATCAGCTGGCGGGCGATGCCCTCGCCGAAGCCCTGGGCGGCGCCGGTGACAATGATGGTCTTGCCTTCGACACGGCCGCGGGAGAGGGCGGCGCCCACCTTGCGGCGGTAGTTCTCCACTTCCCAATTGTCGATGAACTCGATCTGGCGGCGGGTCATCGGATGCTCTCCGCCGAAGCTCTGCGCATACCAGGCGATCTTCATCGCGTCATAGAAGACGTCGGTGACGGTCTGGGCGTTCTTGGCGTTGTCGCCCACGGCGACCAGGCCGATGCCCTTGATGAGGAGGACCTTCGGGGTGTGTCCGCGCTTCTCGACATAAGCCTCGATCTTCTTCTCCGCCTGGGCGACGAGTTTGTCGCACGGGGCGTCGAGATAGATGTACTCGGACTTGCAGTACACGATGCCGTCCGGGGTGAACGGAGTCAGGACGGCCGCCGCGGCTGCCCGGCTCTCGACAAAGCTATTGATCAGTGCGTTGTTCGTGACCTTGAGGGTCTTGAGCCCGCGGCCGCCGCGGCTCAGGATCGTGCGGATGGCCGGGATGGTCTCGCTGATGCAGTCGCAGACCGGCGCGTCGCCCGCCGGGACGGGACGCGCTTCGCGCTCCAGGGTGGAGAGGACGTGGTCGTAGATCCGCTCGATCTCGGCGGTGCTGTCGGCACCCACGAAGATGCCGTGGTTCTGCAGGAAGATCACCTGCGGTTCGGCCCCGCGCTCCTTCTTGTAAGCGGCGACCTGGTCATACACTTTCTTGAAGAGGGTGTAGCCCGGGTCGGTGTAGGGGATGAACAAGGCATCCGGGAAGAGCTGCGCGCAGCGCTCCCGGGCATCCTTGGAGCACATCAGGCCGCCCACGAGGGTCGGGTGAAGGTGCACGATGTAAGCGGCTTCCAGGCAGTTGTGCATGGATGTCTCCACGGACGGGCGGCGGCCCTTGGTGATGCAGGCGGCGGCCAGGTCGTTTTTGACCTGCTCCTCCCGCTCGGCGGTATCCGGGCTGTATTTCTTGTCCCCCATCGGGTTCAGCAGGGCACGGTCCAGCACGGCGAAGCCGTCCTCGGTGATGGTGGCGAGGGCGTGGCCGCTGGCCTTGACCCAGAGGCGGTCCGCCGTCTTGAAGGACGTGTTGCCGCCGCCGGCGATGACGAAGCGGTCGTCAGCACCGTATTTCTGCGAAATGGCTATGAGAGCATCGATCTCTTTCATGATCAGTTGACGGTTTTGGTGATGAGGGCATCGCCCTCTTCAATGGTCTTGAGGCCGTTTTGGTGTGCGGCCACGGTGCAGGCGCCGCGGTAGTTGATCTCCTTGAGCTTGTCGGAGAGGTCGGCCGCGTCGCGGGTGCGGAGCTTGATGGGCTCCAGGGCCGGGGTGTTGTGCTCGGAACCGAAGGTGACGGTGAAGCCCTCATCCTCCAGGTAGCCGGCATAACGTTCCAGTACGGCGGTGGTATTGCGGGTGGTGATGAACTCGACGGAGCGGAAACCGCGCTTCTTCAGCGTGTCGGCGGCTTTCATCAGGTCGCCCTCGAAGTCGGTGAAATTGCCCTTGGCATCATCGGCCAGGAACGGATAGGTCGGGATGCCGCCGGCCGCTTCGATGATGCGCTGGACGGTCTCCATCGGCAGGAAAGCCTTGGGGTCCTCGGGCACGAACGCCGCGCCGCCCGCCTTGAGCAGCTTGCTGCGGATCTCGTTCTCGACGGCGGCCGCATTGGCGGGATCGCTCTTGAGCGGGTTGCCGCCGAAAATCTTCTCGTAAAGGGCGAGCTTGCAGTTTTCGCAGCCGGGACGTGCGTCCACCGCCAGGCGGAGGGCCTTGGCGAGATGCCGCTCGCGGATGGAGCCGCGGGTGAGCGTGTCGCGCACCTCCGCGAAGGAGATGTTGAATCCGGCTCCTACGGCATCCAGGTGCTCGTTGAGCTTGGCGCACATCTTCTCGACCTGGGCGTTGGACTCGGCCTTGACGGCGGCGAGCTGGGCGGCTTCCCGGCCTTTCAGGATCACGGGATAGGCGAGGCCCTTGCCGCTGAGGTAGGTGCGGCCCGGATTGTTGGGGTCGTTGACCCGGACACCGGCGGCCTGGTCCTCGACATTGAGGGAGATGAACTCGATGTTGAAAAGAGGGAAGAGGCGGCGTTTGCCGCACTCTTCACTCCATTCGCGATATCCGTCCATCGAGTAGAAATCATTGATTCCCACCACCTTCACCCCCTCTTCCGCGGCCATGTCCAGGGCCTGGCAGACCCCGTCAAAGGCGCTGAAGGAATAGGGGGTGTGCAGATGGGCGTTGACGTCGAAGGTCTTCATACGCTAGACACCTTTCTTGGCGCGGATGATGGCCTGTGCGTCGGTCTGGTTGCTCACGGGGACGTAGTCCTTGAGCGGGACGATCTTCTCGTTGATCGCATCCAGGAACCACTCCGGCTGCGGGAAGAAGGCTTCTTCGAGTTCGTGGCAAGGGGTGATCCAGTTGCGGGAGCCGAGCACGACGGGGGCTGCGTCGAGGTAGTCGAAGCAGAGCTCCGTGATGTTGGCGGCGAGGTCGTTGAGGAAGGAGCCGCGGGCGGTGGCGTCACCGGCGATGATGATGCGGCCGGTCTTCTTGACGGACTCGATGACCTTCTCGTAGTTGAACGGCACCAGGGTGCGGGCGTCGATGACTTCCGCCTCCATGCCGTACTTTTCCTTGAGCATGTCGGCAGCCTTGAGGGCACGGTAGAGCGTGGCACCGATCGTCAGGAAGGTGACATCCTTGCCTGCGCGCTTGATGTCCGGCTCGCCGAGCGGAATCTCATAGTACTCGGCCGGCACGCCGCCCTCGTGGAATTGCTCGCCGATGCCGTAGAGACGCTGGCTCTCAAAGAAGATGACCGGGTCGGTGCCCTGCAGGGCGCTGTTCATCAGACCCTTGGCATCGTACGGGGTGACCGGGAAGACGACCTTGAGGCCCGGGATGTGGGTGCAGAGGGAGGTCCAGTCCTGGGAGTGCTGGGCACCGTACTTGGAGCCCACGGAAACGCGAACGACCACCGGCATCTTGAGGATGTTGCCGGACATGGCCTGCCACTTCGGCAGCTGGTTGAAGATCTCGTCGCCGCAGCAGCCGAGGAAGTCGCAGTACATAATCTCCGGGATCACGCGGCCGCCGCACATGGCGTAGCCGAGGGCCGTGCCGATGATGGCGGCCTCCGCGATCGGGGAGTTGAACAGGCGGTGGTACGGGAGGGCTTCGGTGAGTCCGCGGTACACGGCGAAAGCGCCGCCCCACTCGCGGTTCTCCTCGCCGTAGGCGATGAGCGAAGCGTCCTTGTAGAAGCGGTCCACGATGGCCTCGAAGACGCCGTCGCGGAAGTTGTACATCTTCATGCTGCTGACCGGCTTGCCGTCCTTGTCCTTGTAGAAGCGCTCCTTGCCGGCGATCTGCTTGACGCGCGGGTTCTCCTCCATCGGCATCAGCACGTCGGGCTTGGCGTCGCTCAGGGAGTCGATGCTCTGGTTGGAGAACATCATGTCGCCGAGCAGTTCATTCTCCTTGACGAGGTCCATGCGCGGGGAGACTTTCTCGTCGATGGCGAGCTTGTAGCAGTCGAAGATGACGTCCTTGACTTCCTTCTGGATGGCGTCGAGGGCGGCCTGGTCGGCCACGCCTGCCTCGATGAGCTTTTTGCCGTAGGCGACGATGCAGTCCTCGGCCTCCCAGGCGGCGATTTCCTCCTTGGTGCGGTAGGACGACTGGTCGCTCGGGGAGTGTCCGCTGTAGCGGTAGGTCACGACGTCGAGCAGGGCCGGGCCTTCCTTCTTCTCGAGGAGGGCTTTCTTGCGGCGGAAGGCGTCGATGACGGCGAGGGGATCATAGCCGTTGACGCGCTCGGCATGCCAGGCCTCCGGGTTGAAACCGGCGCCCAGGCGGGCGGGGAAGTCGTAGCCCATGGTCTCGCCGCGGGTCTGGCCGCCCATGGCGTACTGGTTGTCCATCACGTTGATGAGCACCGGCAGGCCGCCCTTCATGTCGCCCTCCCAGAGGGTGTGGAACTGGTCCATGGACGCGAAGGTCATGCCTTCGAGGACCGGGCCGCGGGCCATGGCGCCGTCGCCGAGGTTGGCGACCACGATGCCCTTCTTGCGGTTGACTTTCTTGTAGAGCGCAGCACCCACGGCGATGGAACCGGAGCCGCCCACGATGGCGTTGTTGGGATAGATGCCGAAGGGGGTGAAGAAGGTGTGCATCGATCCGCCGAGGCCCTTGTTGAAACCGGTGGTGCGGGCGAAGATCTCCGCCATGGCACCGTAGAGCAGGAAGCGGATGCCGAGCTCCTTGGTGGTGCCTTTGAAGCCCGTCTTGGCGACGGCCACGGTGGCGCCGTCCCAGAACTCGTTCATGACTTTCTCGAGCTCCTCGTCCGGCAGGATCTGGATGGAACGGAGGCCCTTGGCGAGGATCTCGCCGTGGGAACGGTGGGAACCGAAGATGAAGTCGTCGGTGTCGAGGTTGTAGGCCATACCGACCGCAGCGGCCTCCTGGCCGGCGGAAAGGTGGGCGGGACCCGGGTTGTTGTACTCCACGCCGTTGTAGCCGCCGGTGGTCTTGACGAGGTTGAGCATGGTCTCGAACTCGCGGATCACGAACATGTCGTGGTAGATGCGCAGGAGGTCGTCTTTGGTGAAGTTGCCTTCCTTGAGTTCATCCTTGACGGATTTCTTGTACTGCATCACGGGGATTTCGGGAAGCACGATCTTGTGCTCTTCCGGACGCAGGGTCTTGTTGGGATCGATGTAAAGTGATTTAGGCATATGACTGTAGTTGATTGGTTACTTGAATGAGAATGCGGTTTCTTTGATGATTTCGGAGACGGTCGGGTGCGGGAAGACGACTTCCTTGAGCTGCTCGAGGGTCATCTCGCCTTCGATGGCGATGCAGGCGGCGGCCAGGATCTCGGAGCAGGGGTTGCCCAGCATGTGGACACCCAGTACTTCGTGGTATTTCTTGCCGACGATGATCTTGCAGATGCCCTCGCCGCCTTCGTTTTCGGCCACGAAGCGGCCGGAGTAGGCCATCGGGAGCTTGACGACGGTGTAATCGATACCCTGCGCCTTGGCGTCACCTTCGGTCAGGCCGACACCGGCGACCTCCGGATTGGTATAGACCACGCCCGGAATGGCATTGTAACGCATGCGGTCCGGCTTGCCGAGGATGTTGTTGACGGCCACCTCGCCCTCGCGGGAGGCGGTATGGGCAAGCATCGAGAAGCCCGTCACGTCACCCGCGGCCCAGACGCCGGGGATGTTGGTGCGCATCTTCTCGTCCACCTTGATGCCGACGGGACGGCCGGCCTTGTTCTCCACGAAAGCGACGCCGAGCTTCTCCAGGCCGAAGCCCTGGAGGTTGGCGCGACGGCCCACGGAGACGAGGATCTTGTCTCCGCTGACGCGGCAGACCTTGCCGTCCGGGTCCTCATAGACCACGGTGTTGCCCTCGATGGCGGTCACCTTGCAGCGCAGGCAGAAATTGATGCCGCGCTTGGCGTAGATGCCCTGGAGCATCGTGCTGATCTCGTCGTCGAGGGGGCCGAGGATCTTCGGCAGCATCTCCACGACGGTCACTTTGGTGCCGAGGGTGCTGTAGAAGGCGGCGAACTCCATGCCGATCACGCCGCCGCCGATGACGACGAGCTCCTTGGGCTGCTCCTTGAGGGCGAGGATCTCCCGGTTGGTGACGATCACGTCACCGGCTTCCTTCAGGCCCGGGAACGGGGGCACGACGGCCTCGGAACCCGTGCAGACGAGCAGGTTGCGGGCCACGTAGTCCTGGCCTGCGGCGCTGACGGTGATCCCCTCGGCGCTGCGGCCCTGGATCATGGCGCTGTCATTGACGACTTCGACCTTGAAGCCCTTCATCGCGGCCTTGATGCCGCCGACGAGCTTGCGGACGACCTTGTCCTTGCGGGAGACGAACTCTTCGTATTTGTAAGCGGGGTCTTTGACATAGACACCGTAGTGGTCGCCGTGGACGGCGTAGTTGTACACCTTGGCGCTGTAGAGGAGGGTCTTGGTCGGGATGCAGCCTTCGTTGAGGCACACGCCGCCGAGGGCATTCTTCTCGAACAGGACGACCTTGAGACCGGCTGCGCCGGCCCGCTCTGCGGCCACATAACCACCGGGACCGCCGCCGATAATCGCTAAATCGTACATAATCTGGATATCAGTTTTAGAATTCTACTTCGAGGTTTTCGATCTCCACGGCCACCTGCTTGAGGAAGCGCGTGGCTTCGCCGCCGTCGATGGCACGGTGGTCATAGGTCAGGGACAGGCCCATGTACGGCACGAAGGCATAAACTCCGCCGCCGAGGTCCTTGGGACGCGGGACGATGGTGCCGACGCCGAGGATGGCGCTCTGCGGGACATTGATGATCGGGGTGAACCACTCCACGCCGAAGCCGCCGAGGTTGGAGACCGTGAAGGAAGCGGCCTCGCTGGCGAGCAGGTCGGGATTGATGCTGCCCTTCTTGCAGTCGTCGGCCACTTTCTTGAGGCTCTTGCTCAGGCCGGCGATGTTGAGGTTCTCGGCGTTCTTGACGCACGGGACCATCAGGCCGCGCTCGGTATCGACGGCGCAGCCGAGGTTGACGGTCTTGAAGATGCGCATGGCGTCGCCCAGGCAGTGGGAATTGACTTTCGGGAATTTCTGCAGGGCCTTGATGACGGCGTAGCAGACGAAGTCGTTGATCGTGATGTTGGCATCGATGCGACCCTCTTCGAGGGCTTTCTTGGCCTTCTTGCGGAGGGCCTGGACGCGGCGGGCATCGGCGCCGAGCATGTGGGTGAGCTGGGCGGTGTTCTGCAGGGAGTTGTACATGCTCTTGGCGATGAGCTTGCGCATGTTGGACATCTTCTCCACCGTGAACTCTTCGCCCTCGCCGGCGATGTCGGTGTGGGTCGGCTGCCACTGCTTGAGGTCGGATCCCTTGACCATGCCGTCGAGACCTGTGCCGCGGGCGGGGGCTTCGAAGCCTCCGGCTGCCGCCATGGCCTTCGCCAGTCCGCTCTTCGGCGCACCGGCTGCAGCGATCACGTCGCGCTCGATGATGCGTCCGTGAGGGCCGCTGCCCGCCACCTGGGCGGTGTCGACACCCTTCTCCTCAGCGAGCTTGCGGGCGCGTGGGGACACGGGCGCGCCTGCGACCACGGGGCCGGCTGCGGGAGTCTCTACTGCTGCAGGGGCCGCAGCATCTGCCTTCGGAGCCTCCGCTGCAGCGGGGGCAGCCGCAGGAGCGGCGGCAGCTGCGCCGTCCGGAGCGAACTCGGCGAAAGACTCTCCTTCGTTGCCGATCACCATCACGTTGGTGAGTACGGGGATCTCATCGTTGTCCTGGAAGAAGCACGCGAGGACGGTGCCTTCGAATTTGGACTCCTCGTCGAAGGAGGCCTTGTCGGTCTCATAGCTGAAAAGGATGTCGCCGACGGCTACCTTGTCGCCGACTTTTTTCTTGAATTCAGTGACGATGCAACTCTCCACTGACTGGCCCTGCTTGGGCATGATCACTACATTTGCCATTGTGTTATCAGAAATTAGTTAATTGTTCTCTAAAGTTGTATCCCGCCTGCCGGAGTACCGGAAACTCGTGTTCGGCGAGCGTGCGGCGGAAGCGGCCGATGTCGCGCAGGCCCTCCTGGCACCACTGCACCTCCGCGAGGGCGAGCAGACGGGGCAGCAGCATGTATTCGAGATGCTCCGGGGTGCTGATATACTCGGTCCACAGGTTCGCCTGCACGCCGAGGATGTGGTGCGCCTGCTCCGGCGCGATCCCTTCGAGCGGGTCCAGCGAGTAGATCTTCTCCAGGGTGACGACACCGTTGAAGCCAAGCGGCTCGCTGGCGCTGTCCTCGGACTGCAGGTAGTCGAAATAGCAGTGCGAGGTCGGGGCCAGGATGGCGTCGAAGCCGTGGGCGGCCGCCTGCTTCGCCCCGGCGGTACCGCGCCAGGACATCACGGTCGCCCCGGGTGCGAGCTCCCCTTCGAGGATCTCGTCCCAGCCGATGACCTTTTTGCCCTTGGTGGCAAGGAAATCTTGGATGCGCTTGGTGACGTAGTTCTGCAGGTACTGCTCGGCGGAGAAATGCGCATCACCGTGCAGGCCCAGTTCGCGGATCTTCGCCTGGCAGTCCGGGCACTTCTCCCATTCGGTCTTGGGACATTCGTCCCCGCCGATGTGGATGTACTCGCCCGGGAAGAGATCCGCGACCTCCGAAAGGACCGCTTCCAGGAAGCGGAAAGTGCTTTCCTTTCCCGCGCAGAGGACCTGGTCGGAGACGCCCCAGATTGTCCAGGCTGCGTACGGGCCGCCGGTGCAGCCGAGTTCGGGGTAGGCAGCCATCGCGGCCAGCATGTGGCCGGGCAGGTCCACCTCAGGCACGACGGTGATTCCGCGTGCGGCGGCATAGTCCACCACCTCGCGGATCTCGTCCTGTGTATAGAAGCCGCCGTAGCGGATGTGGTCATTGGAAGAGAAATCCCGGCCGACCATCGTCCCCTCGCGCCAGCAGGAGATCTGGCTGAGGAGCGGATAGGACAGGATCTCAATGCGCCAGCCCTGGTCGTCGGTCAGGTGCCAGTGGAAGCGGTTCAGCTTGTACATCGCCATCACGTCCAGGTAGCGCTTGACCTCTTCGACGCTCCAGAAGTGCCGGGAGGAGTCGAGATGCATGCCTCTCCAGGCGAAGCGGGGCTTGTCGGAGATCGCGCAGCAGGGGAGGGTCCAATGCTCCTTCTCGGCGATGCTGTCGCCGTAGATGGCGGCGGGCAGCATCTGACGCAGGGTCGCGAGGGCATAAAGTACGCCGTTCAATCCACAGGCGCGGACGACGGCGTTAGAAGGGGTGACGAGCAGGGTGTAGGCTTCCGGTTCCAGGCTGGTGTCGTGCAGGAAGACGATTCCTTTGAGCTTGCCTCCGGCAAGGGCTTGCTTCAGCCCGAGGGGGGCGGAGAAGGTACAGGTCTTGCCGCTGATATAGCCCAGCTTGGCTGCAAAGGTGCTGACCGCGTCCCGGGTCCGGGCGTCGAAGGCCGGGTCGCACCGGACGGTGATCCCCCGCACATGCAGACTGCCCTTGTGCTGCTCGATCTGCATGGGACGCGGGACGATCCCGTCGAGCGCGTTCGCGCGCGCGCATAATGCGAGCAGGAAAAGGACCAGGGTAGGTAGAAATTGTTTCATCATGTAAAGATAATCAATAAATCAACAACCCGAGCACTCCGGCGCCTAAAATAATGGCAATCGGACCGGCTTTTTTCGTGTATCCGAGTACAAAGGCGGCTGCGAAAAGCACCCAGGCCTTCCAGTCCGGGAAATTCTCTGTCAGCAGGCTGACGGACGGCCTGCCGGAAGCCCAGACGGTGCGGAAGATCATGACCAGGGCCGCCGCCCCGATCAGGCCGGCCACGGCCGGGCGCAGGGCCCGCATCGTGTCCGCGAAGGTGCGGCTCTCGTGGAATTTGTTGAATACTCTGATTATCAGGAAGAAAACAATAAACGAAGGGAGCACGACCGCCAAGGTGGCGAGGGTGGAGCCGAGCACGCCGGCCCAGTTTCCGAATCCGGCATCCTCCATCACTTCGAAGCCGACGAAGGTGGCGCAGTTGATGCCGATGGGCCCCGGCGTGGACTGGGAGATGGCCACGATGTCCGTGAACTCGGCCTCGGTGATCCAATGGTTGGCCGTCACGACCTGTCCCTGGATGAGGGACAGCATGGCCCCGCCTCCGCCGAAATTGAACAGCCCGATGAAGAAAAAGGTGAAGAAGAGTTGTCCCAGCAGTCCGATCATGATACTTTCTTCTGGCGGATGAGGGACACGCTGACTGCCACCGCGATGGTGGTTAGGATGATCCAGACCGGGGATACTTTCAGGAAGGCCACGCAGAGCATGGAAGCGATGGCGATGGCCCAGGTCCACCACTCCTTGCAGCCCTTGCGGGCCATCCGCACGGCAGGGACCAGGATCAGGGCCACGGCAGCCGGTCGGACCGCCTGGAAAATTCGGCGTACGATGTCGTTGTCCTTGAACTCGGTGAAAAAGACGGCGATCAGCAGGATGATCACCAGGGAGGGGAGCACGGCGCCGGTCGCGGAGACGATGCTGCCGCGTACGCCCTTGATCTTGTGGCCGGTATAGATGGCCATGTTGACGGCCAGGATGCCGGGAGCGCTCTGGGCCAGCACGATGATATCGTGGATGTCATCCTGCGAGATCCAGCCGCGGCTGGTCATCTCCTGCTCGATCAGCGGGAGCATCGCGTACCCGCCCCCGATGGTGAATGCCCCCATCTTGGCGAACACGCAGAAAAGCTTCCAGAGAGATGCCTGCTCCATGGCTGGCAAAGATACGAAAAAAGCCGGAGATTGCATATGAGCGAAGCGAAGCGCCGTCAGGCGTGGAGCAAGGCGACGCAGGGGGTCTGGGGGGGGAACGCCCCCAGTTATAGCGGAAGCGTCCGGCTATCGAAACGAAAGAAGCCCGGCCGTGCCAGAGAATGCCTACGAGCGCAACGAGGCGCTGATTGGACGGAGCAAGGCGACGCAGGGGGTCTGGGGGGAACGCCCCCCAGTCATAGCGGAAGCGTCCGGCTATCGAAACGAAAGAAGCCCGGCAATTTGCCGGGCTTCTGAAGTGGAGATAGTCGGATTCGAACCGGCGACCCCAACATTGCAAATGTTGTGCTCTACCAGCTGAGCTATATCCCCGTAAGAAAAAAGCGAAACAACTGCGTTGCGGAGTTGTTTCGCTTTTTAGTAGGCCCGCGCGGAGTTGAACCGCGGACCTCCACATTATCAGTGTGGCGCTCTAACCAACTGAGCTACGAGCCTGTATAAATAATGAAAGATAAGTACAAGGCAATCCAGACGAACTGTATAGTGCCTTGGACATCGAACCGCGAGCAGGTGTCAAGGAGTGAACTCCAAAAAGGAGGTGTTCCAGCCACACCTTCCGGTACGGCTACCTTGTTACGACTTAGCCCCAATTACCAGTTTTGCCCTAGG
>CADASN010000021.1 GCA_902790635.1 uncultured Bacteroidia bacterium | reverse complement strand
AGAATAACCGGCAATGCTGTGAGGGATTCCTACGGGCCGGAGAACGCGTGACCTTGATTGATGAGAGCTTTGAAAAGGAAATGGAAACTCTACTGGACGAGTAAATTCGAATTTATCGGTGTAAAGCATCAATGAATCGTTGGATTTCCCATAGTCCCTCCAGGAAGCGCAAGTTTGAGATTCGTAGCGGGAGGCTGACGCCATCCCACTTGTACATCTGACGGAATGTGGCTATCTTCGTGTTATGAGAGAAAACGTAATCCGTGAAATCCGTCCCGTAGAGATCCCCCTGCTGAATGACTTCCTGTATGAAGCCATCTTCATACCAGAAGGGGTGCCGGCCCCGTCGAGGACCGTCATCGAGCAGGAGGACCTGCAGGTGTATGTCCGGGATTTCGGGAAGAAGGCCAATGACCGGTGTCTGGTGGCGGAAGTTGGCGGGAAGGTCGTCGGGGCCGTATGGACGCGGGTCATGAACGATTATGGCCATATTGCCGACGGCATCCCGTCATTGGCCATCTCCCTCTATAAAGACTATCGCAACCAAGGCATTGGAACGGAGCTGCTCCGGGAGATGCTTCAGCTGTTGCGGCGTGATGGTTATCAGCAGGTTTCCCTGTCGGTCCAGAAAGCGAATTATGCCTTCCGGATGTATCAGAAGGCGGGATTCGAAGTGCTGAAAGAGACGGAGGAAGAGTATTTGATGGTCTGTACAATTAAGAATCAATAAAACAACCATGGACAAGAACGTACTCTTCCTGCAAGCCATCGGCAAGTTCCTGCTCGGGGTGATCGTCATCGGCCTGCTGCTTTTCCTGCCGGCGGGGTCGCTTCAGTATTGGCAGGCTTGGTTGCTGATGGGTATTCTGCTTGTGCCGATGTTCTGTGCCGGCCTGGTCATGATGGCGAAGAATCCGGAGCTGCTCCGAAAGCGGCTGAATGCCAAGGAAGAAGAGAAGGAGCAGCAGACGGTCGTCAAACTCAGCGGCCTCCTGTTCATTGCCGCGTTTGTCGTGGCAGGCCTCAATTGGCGTTTTGGCTGGTGTGTGCTGCCTGACTGGGCCGTTTGGGTATCGGCGGGTCTTTTCCTGATCTGCTATCTGCTCTACGCGGAGGTTTTGCGGGAGAACACCTACCTGTCCCGAACCATCGAGGTGCAGGAGAATCAGAAGGTCATCGACACAGGGCTCTATGGAGTCGTCAGGCATCCGATGTACATGGCAACGACCGTCCTGTTCCTGGCCATGCCGCTGGTGCTTGCTTCACCCCTCTCGTTCCTGATCATGTTGCTGTACATTCCGCTGATCGCCAAACGTATAAAGAATGAGGAGATGGTCCTGGAAGAAGGGCTGGAGGGTTACAAGGAATACAAGCAGAAGGTGAAGTACAAATTGATCCCTTTCATCTGGTAGATCCCATTTTATCGATCAAGCCCATCGTTGAATGATTGAAGTCGGAGCAGCCCTTCGATGAACCGGAGGTTCGAGATTCGGAGTGTTCGGCCTGCTACTTAAAATGCTAACTGATTAATTGTAAATCGGTTAGCATTTTTCTTTCGATTAAAGACGAGAATTATAGTTTCTTGTACACCCTCTGAATCCATTGTTTGAACAGCGGATCCTGGATTTCAATCTGGTGACTGGCCTCTTCAATCAGGTCCCGCTTTTTAAGTGCTCCTTTGATATAAACAACTATCATATCAAAGAATCTCACATCTAGTCCACTCTGGTACTATGTGAAAACGACTCTAGTACCAACAATGATTTATCATAGTAGTGGAGGCTTCGCCTCTTTCACCCCCGCACGCCGTTCTCCCCATTTCCGCTTTTGGTTATTCCTGCCATTCTTTTTATCTTCACACCGAGAAAACGGTTTTTATCCAACAGAATCACTTTCTGCAGTTTTTTAATAGTTTTTCGCGAACTTTGTTGTCTAACGGGTGTAGATTCGATTGAAAATGGATAACAAGGAACAAGTATTCACCCAAATGGTCCGGGATGGTCCGGGAGCACAAGAGCACCATCTACTCGGTGTGCTATATGTTCTCGAAGGACACGGATGAGATTGACGACCTCTTCCAGGAGATTCTGATCAGGCTCTGGAAGGGGTACGATTCATTCCGCGCGGAGTCCGATGTCCGGACCTGGATTTACCGGGTCTCGCTCAACTGCTGCCTCAATGCCGACAAGAAACGGCGGCGGGGCGGAGAGCGGGTCCCCCTGAGCGTGGACATCGACCCTTTTGAGGATACGGACGACAGAGCACTTCAGACAAAGCGCCTGTATGCCCGCATCAATCAGCTGGGCCTGGTGGACCGGGCCATCATCCTTCTCTGGCTCGAAGGCCTGAGCTACGAGGAGATCGGCGCCATCATGGGTATCTCGGTGAAGAACGTTTCTTTCCAACTGCATCGGATCAAGGAAGTACTCAGAAAGTCCAATCTTTAATCACTCGTACCATGAACAAAGAAGAATTCGATATCAATCAGGAACTGGAACAGATGCGGCAGGACTATGCCGCGTTGAAGGAACGGTTCGACAAGCAGCAGATCATTAACGATCAGCTGATGCAGAACGCGATGAAAAAGGATGTGCGCAGGCTGTTCCTTTCAAAGAAAACAGTCCCGATTGGCGTTGCATTTGCCATTCTGGCGGTCGTCTTGAGCTATGTGCAGGGGATGGCCTGGTGGGTTACGCTTTCTCTGGTCATCTTTACTGTCATCGCCTTTCCCAGTGTATATTGGGTCTATAAAGGTGTCCGGGAAGAAGAAATATACAATGGCGACATCTTGTCAACCACTGAAACGCTGCGTCGTTTCAAGAAGAGATATATCGCCCTGGAGACCGGAATGGGTCTCTATTTCTTCGCTTTTGTCGTTGTTGCCGTAGTCTTTATGACCTCAATGAATATCAGCGCCGAACTGATGTGGAGAAGAGGCATCCTCGTTGCACTCATCTGCGTGGGAACATTGACCCTTGAGTATTTCTATGCCAAGCGCATACTGAATGCCTGTGACGACATTATCGGGCGCCTGCAGATGAAGGAAGATGAAACTCAAAACCAGTAATCCGACAATGAAAAGATTATTATCCATAGTAGCCCTGTTGTTCTCCTTCGCGTTCCTGTCGAACGCCCAGAACGGCACCTGGACGGGAAAACTCGATGTCCAGGGAATGAAGCTTACGATTGTCTTCCACCTGGACGGCGATGAGCCCTGCATGGATTCGCCGGATCAGGCAGCCCAGGGTATTCCCATCCAAGTCGAAAGGGAAGGGATGGGAAAAATCACCATCAGGATTCCGCTGCTCGGCGCCAGTTATGAAGGCCTGTGGCTGGGTAAGCAGATGGCCGGAACCTTCACGCAGATGGGTAAATCCCTGCCGTTGACCCTTGTTCCCGGGGAAGACAAGTTAAATCGTCCACAGACGCCGCATGAGCCGTTCCCGTATGGGACGGAGGAGGTGTCCTTCGACAATGGAGAGGCGCATCTTGAAGGCACGCTGGTGCTCCCGGAAGGTTTTTCCCGAAAGACCCCCGTCCTGATCTTCGTTACCGGCAGCGGCCAGGAGGACCGGGATGAAACCATTTTCGAGCATAAACCTTTTGCGGTCATTGCAGACGCCCTCGGCCGGGCAGGGATTGCTACACTCCGATTTGATGACCGCGGCGTCGGCGGCTCCACCGGGGACGTGATCAATGCGACTACGGAAGATTTCAGGGACGATGCGCTTGCAGGCATCAAGTTGCTCCGGGAGCGTTTCGACAAGGTGGGCGTCATCGGCCACAGCGAAGGTGGCACCATCGCCTTGATGCTGGCCGCCGACAAACAGGTCGATTTCATCGTCAGTATGGCAGGTATGGTTGTTTCCGGATTGGAAACGACTGTGGCACAGAGCCGCGTCGCACTCGAGGCAGCGGGATATCCGAAGGCCACCATTGACACTTACTGCAAAGCTGTCGGCGACGCCTGCTATGTACGTGTCCACGGCGGCAGGATGCCTTTCCCGGATGAACTGGACCTTCCGGACGAGTTGAAACAGAATTACCAGGCCGTGCTCCGACAGATCCAGACGCCATGGATGATGAAACTACTCTCGCTGGACATGCGACCGCTTCTGAGCGGCATCAATTGCCCTGTCCTGGCCATCAACGGCACCAAGGATATCCAGGTGGAGCACAAAAGCAACCTGGGCGCTTTGCGCGATGGTCTGCCGACGAATCCTAAGAACAGGATCGAAGCCATAGAGGGCGTTAATCATTTGTTCCAGCACTGTACCACCGGAGCAATCGCCGAATATCGTCAGATTGAGGAGACTATTGCATCGGAGGCATTGGAAATGATTGTAGCGTGGTTGTCGGACTTTAAATAGAATAGGGGCGATGGAAGATTTTATCCTTAGAGAAATTGACCGCCTGGGCGAGATGCTGCTGATGATCGCCCGGAAACTGGGGCTGCTAGCCGGCGATGTACCGGATTATTCCATGGCGGATGTCAAGGACGAGTTCGACAAAGCGGCCTGCCCGATCGACCTGGATGCCTTGCTTGCGAAGAAGAATCCTGTTTGGTATCTTGTGGAAACCGAGAAGATTACTGACCACAGCCTGGAGACGTTCATTGACATTCTTTTTCATTCTGATATGGAAGAAGACCGGAAGGCCGCACTCCTGGATGATGCCCTCGCATATCTGGATGGCAAGGGTTATTTCTCTTTCAAGCTTCACGCGCTGAGAAGCAGTTAAATTCCAATTTGAATATGCGAAAGATAATCTGTTTTTCTCTCTTTATTATCTTCCTGTTTTCGGTCACCTCGTGCGGCCTGTTTGACAACCAGGATACACACCCTGGCTATGTGCGTCATTGTATACGGATTATGGACAGGCACGGCCTCTACTCTGACACGCCCGAGTGGAAGGCCCGGAAAAAAGAGTTCCTCGCGGCAGCGGATACTGTATCTGACCTGGGATGGGCCAATTATCTGGTATATCAGGCGGTACAGGTTGCCGGCGGGAAGCATTCCGCCCTCATGGCTCCGGTGAGGGATACCGTGAATTATCCCGAATTCGCGCCTGAAGCCAGGATGCTTGAAGGCGGCATCGCCTATGTCAAGCTGCCGGCACATAGCGGCGCACAGGTGAGCGACTCACTCTATGCATATTCGGTGCTGCATTTCCTGCAGGAGCATTCATCGGCTGCCGGCGTGGTGATTGATCTCCGGGACAATACTGGCGGCAACATGTATCCCATGATCTCCGCCGTGTCACCGTTGCTGCCGGATGGCGTGATCCTGCAGTTCAAAGGGAAGAAGCGGACCTCACCGATTTCATTGGATTTTGTCTTGAGAGTCGTCGGCATCAAGGCCCCGGAGATCTGGAAATTCCCCGAAGGGACGCCCGTAGCCATCCTGACCAACGACATGACCGCCAGTTCCGGAGAAGCTACCCTGCTCTGTTTCAGGGGGCTTGACAATACAAGGACGTTCGGCGGCCCGACAGCGGGTTACGCCAGTGCAAACCAACCCTTCCCGTTGAAGAACGGCTATTCTTTGGTCCTGACAACCGGCTGCGACGTCGCAAGGACCGGAGAAGTGTTCTGCGACGACCCGATCGCCCCGGACGTCGAGACGGAAACGCCATTGGAGGATGCCATATCCTGGATACAGTCAACAAAGTAAATTTATCGGTGTAAGGCATCAACGAATCGCCGGATTTCCAGCAGTCCCTCCCGGATGTGGAGGTTCGAGATTCGGAGCGTTTTTTTTTATTACCTTTGTGAAAACGCACGCCATGCAGATTCTTCAGACAGCCATTACACGAGCCGAACTTGCTGCTCTGGCAGAAAACACGTTCGGTGATATGATCAAATGTGTCGCCGATGTGAAACGAGGGCTTTTGGCCCTTGATGCCGAACTGCATGCGGATTTGGAGCGTCTGCTGTTGGAGAACGGCTCTGCCGGCGAGGACCTGTGGGGATTCAACCTGTATCCCGATGAGGAGGGAGAGGATTTCATCGAGTACGACTCGCTGATCAACATCCGCTCCTGGCAGGGCAATCCTTCCCGCGGAATATCCAACCCTGAGACCAGGGAAGCGATTGAAAAGATTGTATCACAATTCATTATCGGATAGGATGCAGCACACCACGTTGGAAAACGGCCGTTGGGCCGAGTTAACTTTCCCGCAGCAGATGGCCAATATCGGCAGCGAAACGTCCCGTGTGCTGAAAGCTTTGGATGCCGGTAAGGACCAACGCGCAGAAGGGGCTTTCGCCCGGGCGCAGGAACTCATCGACCTTACCATCAAATATGGCAGGGCCGATACCCCTTCACAAAGAAGTGCACTTTGGGAGGAGTTATGCCGTTTCCGGGAATTGTTCTGCGCCGCCTACCTTTCACGCGACCTCACGGAACTTGTCTCATTGAATAAATATTTGGACCAGTTCGCGCTGATCCGGAAGTCT
The DNA here is from genome assembly GCA_902790635.1 of uncultured Bacteroidia bacterium. Lineage (GTDB taxonomy): Bacteria > Bacteroidota > Bacteroidia > Bacteroidales > UBA932 > Cryptobacteroides. The sequence continues at coordinate 24,566 of CADASN010000021.1, read as the reverse complement.
GACTGTCGGTCTGGAAACTAAAGCAACCCTTCGATCGTCCGGTATTTGGGAAATGCAACGGAAGGTTGCCTACATCTTCGGCTTCCGCACAACGCGGATGATCAGTGAAATGATGTAAACGACAAGACCGTAGGCCGCGGGGATCAACGCGGAAGGAACGGCTGCCCAGACGATGTACATATCAAGCCGCAGGCAGAGCATCTAAGAAACTGTTTCCGGAGGCGAAGATAGAAGTTTTCAAGGGGATGAATCACGGCCAGTTTCTGGTTGACCATCCGGACCGGGTTGCGGAGAGAATTTTAGTTATTATGTGCCTATGATATTACCTGAGGTCATCCTTGATCCCCTGCAGCCCGAGGATCGGGAGCAGTTTATCCTGGACAACCAGTGGGCGTTCAAGTACGGAGCCCAGCAGGAGTTCGGGATGCGGGACGGGCGTTGCGAGGAGGGGGAGGAAGTGATCTCCCGCTCGACCATCGAACATTCCATGGACGGAGAGACGGCCGAGACCTACCGGATCGTCCTGGACGGACAGAAGGTGGGCGGCGTCGTGCTTTCCCTCCACCGGGAGGAGGCGAAGGGCGATCTGGAACTGCTCTTCGTCCTCCCGGAGTGCCACAGCAAAGGCATCGGGCAGGCGGCGTGGAAGGCCGTGGAGGCCCTGCATCCGGAGATCCGGGTCTGGGAAACCATCACCCCCTATTTCGAGAAGCGCAACATCCATTTCTACGTAAACCGCTGCGGTTTCCAAGTCGTCGAGTTTTGGAATCCATACCAACACGGGCCCGAAGTCCCCGAAGAAGAGGCCGGTCATTGGAGCGAGGATGACGAAATGCTCGTTTTCCGGAAAGTGGTCGACAGACCGCCCTTCCGTCCCATGCGCCGCTTCAAACAGTCCCTTCCGGAGGAAACGTGTCTCCGGATCCTGAAACAGGCGTACAGGGGCTTCCTCTCAGTCAACGGTGACGGAGCTTATCCGTATTCCGTGCCCATCAACTTCGTGTTTGAGGACGGAAAACTGTATTTCCACAGCGCCCGGGAAGGTCACAAGCTGGATGCTCTCCGCGCCTGTGACAAGGCTTGTTTCACGGTGCTGGATGAGCCTGAAAAAGAACCCGGGGACTGGTGGTATCATGTGAAAAGCGTAATCTGTTTCGGCCGGGTCGGTATCGTTACCGATGAAGGGGAGCGTCTGGACAGGTTCCGTTCATTGGCAGCGAAATATTTTCCCGCCGGCTATGACACGGAGGCCGACATCCTTCGAAACGGTCCCAGGGCGGAAATACTGGCATTCACCATCGAACACATCAGCGGAAAGGCTGTCCGGGAAAAGTAGTAGAGACTAGAGTCGGATAATCAATTGAAATGATTACATTTGCAGACGATGACCCCTATGCCGAACCCGCTGCCGCACCGGCATCCTGATGCCGATTTCGCCAACGTATCGTTCTTCATCCGGAGAATGAATACGAGCGGGTTTATCAAGCCCGACAAGGTCCCCCGGGCTGTGCTGCCGGGATTGTGCTTTATCTACCTGACCGGAGGAGAAATCCTCGTGGAGGTGGATTCCCGCCCCTATCTCTGTTCGGCGGGTCACCTGCTCCTGATTCCGGACAGGCTTCCGTTTGCCATCCTGCATTACTCGGATGCCGTCGGTTTCACGGGTCTGGTTTCTCCCCATCTTCTCGCGAGAAGCGGCGGCGGAGTCCTGTCGCTCCTCATGGCTCCGCATCAGCAGGCGTTCTGGTTCGATGAAGCGGGCTTTGTCGGCGAACTGTTCAATATGCTGCAGCTGTCGTTCGAACGGGGAGACACCTCTTTCATCGAGAAAGGGGGCGACATCTTGCTATCCCGGATCAAGCCGCTGGGGAAAAGCGTCCTTCCCGCGCAGGTGCAGGCATTCTTCGAACTTGTTTTTTCGCCGGGTGCCATCGACGGAAGCCTGAAGTTCTACGCCGGGTCCCTCGGGATCAGCACCAATTACCTGAGCCGCCTGGTCAGGCAGACGACCGGACGCAGTCCCGGGGACTGGATCGATATCGCCCGCATCGGCCGGGCCAAAGAGTTGCTGAGTGGCTCCCAGGACCCGGTCATCGACATCGCTGCGTCCATCGGCCTGGAAGACCAATCCTATTTCTCCCGCTTTTTCCGGAGGCATACCGGGATGACGCCTTCGGAGTATCGAAAGAGGATGCAGGGATAGAACTTATCTTCGGAAAGACAAAATGATTTTTATATGATTGGATTGATTGTACTGATTCTTGTTGCTGCTTCCCTGCTCATTATGGGCATCGTTGTCCTGATCGGCAAGGGAGACAATCTCATTGCCGGATACAATACCGCATCTCCGGAGGAGAAGTCGCAATACAACATCAAACGCCTTCGTGGCCTGATCGGTGGCCTGCTGATCTTAATAGCACCCATGACGGTCTTTATGCTCAGGGAAGAAACGATGACCGCGACATGGTCGTTTGTGGCTCTTACCTTCATCCTTTCTATTGTGGTAGTCATCCTGGCCAATACCTGGGCGAAGAAATAAAACGAATAAGATAAAAGATTTCATGGTTCCCGGATCTTCACTTATATTGATGGCTGTCAATGCCTTCCTGGGCTTTGCCGTTCCCGTTTGCCTGTCGGTCTATCTGGTGCGTAAGCACCATGCCAGGTTTTCAACCATCCTGATCGGCGCCGGGACATTCTTCGTTTTTGCCCTGGTGCTGGAGAGCATCATGCACCAGCTGGTCCTGAAGGGGCCGCATGGGGCATCCATCCTGGACAACACGCTCCTGTATGCCCTCTATGGCGGACTGGCTGCCGGTGTCTTCGAGGAAACCGGCCGTTTCCTCTCCATGAAGTTCCTGATGAAAAAGGAACCCGCCAAACCCCTTCCCGGCATCGCTTACGGTATCGGGCATGGCGGTGCGGAAATGTTGATTATCTTCGGCATGACCATGATCAGCAACCTGGTGATGTCGGTCCTGATCAATTCCGGCCAGGCTGATGCCCTCTTCGCCAAGGCTCCGGAGGAGGCCGCCGGACAGTTGCAGACGCAGTTGGATCAGTTGCAGGCACTCGGTACCGGGACCCTGCTGATCGGTCTTTGGGAGCGTATCTCCGCCCTCGTACTTCACCTGGGCCTTTCCATGCTGGTTTGGGTGGCCGTCCGCAAAAGCGGCAAATGGCTGTGGTTGTTCCCCGCAGCCATTGCTCTTCACGCGCTTGTGGATGCCGGAGCCGTGCTGCTCCAGAAGTCAGCCGGAATGGTCCCGCTCGAACTCATCGTCTCCGCAGAAGCCGTCGCCGTCGCCGCTATCGGCTATATGGTAGCGAAGAAGTCGGGACTTATGGCTGCACAAACGGAATCTTGACGATCAGTTTGTGGATCGGTCCCCGCTCGCCGGAAGGCGGAAGCATCGGCTGGTGGGCGTCGGAAGGGAAGAGGATGATCATGTCCCCGGGGCCGAGGACAACCGGAGTACTCTTCGAGGAGGACCGGTAATACTCCACGTCCTTCGACTCGTTATAGGCGCTCACGAGATCCGTCATGTCCTCGGGACGGCTGACGTTGATGAGTTCTTCTCCGGAGACGATGTAGAAGACATCGATCCCTTTGTGATGGTCTTCGAAATTCATCACATCCCGGGTGCTGTCGATCTGGACCTTCGCGTAGGTATTCTCCGTAATCTCATACCGCCCGGCGGGCAGGGCCGCCGACGCCGGATCGGACAGCCACGCGAACGCGGCATCCCACTCGGCCTGGTTGATGCGGTATTGCCCGTCATAAACCGAGCGGTCCACGGTCGTCCGGGCTTCGTTCCAGAGGTATGTCTTGGGCGTGCAGGCGCAGAGGGCGAGCAGCAGGAGGGCGGTAACAGAAAGGACTTTGCGACTCATATTGCCCTATTTCTTCTCGTAGGGGATGCCCCTCCTCTCAAGGGAAGTCATGATCTTGACGAAGGAGTTGTGCGGCTCCTTCAGGGCGAAGCGCTTCCCGAGCGAGCGGATGAGGGTGTCGGGGTTCTTGACCTTGAGGCTCTCCTTGAGCCGGCGGGTGGCATCCGGGGAGACGACCAGGCTCTCGCCTTTCTCCGGGTCCTCGTCCCAGCCATAGCGGGTGAGGATGTATTGTCCCTTCTCCACCTTGGCTACGATGCTGTATCCGTTGCCCTTGAAATAAGTTGCCTGCGGAACATTGTCATTCCAGATAATCTCGATCTCAGGAGACCTTTGTTTCTTCGTGTCTGATTTTGCCATGGGAAATGATGCTTGTTGCGGTAAATATAAGAATATTCGGTGAATAACAAAAGCATTTGTCATTCCGATGATATGCAAAAACTCAGGTGAGGATCAGAACGAGGCCGAAGGCCAGCAGGAAGCCGAAAGCGATGACGCCGAAGAAAATACCCATCCCCTTCATGTTTTCCTTGAGGTCCCGGGTAATCTGCCGGTCCAGTTCCTCATCGACGACCGGATGCCGCCGCCACTGGATATACAACGAGATGATCAGCGCGAGGCTGAACCCGATGAACACGATCCCGGATATCCAGGTGAAAGGCCTGTGCTCCTGGATTCCGGTCACGATCCAGTAGACTCCCAGCAACAGGTTGATATAGGTGGAAGCTGTCTGGAGAATGAATTGCTTCTTGGTAATCCCTTTCTGTTCCATAGCCTAAAACCCCCTGATCTGCCAGATTCTCCGGATCACCCGGCAGGGATTGCCCGCGGCGACCACGTTGTCCGGAATGTCCTTCGTCACGACAGAGCCGGCGCCGATGGTAACATTGTCCCCGATGCTCACGCCCGGAAGGATGGTCACGTTGCCGCCGATCCACACGCTGTCCCCGATGCTGACCGGTTCCGCCCATTCATTCCGGCGGTTGCGTTCAACCGGATCCGTACTGTGGCAGGCCGTGTAGATGCTCACGTTCGGCCCGATGAAGCAGTCGTCCCCGATCGTTACCGGCGCCTCGTCCAGTACGGTGAAATTGAAGTTGGCAAAGAAGCGCTTGCCCACGCGGATCTGCTTCCCGTAGTCGCAGCGGAAAGGCTGGTTGATGATCAGTTCCTCATCGCCGACCGCACCCAGCAGCTGCTTCAGCAGTTCCTTCATCTTCCCGGTCTCCGACGGCATCAGCTCATTATACTGCCGGACCAGAAGCCGGGTCTCCTCCAGTTCCCGCAGGAGCTGGGGATCGACGGCCGAGTACACCTGTCCGGCCAACATCTTTTCCTTCTCTGTCATGATGTGCAAATATAATGTTTTTCGCTTTCAGAAAACTATCCCAAAACGACGTCAAGCACCATCATCAGGGCAAAGCCGAGCGCAAAGCCGACGGTGCCGATGTTGGAATGCTTCCCGCCGGAGTATTCGGGGATCAGTTCTTCCACGACCACATAGAGCATGGCGCCTGCCGCAAACGCCAGCATGTAGGGCATGATGCCGAGGATGGACGTGGTCAGCAGCAGGACGAGCGCACCGGCCATGCTGAAATCTGCTGTCATGGCGCCCGCGATGGCAACGCCCACGGCCATTCCCTCCGGGAAATTGTGGATCGTGACCGCCAGGGCGAGCTTGGCGGTGCGCGACAAGCGGCTTTCCGGCCCTTCCGGGCCGCCCGCGGGATGGATATGCGGCGTGATGTAGTCGATCAGCAGCAGGAATGCGAAGCCGGCAAGCAGCCCGACGGTCGGCGGGACGACAGCCGAAGCGCTGCTTCCCATCTCGATGGACGGGATGATCAGCGACCATACGGAAGCCGCCACCATCACGCCGGAAGCGAAACCCAGCAGGATCTTCTGCTGCAGCGGCGGCATGTCCCGCTTCAGGAAGAAAACGAAGGCCGACCCCAGGGCAGTCCCCAGGAAAGGAATCAGCAGGGCTGTCAGGGTCGGACTCATCGCTTTGCCTGGTTAGGATTCTTGTTCAAAGAGGGGTTTGACCGGATCCAGGTTGCCGCGCTCGTGCTCCACGGGGATACGCCGGAAGGACTGGACGATCAGTACGATCATCAGGATGCAGGCGGCAAAGATGATCCAGTAGCGCATGCCCGGCAGGACATCCAGCCAGGACTCCACATCCTGGAAGGCGTCCACGTTGGACATCACCAGCGAGAAGGTGTTGTTGGCGAAGTGCATCAGCATCGTGAGCTTCAGCGATCCGGTCCGGTAGTAAACGAAGCCGAACAGGCAGCCGAGCAGGAAGGCCGGCACGGCCTGCCAGGGGTTGAGGTGGATCACGGCGAAGAACACGGCCGAGATTACGATGGCCCAGGCCGGCTTGACCTGGTTGCCGAGCAGTCCGCGCAGCACCATTCCCCGGCAGAGCCACTCCTCGAAGAACGGAGCGAAGATGCTGACCATCAGGAAATTGATCCAGATGGATCCGTCGGAAGTCAGCCCCTTGAGCATGTCTTCCAGCCACTGGGGCATCTTGGGCATCGCCGAGAGGATGGCGTCCGAGCAGAAAGCGAGACCGAGGGTCGCCAGGATCACGAACACCGCACACAAGACCCCGCCCAGCGGACTGAAATGCTTGTTGTCCACCAGCAGGCCGGGCTTGAGATAGCTGTTGTTGCGGCTCTTGATGCTGGCATACATCATCGGGGGGATGAACATCAGCGGGTAGGCGACGAGCGTCCCGTATTCCATCCCGGCTTCCTGGCCGAGTACGGCGAGGAAGCCGAGGGATACGAGGTTACCCAGCAGTCCGCCGGCCAGCAGCAGGGCCAGCAGGATGAACATTTCCGCTACCCCGGGTACGTAGTAATTGAATTTCTCCAGGAAACCGTAGTTCCTCGGCTTGGCTCTTCTGCTCATGGGACTGCTAATAAAGCGGGCTGGGATAGATGCCGTCTGCGGCGAGCTGCGCGAATTTCGCCACCACGGCGGGGCGGTCCTCCTTGTAGGTCACGCCGAACCAGTGGGACGGGGTGGACAGGACGTCGCACTTGGCGCTGCCGTCCTTGATCATGCAGTCGATGGCGTACGGGATGTAATACTCTTTCTTGAGCTCCCGGCTGTTCTGCTCCAGGAAGGTCTCGAAGATGGCTGCACTCTTGGTGAAGTAGTCAGGCGTGAAGCCCCACATGTTCATCGAGCAGAGGTCCTTGCCGCGCAGGTCCACGTGCTCTCCGGTCACGGAGTTGTCGCCGCGGACGACACCGTCGGCATCCTTCTGGATGTTGAGGTGCTCGACCACGTCAGTCAGGTGCTGCTCGGCGTCATAGTGGCAGATGCCGCGGGACACGCCGCCGGACTCGCTGAGGGTATGGTCCAGTTCGAAGCCGACGATGGCGTAAACGCCTTCGCTGCCCGCGTGGGCACGGCACCAGTCACCCGCGATGCGGAAGGACTCCTTGCCGTAGTAGTCGTCGCCGTTGATGACCACGAACGGCTCCTTGATGACCTCGGCGGCCATCAGCACGGCGTGGGCGGTGCCCCAGGGCTTCTGGCGCTCCGGGTTGAGCGGGAGGAAGCGGGCGGGGATCTTGTCCAGTTCCTGGGTCACGAACACGAATTCGAGCGGGCTCCCGTCGGTGCACTTGACATGGCTGTATTTGCGGGCGACCGTCTCCTTGAACTGCTCGAGGAAGTACTCGCGGACGATGTAAACGACTTTGCCGAATCCGGCCTGTACGGCGTCATAGATGGAGTAGTCGATGATGGTCTCGCCGTTCGGGCCGAGGCCGTCCATCTGCTTGAGTCCGCCATAGCGGCTGCCCATGCCGGCAGCCAGTACCAAAAGTGTAGGTTTCATATTGTGGATAGATTAGTTTCTTCCGCAAAAATAGTTATTTTTGTGCAAATATATGGCAAAGTACACCAAAGACATCTGGAATCGCGAGAAGGACGGCAACTACAAGGAGCAGCGTTCCTTCATCCGCTATGCCATCGTGGCGACGGTACTTTTCCTGCTGTTCCTTCTCCTCAAGAAGGACAGCATCATCACCTGGGTGCAGGCAGGCTTCACCTTGCAGCAGCAGCGCCGGCAGATCGAGAACTATGAGCGGGAGAATGCCGAGCTGGACAAGAAGATCCGGATGATGAAGGAGAACAAAGACACGCTCGAACGCTATGCCCGGGAGCAGTTTTACTTCGCCGCGCCGGGTGATGACGTCTATATCATCGAATAGAGCAGTTCATCGGAGATCACCAGCGTGACCCCCGTCCCTTCGAAGACCTTGCCTCCGATGGTGACGGTGCCGCGCGGTTCTTCGCGGTAGCGGCGCAGCAGGGCGACGAGTTTCTCGAAAGTGGGCCCGCTCAGGCCGTATTCTTCCACGAGCCGCCAGAGGACGTATTCCCAATGCTCCAGGGCCAGCACCTTCGCGATCTTGATGGCGCCGTCCGGCAGGGTCAGCCCTTCCCGCACGGAGCGGAAATAGCTTTCCGCGATGTCGTCCACCCGGGCGATGCGCCGCATGTCGTCGCCCAGTGTCCGGACGAAGGAAGGATTGATGCGGGCGAAGACGGGGAAGACCTCGTTGCGGATGCGGTTGCGCTTGGGGGAGCTGTCGGCGTTGGTGCTGTCCTCGCGCCAGGGGAGCCCGTGCGCCTCCATCCATTCGCGGATCTCGGCGCGGCTCGTTTCCAGCAGGGGCCGGACGATGCCGTCCCGGTCGCCCATCCCGCGCAGGCCGCGGGTGCCCGTGCCCCGCAACAGGTTGAGCAGCAGGGTCTCTGCATTGTCGTCAGCATTGTGTGCGACGGCGACGGCGTCAAAGCCCTGTTCGTCCAGCAGCCGCCAGAACCAGGCGTAGCGCAGTTCCCTTGCCGCCATCTCGATGCTCTGGCTGTGCTCCGCCGCGTAAGCGCGCGTGTCGAAGCGCTCGGTGAAGCATTCCATGCCGTGCTCCGTGCACCAGGCCCGCACGAACGCCTCGTCCCCGTCGGACTCGGCGCCGCGCAGGCCGAAATTGCAGTGCGCGACGGCAAACCGGGCTCCGGGAAACAGTTCCGGGGCCCGGTTTGCCAGGTACATCGAATCGATGCCTCCGCTGACGGCAAGCAGGATACGCATGAGAGATGCTATTTCTTGCCGATCGTGTAGGTGAAGTTGATGGAGAAGAACTCCTTGAACTGCACGCGCTGGGTGGGGTTGAGTCCGGCCTTGTCGGCAATCGTCACGATCGGGTCGTAGATGAGCCAGGTGTCGAGGCCGATCTTGATGTATTTGCCCACGAGCAGGGCGAGCTTGTTGTCCCAGTTGACCCGGTTCCACTTGAACGGATGGTTGAGGTAGTCCGTGAAGAGGATGAGCTGGGTCTCATAGGAGAAGACGTCGTTGACGGCGACCTTGAGGTTCGCCTTGATCTGGGCACCCAGCTGGAAGAGCTGGGGACGGTAGTTGGCGCCCACAAGCGGGTCGAGGGTGGTGTCCTTGAGCTGCATACCGTAGCCTTTGCGGAGCGAAGGGATGGTGCAGAAGGTGAAACCGCCCGTGACCGGCGAGAGGTTCAGGCTGAACCAGGGGGCCGGGTCCCAGGACATACCGACACCGAAGGTCATGTAACCGGGGGAGAGGAAGCCGGACTTCAGGGTACCGGACCACTTGCCGGCCGCATCCTGCACATAGGTGTCGTAGCTTTCGGAGAACTGGGTCCGGAAGGTGAAGTCGGCCGTGTATTTCCAGAGACTCTCCGGGGAGGTCTGGTAGCCGAAGCGGCTCTCGAGTTGGATGAGGTCGGTGCTTTTCTGGATGAGATTCTCCTTGTCCGCGGACCACAGGAAGCCGTACATCATCTGGAGCCGGTTGGTCCAGGTGGCCATTTCGCGGGCATAGTTGGCGTTGGCGTCGATGCCGAGGCGCAGGGTTGCGCTGTTGTAGCCGCCGGACGCCCAGCTCCAGAGCGAGGTCTGGTTGAAGCCGAGGTCGAAGGTGGCAAAGGTCTTCCAGTAATCGGGCTTCTCCACCACCGCTTCGGTCTGGGTGGCTTCGGAGAAGGCCGCCGCCGCTTCTGCCGTCGCCTTCTGGACATCGTCCTGGGCAAACGCAGATGCGATCGCGGCGAAAAGGGTTGCGGTGATGAGCGTAATCTTCTTCATGGTCGGTAGATCGTAGGTTTAATAAGAGATGGCGAAGACCACCCTGCGATGGGAGGGCTTGCCGGAGAAGATATCCGTGCCTTCCTCTTCGCAGACATAGCTGTCCATGGGGATGCAGCGGATGGTGGCTTTGGTGGCGTCCTTGATGGCCTGTTCGGTCTCGACGGTGCCGTCCCAGTGGCAGAGCAGGAACTTGCCGGTCTGGATCTTCTGCTGGAACTCCTCCCAGCTGTCGCATTTCTCTACGTTGGCATCGCGGAAGGCGAGAGCCTTGGCGTAGATGTTCTGCTGGATGTCCTCCAGCAGGCCGGCGAGGTGCTCTGCGATGCCCTCAAGCGGCATCGTCTCCTTGGTGAGGGTGTCGCGGCGGGCCACTTCCACCGTGCCGGCGGCGAGGTCGCGGGCGCCCATGGCGAGGCGTACGGGCACGCCCTTGAGCTCCCACTCGGCGAACTTGAAGCCCGGACGGACCGTGTCACGGTCGTCCACCTTGACGCTGTGGCCGAGGGCCTCGAGCGCCTTTTTGACTTCGTCCATCTTGTCGAGGACGGCCTGGCGCTCTTCGTCGGTCTTGTAGATGGGCACCATCACGACCTGGATGGGGGCGAGCTTTGGAGGCAGGACAAGGCCGTTGTCGTCGCCGTGGGCCATGATGAGGGCGCCCATCAGGCGGGTGCTGACGCCCCAGGACGTGGCCCAGACGTACTCCTGCTTGCCTTCCTTGTTCGTGAACTGCACGTCGAAGGACTTGGCGAAATTCTGGCCGAGGAAATGGGACGTGCCGGCCTGGAGGGCCTTGCCGTCCTGCATCATGGCTTCGATGGTGAGGGTATCCAGCGCGCCGGCGAAGCGCTCGTTGGGGCTCTTGTGGCCCACGATGACCGGCAGCGCCATCACGTTGCGGGCGAAATCGGCATAGACCTGCACCATCTCGTGGGCCTTGGCCTCGGCCTCCTCGGCGGTGGCGTGGGCGGTGTGGCCCTCCTGCCAGAGGAATTCGGCGGTGCGCAGGAAGAGGCGCGTGCGCATCTCCCAGCGGACGACGTTGCACCACTGGTTGCAGAGGATGGGGAGGTCCCGCCAGGAGGTGATCCAGTTCTTGTAGGTGCTCCAGATGATGGTCTCGGAGGTCGGGCGCACGATCAGTTCCTCCTCGAGCTTCGCGTCGGGATCCACGACCACGCCGGCCCCGTCGGGGTCGTTCATCAGGCGGTGGTGCGTGACCACGGCGCACTCCTTGGCGAAGCCCGCCACATGCTCGGCCTCACGGCTGAAAAAGGATTTGGGGATAAACAGGGGGAAATAGGCGTTCTGTACACCGGTGCGCTTGAACATCGCATCCAGCGTGCCCTGCATTTTCTCCCAGATGGCGTAGCCGTAAGGCTTGATGACCATGCAGCCGCGCACGGCGGACTGCTCTGCCAGATCGGCCTTCAGGGCCAGGTCATTGTACCATTGGGAATAGTTCTCGGATCGTTTGGTTACCTCTTTTGCCATATTATTGTTGAAAAACTGCGTTTTTTTCCGAAATTTGCATCTATATGGTGATACTTTTAGGCATCATACTTGCAACCGCAAAGATAAAACTTTTTATTGATAGGAGACGAATATATGAAACGGAGCACGACACTTTTACTGCCTTTGGCCGCCTTGATGGTCCTGGCGTCCTGTGGTACCCCTGCTCAGTATTCACAGCAGCGGTTCCCGGACGGCCTTTACCTGAATCCCGGCGAAGAACCCGAAGTCGTCCATCTTTATAGCGAAGAAGATTTCCAGGCCATGGCGGCTGAGAACCTCGCCCGCAAGCAGCGCGGAAGCCGCGATACGCTGGTCGTTGTCCTGGATGATCCCTGGGGCTATTCCTGGCGCAGTCCATATTCCTACTATTCGCCCTGGGCCTGGGGCGGCCTGGGATTTGGTTCCTACTACTGGGGCCGCTGGGGCCGTTACGGGTGGTATGATCCCTGGTACTACGACCCCTGGTACGGCAGTTACTGGTACGATCCCTGGTATGCCAGCTGGTACGACCCCTGGTACTACGATCCCTGGTATTACGGATATGGCAACAGCTACTACGGCTGGTACGGCCACCGCTACGGCTGGTATGACAATCCTTACTACTACGGCGGCGGCTGGGGCGGCGGACGCGCCCGCGGCGGCGACCGGGTCTATACCTCGCGTTCGTTCACCGAGAGCGGCGGCAGCCGTGTGGCCCGGCCCGGCAGCGGTGCGAACTACCGCTACGGTTCGGCCGGAGCGGCCGGCAGCTCCATCATCCGGGGCGGACAGGGCTCTTCCGTACGCCGTTCCGGCTCTGCGGTGACCCGCAGCAGCGGTTCTTCCTCTTCTGCCTCCCGCAGCAGCTCTTCCGGATACTCTTCTTCCCGCAGCCGTGAGCAGGGCTACAACTACTCCCGCAGCTACGGCAATTCCGGCAGCTCTTCTTCCCGCAGCAGTTCAGGCGGCGCGTCCACCCGCAGCTACGGCTCTTCCAGCAGCTCTTCCTCTTCATCCCGCAGCTATTCCAGCAGTTCTTCCAGTTCCAGCTCTTCCCGGAGCTCCGGCGGCAGCTACAGCGGAGGCGGCGGTGGCGGCTACAGCAGCGGCGGATCGCACAGCAGCGGAGGCGGTGGCGGCAGCCACGGCGGTCGCAGATAATCCTCCGGACCGGTCCGGTACATTTCACAGAATCAACCAACTTTCAAACAGACTACGACCATGAAAAAGATACTGACTGCTGCTTTGCTCCTGGCCCTGGCGGCCGGTGCGGGCGCCCAGAATATGTATGATGCCATCACGTTCAGCCAGAACCACTACTTCGGCACGGCCCGGAGCATGGCGATGGGCAACGCGGTGACGGCCCTCGGCGGCGATCTCGGATCGGTGGTGATCAACCCGGCCGGTTCTGCCGTGGCCGGCTATGGCCAGTTCGTGATCACCCCCGGTTTTACCATCTCGGCGGTCAATTCTTCCTGGTCGCCGGAAGGTGAGAATTCCTACGGGCCGGCCTCCCGGCTGTCCCAGACCCGGATGAACATGCCGAGCATCGGGCTTGTGGGTGAGTTCAAGACCGGCAAGCGTATCGGCGTGAAGGCGGTGTCCTTCGGAATCGTGTCCACGCAGACCAACAACTACAATTTCGCTTCGGACGGCTTCGGCACGAACAGCCGGACTTCCAAGATTGCGGAGTTTGCGGACGCGGCCTACGGCTATCCCGAGAGCACCCTTGCCAACTACAACTCCTTTGACAACTCGGACGCTCCCTGGGATCTCCTGACAGCTTACCAGGGCGGCATGTACGGCCCTTACGGCTGGGATGCACTCTATGCGGGCGTGACGGAAGCCATCGCGGATGACGGGTCCTACCACTACGTCCCGGGCAACCTGTCCCAGACCTCTTCCCGTACCAAGCGCGGCAGCAAGAACGACCTCATCTTCAACATGGCCGTCAACATCTCCGACCGCTTGTACATAGGCTTCAACGTCGGCCTGCCGACGGCCCGCTACCGCTACAACGAGTCGTTCTACGAATCCGCGGTGGATCCTTCCCAGTTCCCCATCGTCTATCAGGATATGGACACGGATTACCTCACCTACTTCAAGCGCGGCTCTTACAGCTACGATTACCTCGCCGACATGGCGGGCATCTATGCCAAGATCGGCGTCATCGTGCGCCCGACCGATAACCTGCGCCTCGGCGCATCTTTCCAGACGCCGACGACCTACACGATCTCCGAGCGCTGGCAGCACTACGCCGCCACTTCGTTCGACGACAATTACTACGATGACAGCCAGTACTCTCCCGAAGGAGAATACGAATACACCCTGCGTTCTCCCTACCGCGCCTCTTTCGGCCTGGCCTATACCTTCGGCAAGGCGGGGGTGATCAGCGTGGACTACGAACTGGCAGACTACAGCGTGATGCGCTTCAATGAGCTGCACCGCAACCGCCTGTCATCCGAGACTTACCTGGTCGAGAACATGACCAACCGGTATTTCACCGGCGTGGCGCACAACGTGCGGGTCGGCGGTGAGTTCAAGGTCACGCCGCAGTTCTCCGTGCGTGCCGGCTACACCCTGGCCACGAGTCCTGAGCGCTACTGGATGGACAGCACCGGCCACACCATCACGGCCGACGACTACGGCAAAGCCTTCTACGACTTCTACGACAGGGCCCGGAACCTGGTCTCCGCGACTTATTACAAGGACCGGACGCAATCCTTCGCACTGGGCTTCGGCTACTCCTCCCCGGGATCCTTCTTCGTGGACGTCGTGGCCCGTCTGACCCGCTACCCGGCTTCGACCTTCGCGCCCTATTACGATTATGACAGCTATGACAAGGCCGGCAACCTCCAGACCGTGCTCTCTCCCCGTGTCCTCGATGACCGGAGCCTCTGGAACGCTGCCGTGACCTTCGGCTGGAGATTTTAGCTTATCATGCCTTTCCGGATGCGGTCCGGAATCTGAAACAGAATATGGAACTGACAGCAAAACAACTGGCTGAAGTGCTCCACGGGACGGTGGAGGGAGATCCGGAAGCCAAAGTAACCACATTTGCGAAGATCGAACACGGACGCCCCGGCCAGCTTTGTTTCTACGCCAATCCCAAATACGAACAGTATGTCTACACCAGCAGGGCTTCGGTCCTGCTGGTGAATGCTGATTTTCAGCCCAAGGCTCCCGTCGCCCCGACCCTGGTGCGCGTGAAGGATGCCTACAGCGCCCTGGCCGACCTGCTGAAATACATGGCGGAGCTGAAGAAGCAGTACCGCCGCCGCCGGAGCCTGCGCTCCCATATCGCCTGCAGTGCCCGGCTGGGCAAGAAGGTGAACGTAGGCGACTTCGTCACCATCGGCAAGGACTGCCGGATCGGGGACTGCACCGTCATCCACGACAATGTGACCATCGGTGCCGGCACGAAGATCGGCTCTTTCTGCATCATCTATCCCGGCGTGCATATCTTCCCGGGGATGGTGATCGGCGACCGGGTGATCCTGCATGCCGGCTGCATCATCGGTGACGACGGATTCGGGAACGCCCCGCAGCCCGACGGCACCTGGCGCAAGATCGAGCACCTCGGTAACGTCATCATCGGCAACGACGTCGAAGTCGGATCCAATACCACCATCGACCGCGCCCCGATGGAGTCCACGATCATCGCGGACGGCGTGCGGATTGACAACCTCTGCCAGATCGCGCACAATGTCATCGTCGGCAAGAATACGGTGATGGCGGCCCAGACCGGGATCGCAGGCTCCACGAAGGTCGGGGAAGGTTGCATCTTCGCCGGGCAGGTGGGCATTGTCGGACACATCAGCGTTGCGGACCATACGACCATCGGCGCACAGGCCGGACTGATCGGCAACGTCCGGAAGCCGGGGCAGGTGTACTTCGGCACGCCGGCCATCCTGCACAAGACTTACCTGAAATCCTACGCCAAATTCAAGCAGGCGGGCGAAGAATAGGATTATTCAAAGATTATTTTGTATCTTTGCCGCCCAAATGAACCAACAGACCCTCATAAAGGAGTATTCCTTTGAAGGCCGCGGCCTTCATACCGGCAAATATGCCCACCTGACCCTGAAGCCGGCTCCATCCGGATCGGGCATCCGTTTCGTGCGGACCGACCTGGATGTGGAGATCCCTGCGCTTGCCTCCAAGGTGAGCCGGACCGACCGTAGCACGACCATCTCCGACGGCGAGGCTTCCGTCATCACCATCGAACATCTGATGTCCGCGCTGACCGGACTCGGTGTGGACAATGCCCGCATCGAGATCGACAACGAGGAGGTCCCGATCCTGGACGGCAGTGCCGAGCGCTATGTCCGGGCCATTGCGCCGGACGGCCTGCAGGTGCAGGACGCCGAGCGCGTGTACCTGGAGTTCACGGAACAGTTCGAGGTCAGGGATGAGGCGACGGGTTCCTGGGTCCGCGTGACCCCGGCGGAGAAGATGTCCTTCGAGGTGACTGTCGATTTCAATTCCACCGTACTTGGCGTGCAGTCCGCCCGCTGGACGGAGAATGCCGACTATGTCCGGCAGGTAGCACCCTGCCGCACCTTCGTGTTCTTCCACGAACTGGAATTCCTGGCGGCCCGCGGGCTGGTCAAGGGCGGGGACGTGGACAACGCGATCGTGATCGTGGAGCATCCTGCGACGAAGGAGCAGATCGACAACATGTGCAAGCTCTTCGGGCAGCCCCACCTGGCCGTGACGCCGCAGGGCTACCTCAGCAACCTCAAGCTCCATTTCCCCAATGAATGCGGCCGGCACAAGCTGCTGGACCTCATCGGGGACATGCGCCTGATGGGCGGTTTCCCCAAAGCCTCCATCAGCGCCTACAAACCCGGCCACACGATCAACAGCCTGGCTTCGCGTGCGGCTCTCGACAAAATCAAATAATCCAATATGACCAACATCCACCCCCTGGCAACCGTCCACCCCAACGCCAAACTCGGCGAGAACGTCGAGGTGGGCCCTTACGCTTTTATCGATGACAATGTAGAGATCGGGGACAATACCAAGATCCTTCCGCACGCCACCATCTTCCCGTATGTCAAGATGGGTCGTGACTGCCTGGTCTTTCCCGGCGCCGTGGTCGGTGCCGTCCCGCAGGACCTCAAGTTCGACGGCGAGGTGACCTACGTCGAGATCGGGGACCGGGTGACCATCCGCGAGTGCGCGACCATCAACCGGGGCACCCGTGCCAGCGGCAAGGGCGTGACCCGGGTGGGTGATGACACCCTGGTGATGTCCTACGTGCACATCGCACATGACTGCCGGGTGGGCAAGCATTGCATCCTGGTCAGTTATGTCGGCATCGCCGGCGAGACGGACGTGGATGACTGGGCCATCATCGGCGGCAACACCGCCGTGCACCAGTTCTCCCGCATCGGTACGCATGCGATGGTCGGCGGCTGCTCGGCCGTCAACAAGGACATCCCGCCTTACTCAATCTGCGGACGTACGCCGATCTGCTATGCCGGTATCAACCTGGTCGGCCTGCGCCGCCGCGGTTTCGAGTCCGACGTGATCCGCAACATCAAGGACATCTACGATACGATCTATTTCCAGGGATACAACATCTCCGACGGTTGCGCCAAGGTCGAGGCGGGTTTCCCGCAGTCTGTGGAGCGCGACACCATCCTCGAGTTCATCCGCAACTCCAAGCGCGGCATCGTCCGTGCGATGGAGGTCGGGGTCAAAGGCGCCATCGAGTAGTGGCTCCTGTCCTGACCATAGCATATTTCCCTCCGGTAGAATACTTTGCGCTGCTCGCAAAGTATTCTTCGGTTTATATGGAGGCCTGTGAGAACTACCAGAAACAGTCCTGGCGCAACCGCTGCCGCATCTATACGGAGAACGGTCCGCAGGACCTGAATTTCCCGGTGAAGCACCGGGACGGGGCGTTCAAGCTGCCGATCCGGGAGATCGAGGTGGACTATTCCACCCCCTGGGTGGCCAAGACGGAGCGCTGCATCGAGACGGCTTACAGTTCTTCCGCCTATTTCGCTTACTACCGGGACGAACTGTTCGCAATCCTGGACGCCCGGCCTCGCACGCTCTGGGAGCTGGACCTGCGCATCATCCGCTTCTTCCTAGCGAAGACCGGCCTGAAGACGGAAATCGTGCCGACGGCGGAATTCGCCGGGGAGCATGTGGACATCCATCCGAAAAGGCCGAACGCAATCCTCTCGGAACTTGGATTGGAACGGCCTTATTATCAGGTTTTTGCGGAACGGTTCGGATTCGTCCCGAACCTTTCGGTGATGGACCTCCTGTTCAATGAAGGTCCGGCATCGCTGGACTATCTGCTGTAGGGATCACTCCTCTTCTTTGTCTTCGCCGACCCAGGTCTGGAAGGCGGTGACGTTTTTCACTTTGTTGGAAGCGATGACGAGCAGGAGCCGGACGACGTCCTGGCTGGAGTGCAGGTTCTCCTGGATGAACGCCTCGTCCAGGTCCTTGGAGTCCCGCAGGAAATATTCGATGCTCTTCTCCACGGCTGCGTAGTATTCGCCATGGAAGGTGTAGTTGCCGTGGGTCGTGAAGAATTCCTCGAAGTAGGGCTTGAGGATATCGACCTGCTCCTGGGTCTGGAGCTCATAGGCGACTTCGTAGCTGAAAGTATAGTCCTCTTCGACGGAGAGGTTGCAGGAGGTGGCGGCGATCATCAGGGCCGCGGCGGCAGCCAGCATGGGGAAAAACGTTCGCATAGGTCAATTGTTTTGGCAAATTTAGGAAAAATTCTTATATTTGCGGACGTGAATTTGTGAGAAGGCCCGTGGAGGTCTTCTTTTTTATTGGATATGGACAGGACAGAATTCGAAAAAGTAGTGGAAAAAGCCGTCGCGGAGCGCGGCTGCACCCTGGTTGACATCATGTTCAACGATGATGACAACGTGTTTGAAGTGACCATTGACAGGGCCGGTGCCGACGTCAGTCTGGAAGACTGCGAATACGTGCACCGTGCCGTCCTCACGGCCTTCGACCGCAATGTCGAGGATTATGCCCTGACCGTCGGTTCCGTGGGGATCGACGCCGCCGAGGCGGATGAAATGCTGAAAACAATCAACGAATCATAATACATGGAAAAAGAAAAAGTTATTACGCTCATCGACGCGTTCCGGGAGTTCAAGGAGGAGAAGAACATCGACCGTCCCGTCATGATGCAGGTCCTCAAGGACGTGTTCCTGACCCAGATTGCCAAGACCTTCGGATCTTCCGACAATTTCGACGTGATCGTCAATGTGGACAAGGGTACCTGCGAGATCTACCAGAATTTCGACGTGGTCGAGGAAGTGGAGAATCCCCACGCCGAGATCACCCTGGACGGGATTCGCGAAGACGGTGGCGACGCTGACGACTACGAGATCGGCGACCAGTACACCAAGAAGCTCCCGCTGGCTGCCTTCGGCCGCCGCGGCATCCTGAACATCCGGCAGAACCTCCAAGGACGTATCATGGACATCGAGAAGGCCAACGTGTTCAAGAAGTACTCCGACAAGGTGGGCGAACTTTTCTACGGCGAGGTCTATCAGACCTGGTCCAAGGAAGTGCTGATCCTCGACGAGGACG
The DNA here is from genome assembly GCA_902790635.1 of uncultured Bacteroidia bacterium. Classification (GTDB taxonomy): domain Bacteria; phylum Bacteroidota; class Bacteroidia; order Bacteroidales; family UBA932; genus Cryptobacteroides. The sequence goes on along the minus strand of CADASN010000021.1, from coordinate 5,444 downwards.
GCAACGAGCTCCATATCCCGAAGAACGAGCAGATCCCCGGCGAGCGCTTCAAGAAGAGCGACTCCGTCCGTGCCGTCATCAAGAGCGTGGAGATGAAGAACAACACCACGCCGTACATCACCCTGAGCCGCGTCTCCAACGAGTTCCTCGAGCGTCTCTTCGAGCAGGAGGTTCCGGAGATCGCCGACGGGCTGATCACCGTCAAGAAGGTGGTCCGCGTCCCCGGCGAACGCGCCAAGGTCGCCGTCGAGTCCTATGACGACCGCATCGATCCGATCGGCGCCTGCATCGGTGTCAAGGGCAGCCGCATCATGGGTATCGTCCGCGAGCTCCGCAACGAGAACATTGACGTGATCCAGTGGTCGCAGAACCCGAAGCTGATGATCCAGCGCGCCCTCAATCCGGCCGTCGTCTCCTACATCGAGATGGGCGAGGGTCCGGACGACAAGGTCAAGGTGTTCATGCAGCCCGACCAGGTCAGCAAGGGTATCGGCCGCCACGGTGTCAACATCCAGCTGGCCGGCATGCTGGTCGACCGGGAGATCGAAGTGTACCGCGAACTTCCGAAGGGCGAGAGCAGCGACGAAGAGGACGTGCTCCTCAGCGAGTTCTCCGATGTGATCGACCAGTGGATCATCGACCGCCTCGAGTCCATCGGCTGTGATACCGCCAAGGGCGTTCTGGCCCTCTCTCCCGAGGACATTGCCAAGCGCGCCGATCTTGAGGACGAGACCGTGGAGGAAGTCCGCAACATCTTGAAAGCAGAATTCGAAGACTAGACAGAATGGCAGAAATCAGACTCAATAAACTTTTACGACAATTCAACATCGGCCTCGACGACCTGGTGGAGTTCCTCCACAAGCAGGGCTTCGAGGTGGATGCGAATCCCAATGCGAAGGTCTCGGACGAGGTCCTTCCCGCCCTTGCCAAGCAGTTCGGCAAGGATCTCGAGTTGAAGCAGGCCGCCGACAAGGTTGAGGTCAAGATCACCGAGATCCTGGAGAAGAACAGCAAGCAGAAGAGCCGGGAAGAGGCCGAGGAAGAGGAGCCGGAGCGGGAGACGATCATCAAGAGCAACACATTCATCAATGTCAAGAAGGAGTCCGCCCAGCAGACTCCCGCGGCACCGGATACAACGGTGACCGTTCCTGCCGAACCCGCTGAGCCTCAGCGCTCCGAGGAGGAGGTCCCGAGTACGTCCAGCCCCGAACCGGAGGCCGGACCGGAACCGGTTCAGGAGGAGGTCAAGACGCAGCCCGAGGCTCCGGCGGAGTCCGCTGCGACGCCCCGGGAGCCGGAGACGCCCCAGGAGCCCGAACCTGTATCCGGGGCCGGAGAAGAGCCGGTGGCGGAGTCCGGGAAGGATTCCGGGGAAGAGCCCAGGGAGCAAGCGAACGAGCCGGAGACCTCCGGGGATGAGCCCTCTGCTGAAAGCGAATCCGCCGCGCCGGCTGCACAGGCCGACGGCAGCCCCGCCCTCAAGGTGGTGGGCAAGATCGACCTCAGTCAGTTCGACCGCAAGCCCAAGAAGCGCGAGCGCATCAACAAGGGCACGCAGAAGGTGGATGTGACCAAGGCCGGTGCCAACATCGAGAAGAATCCCAAGAAGGATCAGCGCCAGCAGCCGCAGCAGCAGGCTTCCGGCAAGGGCCGCAAGCGCGACCGTGACCGCTTCAAGCCGGCGCTGACGGAAGCGCAGCAGGAAGAGCTCCAGAAGGAGATCCAGAAGCAGGTCAAGGAGACCTACGCCCGGATGAACGAGGGCAAGAAGAACAACTTCGGCGCGAAGTACCGCAAGGAGAAGCGCGAAGCGGCCGCCCAGCGCACCCAGGAGGAGATGGCGGAAGCCATCGCCGGCCAGAAGGTGCTGAAGGTCACCGAGTTCGTGACGGTCAACGACCTGGCTACCCTGATGAACAACACGCCGGTCGTCAAGGTCATCGGCGCCTGCATGAGCCTGGGCCTGATGGTGTCCATCAACCAGCGCCTCGATGCGGAGACCCTGGTGCTCGTGGCCGAGGAGTTCGGCTACCAGGTCGAGTTCGTGACCGCCGAGATCTCCGAGGAGATCCAGAGCATCGAGGAGACCGACCGTCCGGAGGATCTGGTGCCCCGTCCGCCGATCATCACGGTGATGGGCCACGTCGACCATGGCAAGACCTCCCTGCTGGACTACATCCGTAAATCCAACGTCATCGCCGGTGAGGCGGGCGGCATCACGCAGCACATCGGTGCCTACAACGTGAAGCTCCCCGACGGCCGCCGGATCACCTTCCTGGACACCCCGGGACACGAGGCTTTCACGGCCATGCGTGCCCGCGGCGCCCAGCTGACCGACCTCGCGATCATCATCGTCGCGGCCGACGACGCCGTGATGCCCCAGACCATCGAGGCCATCAACCACGCGCAGGCTGCGAACGTTCCGATGGTCTTCGCCATCAACAAGATCGACAAGCCCGGCGCCAATCCCGACACCATCCGCCGCCAGCTCTCCGAGATGAATATCCTCGTGGAGGACTGGGGCGGCAAGTACCAGTGCCAGGAGATCTCCGCCAAGCAGGGCATCAATGTGGACAAGCTCCTCGAAAAGGTGCTGCTGGAGACCGACCTGCTCGATCTCAAGGCCAATCCGAACAAGAAGGCCGTCGGTGCCGTGATCGAGTCTTCGCTGGACAAGGGCCGCGGCTACCTGGCCACGGTGCTCGTGCAGGAGGGTACGCTCCGTCCGGGCGATGTGATGCTGTGCGGCAGCTATTACGGTCGTGTCAAGTCGATGTTCAACGAGCGCGGGCAGAAGATCACCGAGGCCGGTCCTTCGACCCCGGTCTCCGTGCTCGGCCTGAACGGTGCTCCCGCCGCCGGTGAGAAGTTCAACGTGATGGTGGATGAGCGCGAGGCCAAGAGCATCGCCGCCAAGCGCGAGCAGCTGCTCCGCATCCAGGGCATCAAGACGCAGAAGCACATGACCCTGGAGGAGATCGGCCGCCGCATCGCGATCGGCAATTTCAAGGAGCTCAACATCATCGTCAAGGGCGATGTGGACGGCTCCGTGGAGGCGCTGTCCGACTCCCTCATCAAGCTCTCCACCGAGCAGGTCCGCGTCAATGTCATCCACAAGGCTGTGGGCGGCATCTCCGAGTCCGATGTCCTGCTCGCTGAGGCTTCTGACGCCGTGATCGTCGGCTTCCAGGTCCGTCCTACGCCGGAGGCCCGCAAGGCCGCCGACCGCGAGGGCATCGAGATCCGCCTCTACTCCGTCATCTACGACTGCATCAACGAAGTCAAGGACGGTATCGAGGGTATGCTCGAGCCGGAGAAGAAGGAGGAGGTCATCGCGACCGCCGAGATCAAGCAGACCTTCCGCATCAGCAAGGTCGGCACCATCGCCGGCTGTATCATGCGCGACGGCAAGATGATCCAGAAGTCCAAGGTACGCCTCATCCGCGACGGCATCGTCATCTATACCGGTGAGCTGGGCTCCCTGCAGATCGGTAAGGATGCCGTCAAGGAAGTCGGAGCCGGCAAGGAATGCGGTATGTCCATCGCCGGCTACAACGACATCAAGGAGGGCGACGTCATCGAAGCCTTCCAGATCGTCGAGATCAAGCGTACGCTGTAAGCGCAGCGTACTTCCAACAGAAAAACAGCTGGCAGGATCCTGTCAGCTGTTTTACGTTGAGGTATCCGGATTCGAACCAGAACAGGCAGAACCAAAATCTGTAGTGCTACCGTTACACCATACCTCAATACCGGGTGCAAAGATAGTAATTTTATCGTTTGTTTTTAAAATAATCTTTGACGAGCGTGCTGCATTCGTCGGCGAGGAGGCCCTGTGAGACTTCCGTGCGGGGGTGGAGCAGGGAAGGGGAGAAGAGGGAGTAGCCGCGGCGCGGGTCGGGCGCGGCGAAAACGAGGCGGCCGAGCTGCGCCCAGCAGAGCGCTGCGGCGCACATCGGGCACGGCTCCACCGTGACGTAGAGGGTGCAGTCGTCCAGGTATTTGCCGCCCAGGGCTTCCGTGGCGGCGGTCAGCGCGATCATTTCGGCGTGCGCCGTGGGATCGTGCAGGCGCTCGGTCATGTTGTGCCCCCGGGCGATGATACGCCCGCGGCAGACGACGACCGCGCCGATGGGAACTTCGTCTTCCGCTCCGGCTGCCTGCGCCTCGCGCAGGGCCTCCCGCATGTACCTCTCTTCCGGATCCATCTACAGTCGCGCGAGGATGTCGTTCCAGACCTGCTGCCTGTCCGTCTCGTTGAGGATCTCATGCCGCATGCCCGGATAGAGCTTGAGATCGACGTGCTTGTAGCCTGCCTGCCGCATCAGGTCCGCGGCCTGCTCCAGGGCTTTGTCCGAGACCCGGCAGGGGTCCTCGGCGCCCGAAATGAAATACACCGGCATCTCCGGGCGGGACAGCTTCCAGCCCTTGGCCGAATAGCAGTCCTCCATCAGGCCCATCAGGTTGTAGAAACCGTTGGCCGTGAACTGGTAGGCGCATAGCGGGTCGGCATGATAGGCTTTCAGCGTGTCCGGATCGGAGCAGACCCAGGCGGCCGGCCAGCCCTCCTTTTCGAAGGGTTTGTTGAAACTCCCGAAAGACATGGCTTGCAGCAGCTTGGGCCGGTAATGCCAGCCGCGCAGGCGGCCGATCATACCCGCCAGCAGCTTGCCTGCCCCCTTGGCGGGGTTGTCGGACGGGCAGCCGCAGACGAACAGGCGGTCCAGGCGGTCATCGTAGCGCTTCGCAAAGGAGCGGACGACCATCGAACCCATGCTGTGGCCGAACAGGGTATAGTCCAGGCCCGGCCACTGCTCCCGGATCCAGTCCGAGACGACGCGCACATCCTCCACCATGGCCAGCCAGCCGCCGTCATAGAGGTAGCCCAGGTCTTCGGGCGACTTGACGGAGGCGCCGTGTCCGCGGTGGTCATGGATCACGCAGACATAGCCCTTGGCGGTCAGGAACTCCATGAAAGGGATATAGCGCTCTTTGTGCTCGCACATGCCGTGGACGAGCTGCACGACGCCCCGCGGCGCTGCGTCCGGGACGCTGACGAGCATGGCCAACGAGAGTCCGTCGGCGGATGCGGGAAGGGTCATCTGTTTCATCATACTGCGAAGATACGATTTTCAGGGATACAAAAAAAGGGAGGCGCCCTATACAGGGGGCCTCCCACCCACTAATCAAATTAATTCGTATGACGCGAACTAATTTTTTTCTATCACCAACCCGGGTTCTGGACCATGTTGGGGTTCTTGTCCATCACAGAGGTCGGATACGGGAAGAATTCGTGCTTGCCGGCCTGGAAACCAACCTTGTAGCCGCGGTCGATGGCCTCGTGGGTATCGACGGTGTAGAAGCGGCTGTCAGCCTCGGTGCCATGCTCCCAGGTGACTTTCTCACCGGACTTCGGGGCGCGGTGAAGCTTGTCGAAGAGCTTCGGC
>CADASN010000020.1 GCA_902790635.1 uncultured Bacteroidia bacterium | reverse complement strand
TACATTCTACTGCTACGTTACCACGGATGGCTATGGACAGGGACTGGAAACTTCCGGCCCTCCCGTCGTTTGGAAATCCCGGGATTTCGTCAACTGGAGTTTCGAGGGGACGTATTTCCCACAGGCGGAGCATGAGAAATACTGGGCGCCCAGCCAGCCGGTGCAGTACAAGGGGAAATGGTACACCTACCCGACCGTCAACGGCTACATGTACCCGGCCGTGGCCGACAGTCCGGACGGACCGTTCCGCCTGGTGAAGGTGAACATCTCCGCTTTAGTTGTTTCCAAATTGTACGACGATTGCAAGGAATTGGTGGCATGAGCAAGCCATACTCCCAAAAACAAAAAAAAGAAAGGACGGGGATTCCAGCGGATGAGAAGAGTCCCAAAGATTTCGTTTAATAATTCAACTTTTTTCCAACCTTTTGCTGCAGACCTTCGTCTAACAGATGAAACCGCCCCGGGAGTTGCTTATCCGGCGATGATATAACGGAAAAAATGTTGAACTTATAAATTGATACAGCTATGTTGAATGACATTTTGGTAAATTTTGGCGTACCCTTCTTTATCTGCGTTGTACTGCCCATCATGATTGTCTGGCTCGTTGCCCGCACCCGTCAGCACGAGACCGACAGAAAGGCCGAAATCATGCTCAAGGCCATCGAGGCCGGTGTTCCCGTGGACATGACCCAGTTTGAACCCGCCAAGAAGAAGGCTCCCAAGTCCATCAAGCAGGAGCTCCTGGACAAACTCAATGGCGCCTGCGTTACCAGCCTTATGGGCGCCGGCTTCCTCACCCTGGGCATCCTTCGCGTTGTCATTACCGATTTCGGGCGCAATACGTTCATCAACGCGTTCTGGCTTCCTGCCGGAGCGGTCCTCCTGGCCGTAGGCATCGGCCTGTTCATCTCCTACTTTGTGGGTAAGAAGATGCTGGCCAAGGAGATAGAGGCCGAAGAGAACGCCCTTGACCAGCCCAGGGAACAGTAAAGCATGACCCAGGAGCGGTTCATCAGCGAAGTGCGGCAGCAGCAGGAGCCCCTGAGGCGGTTCCTGCTTGCGCTGTGTGCCGGGGACGGTGCCCTGGCCGATGACATCGCCCAGGACGCCCTGGTGCGGGCCTATGTGGCCTCCGGCTCCTTCCTGGGTCTCTCCAAATTCAGCACCTGGCTTTTCCGCATAGCGTACAATTGTTACATAGACCACTGCCGGAAGGCGCGTCCGGAGAAGGCTCCCGTGGAAGAGGCCCGGAACCTCCCGGGAGGGGACAGCTCCGACAAATCCTTCCGTTACCAGCAGCTGTATCTGGCCCTCGACCGCCTTCCGGAGAAGGAAAAGGCCGCCATCGCCCTGTTTTATTTCGAAGACCGAAGCATCAAGGAGATATCCTCCATCCTGGATATGCCGCAGGGCACTGTTAAATATCAGCTTTCCATGGGAAGGCAACACCTTAAGCAGTACATTCAGTTATGAGCAGCGTAGAAGACTTCCTGCGGGAGAACAAGCCGCAGGTGAAAGAAGATCCCACCTTCATCCTGGAAGCGCAGCGCCGGATGGTGCAGGTAGAGGGCATCAAGGCCGAGGTGGACCGCCAACGCAGCCGGGGCAGGGTGGCGCTCATCATTGCGCTGTGCGGCGGCCTGGCTATAGGGGTTTTCGCTACCGCCATCACTTTCCTATATCCCATAGACGCCCAGTCCTCCGCCGAAGGCCTTCTCAGGGCCGCCCGGCTCTACCTGCAGGATTATCGGCAATACCTGCCGATGCCCGTGGCGATCCTGGCCATTACCCTGGCCGTAGTGCTTTTCAAGCGTCCTGCAAGGATTTAATGGGTTTTTCGCTTCTCAATTCTCACCTGGTCGAATAGAATCTCCCGGCAGCCGTCCAGCCGGATACCGTCGTCCTGTACGCGGATTTCGGCGTTGCGTACCGACAGGCCGCTGACGTCCTGCAGACGGATCAGTTCGACGCAGTCGGCCTCCAGTCCGTCAAACAGTACGTGAGCGAACGGTCGCTCGGGCAGGCCGCCGAAGGAAATCAACTGCGCACAGTCCTCCACCCGAATGTCCCGGAACGTGAAATCCCGGAACTCCGGCGTGAGCTGGGTAATCTCCCGCACCGGATAGCGGTCCGCCAGTTCTCCCACCCATTTGCGGGAGCCGAGCATGTCGCTGCCGAACGCCGAATAGCGGGTGCCGCGGATGAGGATCCGCTCCGCCGTGAGCCGGCAGCCTCCTCCGCCCCGCGAACGGCGCGTCTTGAAAAGGAATCCCTGGTCCGTGCCGTCGAAGACGCAGTCGTGGACATAGATATCCGAGATGCCGGCGGCGGTCTCCGTACCAAGCACGACTCCGCCCACGCCGCGCAGCGATTCGCAGTGGCGGACCACCACGCGGGCCGTCGGCGCCGCGGCGCGCAGTCCGTCCAGACCGCGGCCGGACTTGAAGGTATAACAGTCGTCTCCGCAATTGAGCGAGCAATATTCAATGAGCGCGTCCGTCGTAGACTCGATATCAATCCCGTCCGTTCGGCCGTGGCCGTGCGAGCGGACGGTGACGCCCCGGATGACCACGTTGGAGCAGAATTGCGGGACAATATTCCAGAAAATGCTGCGCTCCAGGGTGACCCCTTCGATCAGGATCCCCCGGCTGCGTTCCAGGGCGATGAACATCGGCATCAGGAGCGGCCTGCCGTCCAGGCCGTCGCATACGCGCTTCTCCACGGGATCATCCAGGTTGACGCAATCCTCCGTGGTGAGGTAGTTCTGCGCCACGGTATACAGTTCGCTGTCCGTATCCGGACTGACCAGCCGCCCGCGGCCCGTGATCCCGATATTTTCGGCCCCGTCGGCGTAGATCATCCCGCCCGGGCCCATCAGTTCGATGCCTTCGATGCGGGTGCGCACCGCCGGCTGGTAGTCCTTGACATCACCGCTGAAATTCAACTCGGCGCCATCCTCCAGGTGCAGGCAGACCCCGGACTTGAGCACGATGCGTCCGGTCGTCCAGACACCGGCGGGAATCACGACGGTCCCGCCGCCGCGCTCCGACATCCGGTCGATGGCGGCCTGGATGCGGCGCGTGGACAAGCCTTTCTTCTGCATCTGCACGACAATGCGGCGGGCCGGGAACTCCTGCGCGGCAATGCCGCTCACGTCGAAGGGCGCCGTGACGGGCTCCATCTGCACAGGCATCGCCGCCGGACCGACCTTCGCGCGGTCCACGACGGGCACGGTGGCCTGCAAAGGGGTCAGCAGGGGAAGAAGCAGCAGGGAAATCAAGCACTTTCTCATGGCAGGATGGGTTTAATCGACGGCGCCGTCCAGCCGTTCGGAGGCAGTGACCTGCTCCTCGGTGCGGGTGCTGTCCAGGTTCCACACACATTCGTCGGAAAGGGCGCCGGACACCACGCGGACCGCATTGTCGCCCTCCTGCAGGCGCACCCCGGCAAAGACGATCCGCCCCAGGCCGTCATTCCGGCCGGTCGCCGCCTTGCGGCCGTTCAGGTACAGGACCGCCTGCTTCTGGTTGGAATAGACCTTCACGTCCGTGACGGCCTGCGAACGAAGGGTATAGCGCCGATGGGCGATGTAGAGCATCGGCGCCTCGCTCCAGTTGGCCTGATAGAAGTAGTAGGCATCCTTGCAGGTATTCCGGTCATAGGTGACGACGCCTTTGTCATTCATGCCCCGCCGGTCACCTTCGTCCCGAATGGAAGAGGGAGTATCCGCCCACTGCCAGATGAACTTGCACCAGACGAACGGTCGGGAGGCCATCTCCTCCCAGTTGTATTCGTGCACCTTGCACTGATACTCTTCGAAATGGACGTAATTGTTGCGGCTCTCCTGGAAACTGTGGTGCAGGATGCTCGCGGAGGCGCCGTACTCGCAAAGGCCGATGGGCTGGTGGCCCGCCAGCGCGTGGGCATTGTCCATAAAGGCCCCGATGCCCTTGCCGTCGCTGCCGTACCAGCCGAAGTATTTGTTCCAGCCGATGATGTCGGTGATGTGCTGGAAGCGGTCCTGGTCATAGCAGATGGCCAGCGTGGTCAGGCGCTGCGGATCGAGCGCCTTGGCCCGCAGGTGCAGCTCGCGCAGGAAGCGGTCGGGCGCGTCAAACTTGAACGACAGTTCGTTGCACAGGCTCCAGAAGCAGATGGCGGGAGAATTGTAGTTCTGCAGGATCATTTCCTCCAGGTTGGCCATCGTGTTGCGCTCCAGCGCAGGATCCGCCACGTAACCCGGGGAGCCGTAGCCGCCGGGGCCCGCCAGGCTCAGCTCATACCAGACTACGATGCCCAGCGAGTCATACTGGGCCACGTCGTAGCGCGAATGGGGATAATGCACGAAGCGCACGCCCGTCGCCCCCATCTCATAGATCAGGCGGGCGTCGCGCCGCAGCGCCTCCTCGTTGAGCAGACTGGCCGTGCCTTCGGCCTCCTCATGCCGGCACACGCCGTGCAGGTCCAGGTGCTCCCCGTTAAGGAAGAATCCCTGCTCCGGATCCACCCGGAAATAGCGCAGGCCTGTGGTCTCGGACATGGAGTCCACAACCCGGTCGCCGTCCTTCAGGTCCACCCGGACCGTATAGAGATACGGATCCCGGCGGCCGTCCCATAGGTGCGGCCGGTCCAAGGTCAGGGGGATGCGCACACGCTCTCCTTCCGCGGGCGCACCGGCGCGAAGCACCTCCCGGCCCGCCGCATCCAGCAGCACCGCTTCGGCCACGAGCCCCCGGTGCTTCAGCGAAAGGACGGTCTCGACAGTCAGTTCGGCCCGCTCGCGGCTGACGGCGTCCTGGTGGACATACACGCCGGCAGAGGCGCGGTCCAGGGGCGAAATGCAGTCCGCCCCGGTCGTAATCAGCGTGACCGGACGTGTGATGCCGCCGTAGATGTTGAAGTCGCCCGCCAGCGGAGCGACGTCCTGCCGGTAGGCATTGCTCACGTTGACCTCCAGGCGGTTGTCACCTTCCTGAAGGTAATCCGTGATTTCGAAGCAGAACGCCGTGTAGCCGCCGTAATGCGAGCCCACCCGGCGCCCGTTGATGAAGATGTCGGCAACGGAATTAACCGCCTGGAAATGCAGGAAGCGCCGCTGTCCGTCCGATTTGGGCAGCGGCAGGTTGCGTTCATAGACAAAGGCGGAACGGAGATATCTGCCCATCCCGTTGAATACGTCTTCGGTATTCCAGGTATGCGGTACGGTGACCTCCGTCCGCGCAGGCTGCTTGTTGACATCATATCGGGGATACAGGGTCCAGCCTTCATCCAGGCGCTCCACCTTACGCGGCGACGCGGCGGCGGAAAAGACCCCGAAAAGGAAAGCGGCTGCAAACAGCAGCATTCTTCTCAAGGACAAGGGGTTCATCAGATTTCGGTTGCGTTTCTACAAATATAATAATTATTCTTATCTTCGTGACAACTAGAACCACCATCGATGAAACCCGTCAAACTGATTCTCCTGCTCGCCCTTCTGCCGGCGGCCCTCTTTGCACAGACCGATACGTTCCCCGACGGCAAGCCCGTGCCTGCCTGGTTCTCCGAGAGCGGAAAGGTGGACGTGTCCGCCCTCGGGCCGCAGTATGTCGTCACGCGCTACGGCGTGAAGCGTGACAGCACCCGCGTGCAGACCGCAGCCCTCCAGCGGGTAATCGACCTCGCGGCGGAGCGCGGCGGCGGGGTCATCGTGATTCCGAAGGGGACCTTCCTCAGCGGCAACCTCTTCTTCAAGCCGGGCACGCACCTGCTCATCCGCAAGGGCGGCGTGCTCAAGGGCAGCGACCGCATTGCCGATTTCCAGGTCATGGAGACGCGCATTGAGGGACAGACCTGCCAATACTTCCCGGCCCTGGTCAACGCCGACGGCGTGGACGGTTTCACGATCGCCGGGGAAGGCACCCTCGACGGCAACGGCTTCCACTACTGGGAGGAATTCTGGATCCGGCGCGAATGGAACCGCCAGTGCACCAACAAGGACGCCCAGCGCCCGCGCCTGGTGTATATCTCCAACAGCTCCAACGTCACCGTCCAGGACGTGCGGATGCGGAACAGCCCCTACTGGACCAACCACATCTACCGCTGTGACCACGTCCGGTTCCTGAACCTGCACATCACCTCTTCCACCAGCGGGGTGAAGGGGCCGAGCACCGACGCGATCGACATTGACGCCTGCCACAACGTGCTGGTGCGCGGCTGCTACATGTCCGTCAACGACGACGCCGTGGTCCTCAAGGGCGGCAAGGGCACCTGGGCCGACCAGGACCCGACGGACGGCCCCTGCCGGGACATTATCATAGAAGACTGCCGCTTCTACAAGACGCACGGCTGCCTGACGCTCGGCAGCGAGTCGGTGGACGACCGTAACGTCATCCTGCGCCGTTGCCACGCCGAAGAGGTCAACAACCTGCTTTGGCTCAAGATGCGTCCGGACACGCCGCAGCGCTATGAATACGTAACCGTGTCCGACATCACGGGAACGGCCGCCAACGGCATCGCCTGCCATCCCTGGACCCAGTTCTACCAGCTGGAAGACCGGCCGGATATGCCCTTGTCCCTCTGCACGCACATCACCCTGAAAGCCATCCGGATGCACTGCAGGAATTTCTTCCAGGTCCGCCCGTCGGACAAATACGCCTTCAGCAATTTCTCATTCGAGGACATCGACGTGGAGGACGACGCCGCAGAGATTCCGTTCAGCACGGACGTCGTGCCGGACACGCACGTACGCAACGTCCGGATCAACGGAGTTCTTATCAGTCATTAATCGTATCCGACTTTGTTTGAATCAATTTCCCGAATTCGCATGCAGCAACCCAAGCACAGGACCGTCGTCGGCATCGGGGAGACCGTGCTCGACATCGTTTTCAAGAACAACCAGCCGCAGGCGGCCGTACCCGGCGGCTCCGTCTTCAACGCCATGGTCTCGCTGGGCCGGACCGTCGGGAAAGCGTTCCCGGGCATCCGCCTGGTGATGGCCTCGCAGACCGGAAACGACGCCGTGGCCGGTATTATCACGGATTTCATGCGGCAGAACCGCCTGGATACGTCCTGCATCCAGCAGGACCCTGGCCAGAGTACGGTCTCGATGGCCCTGCTGGACGAGCACAACAACGCCCGCTATGAGTTCTTCCGCGACAAGGGAATGCCTCCGTTCCGCACGCCACGGATCCCGTTCCGGCCGGATGACATCCTGCTGTTCGGCTCCTTCTTCGCCGTCAGCGGGGCCACCGGCCCCCAGACCCGCGAACTCGCGGCCGCGGCGCGCGAAGCCGGCGCCATCGTCTATTACGACGTCAACTTCCGCAAGAACCACCCGGCGGATCCGGATACGGTCGCGCAGAACATCGCCCTGAGCGACATCGTCCGCGCCTCGGACGAGGACATCGAGGCGCTCTGGGGCGATTCCGACCCCGCGCGGGTGTACCGGGAACGCATCGCGCCGCATTGCCCCAACTTCATCTGCACAAAAGGCGCGCGGCCCGCGGAGGTCTTCTCGCCCGGCGTGCGGGCCGAATTCCCGACGGCGCCGGTCGAAAAAGTCCTCTCCACGATCGGTGCCGGGGACAATTTCAACGCCGGGATCGCCTGCGGCATCCTCCGGGAAGGGTTCTCCCGGGAACGCGTGCGGCAGCTCACGGCGGAAGACTGGGCCCTGCTCGTCCCCGTCGCGATGCGCTTCTCGGCCGCCGTCTGCGGGAGCCTGCAGAATTATGTCGAACCTGACTTCCATCTATGAGAATGAGAAAACAACTCCTGGCTTCCGCTACCCTCCTGCTGTCCCTTACATTCTACTGCTACGTTACCACGGATGGCTATGGACAGGGACTGGAAACTTCCGGCCCTCCCGTCGTTTGGAAATCCCGGGATTTCGTCAACTGGAGCTTCGAGGGGACGTATTTCCCGCAGGCGGAGCATGAGAAATACTGGGCGCCCAGCCAGCCGGTGCAGTACAAGGGGAAATGGTACACCTACCCGACCGTCAACGGCGACATGTACCCGGCCGTGGCCGACAGTCCGGACGGACCGTTCCGCCTGGTGAAAGGAGATACATTCACCCCGGAGAACCGCCTGTACTGGAAAGACGGCGAGGTGGCGATCGATGCCGAGGCCCTCGTCGATGACGACGGGCAGCGCTACGTGGTCTGGGGCGAGCGCAACTTCGCCCGGTTGGGCGAAGACATGGTGACGCTCTCGGACCACGTCCACGTCCCGACCCATACGACCATGTACACCGAAGGGCCGATCCTCTTCAAACGCAAGGGAATCTATTACTACCTCTATACCTTCATGGCGCTCGAGCGCTACTGCTACTATTACCAGATGAGCCGGGTCTCCCCGCTGGGACCGTACGAAATCCCGGAACAGGACCTGGTGTGCGAGACCGATGCGGAGGCCGGCGTGTTCGGCCCCGGCCACGGATGCGTCTTCAACGTGCCGGGCACGGACGACTATTACCTGGCCTACCTGGAATTCGGCCGGAACAGCACCAACCGCCAGATCTACGTCAACAAACTGGAATTCAACGACGACGGGACCATCCGGAAAGTAAAGGTTAACATGAACGGCGTCGGAGCGCTCTCCCCGGTAGAGAAGCCCCGGAAGCTGATCCGAATCCAATCCCTGACCGCCTCTTCCACAGCTCAACCCGAGACCGTCCCCTACACGCTGGACGAACGGTGCCAGCGGACAGAATACTTCGTGCCGGAATTCGCCGCCGATGCGTCCAACGGCTCCCGCTGGATGGCAGACAGCACGGACCACATTCCCTGGCTGGTCGCCGACCTGGGATCCGTACAGCGGGTGGGCTCCAGCCGCATCGCTTTCGTACGCCCTACGGCGGCCCATGCCTACCGGCTCGAAGGCTCGCTTGACGGGAAAAACTGGGTAAAATGCGGTGGCCATACCGACCCGCAGATGCGTTCGCCCCATGAAGACAGCATCGACCGGTCCTTCCGATACCTCCGCGTAAGCATCACCCAAGGTATCCCGGGTGTTTGGGAATGGCAGGTCGAAGAAGCTCCGACTCAGGATTTCGGCTCGGCGGAATGGATCTCCATGGATCCCGACATGACCATTCTGTTCCCGCATGTCCACCTGCTGAGCGAAGATTCCGAGCAAGCCCGCTCACTCAAGGAATATACCCTCCCGGTGCTCACCAAGACATTCAAACTGCGCGGAGAGGTTCGAAGTGCCCGTGTGGACATCTGTGGCCTGGGCCAATATGAACTGACGCTGGACGGCAACCTTATCGGGGATTATTTCCTCTCACCGGGCTGGACGCTCTATGACAAGGAACTGCTTTACAATGAGTTCGATGTGACCGATATCCTGCAACGGGTTCCACGGGGAGAAATCGCTGTCCACGTTCGACTCGGCGGCGGCATGTACGACATCCCCGTCAAAGGCTACCACAAGATGGCCGGATCTGCAGGTGCGCCGAAACTCCTATTCTGTCTGCACGTGGACTATACCGACGGCACGTCGGAAGATTTGGTAAGCGATGCCTCCTGGATGGCGGAACCTTCACAGGTCCGCTATGCCAGCATCTACGCCGGCGAGTGGGACGATGCCTCGTTTTCCGGCACGCCCCGTCCCGTCGTGGTGACCCGCCCGCACTGGGACGTCCCCTTGAATAAACAAGTCCCGGGAACCTTTGTCAAGGTCCGGCAGGAACTGCCCTCAAAGCGTATCGCCCCGAATCTCTACGATCTCGGTCAGAACGCATCCGGCATCGTGCGGATTCGGGTGAAAGGCCGAAAAGGTCAGCGTATCATCCTGCGACCCTCAGAAGTGCTCAAGGACGGTCGGATCTACCAGCGCAGCCTGCCGGACTATACCTGGACCTACACCCTGCGGGGAGACCGCCGGGGCGAGACCTGGTCTCCGGCTTTCTCCTATACAGGATTCCGCTACGTGGAGGTTGAAGCGGACAAAGGCGTCCAGCTGCTGGAGCTAACCGGATTGCATACGACGACAGATGCTCCCGAGGTTGGCAGTTTTTCCTGCTCCGATACACTCCTCAACCGCATCCACGCACTCATCGACTGGGCGATTCGAAGCAATCTCGTGAGCATCACCACAGACTGTCCCACCCGCGAGAAACTGGGTTGGCAGGAGCAGAACCACCTGATGGCCCACTCAATCATGTACCGCTACGACGTACGCGCTCTGATGAACAAGATTGCCGACGACCTGGCCGATTCCCAGCATCCGGACGGCTCGATTCCGACCACGGCGCCCGAATATACCCCGTTCGAACCAGGCAGCGGCTTCGAAGACACTCCTGAGTGGGGTGCATCATTCGTCCTCTGCCCGTGGTACACATACAGCTGGTACGGCGATGATTCCGCCATCCGCAAGCATTATCCTGCAATGAAGCGCTATCTCGGATACCTGGCCTCCCGAGCCGAAGGCGGCATCCTGGACTACGGCCTCGGAGACTGGTTCGACATCGGGCCGGACCGACCCGGGAGAGCGCAGCTTACCAGCGTCGCGCTCTCCGCCACGGCCACCTACCACTATCTGCTGGCCACGATGGAGCAGATTGCCCGGCACCTCGGCCGGGACGGCGATGCTGCATATTATGCAAATCAAGCCGCACGAGTCCGGCAGGCATTCAATGACCGTTTCTACACCGGCGGTCAGACGGTCTATGAGAAAGGCAGCCAAGCCGGGCTCGCCATGGCCTTGTTTATGGGCCTGGTGCCCGAAGAACACCACGAAGAGGCTCTTGCTGCGCTCGTCCGTGATATCACTTCACGCGGTTACGCACTGACTGCCGGCGATGTGGGCTTCCGTTATGTCGTGCAAGCCTTACAGCAGAACGGCCGGAGTGACGTGATCTACTTGATGAACCACAATCCCGACATCCCGGGCTACGCCTGGCAGTTGAAGCAGGGCGCAACCGCCCTCACGGAAAGCTGGCAGGCCTACGATGACGTATCCAACAACCACCTGATGCTGGGACACCTCATGGAGTGGCTTTACGGTGGGTTGGGCGGTATCCGCCCCGTCGCCCCAGGCCGCCTTGTGATCGATCCGCAGATGGTCGGGGATGTAATCTGGGCCAGGACTTCCCTGCAGACGACAGGCGGCCCCGTCCGCTGTAACTGGACACGTTCACTCTCCGACGGGTCGTGGACGGTCGACGCGGAAATCCCGCAGGGGTACGAGGCAGAGGTCTGCCTGCCCGACGGGCGCGCGCTCAGCGTCCGCGCGGGAAATCATAGTTTCTCTTCCCGGCAGTCTCCTGCATTCGAAGAAATGAAATAGCCGTCACCTTCGTTATTTTGTTATCTTTGTATGCATCAATCAAGCAAGAAATCATGAAAAAAGCTTTATTTGTTTCCGCATGGGCCGCAGCCGCCCTGGTGGCCTGCCAGAGTCCGGAAGCCGTCACTTCTCCGGATGTCCGGACCTTCGGCATGAAGGGCGATGTCAAGACCGTCTCCTACACCCTCGAAGATGTCGAATTGTCCGAAGAGCCCGACTATGAGCCGGAGTATGAATTGGAGCTTACCTTCGACGCGCAGGGCCGCGTGACCCTGGACACTTATGACAATGTCTATGAGTACGATGCCGAAGGCAATTTCGTGCGGGGTTCCGGCAAGAGGACCGTCATGCAGCGCGATGAGCAGGGGCGCCTGATCCTCTATGACAACACGGTCCTCCCCGAAGACGGCCCGTACGAAGACGATGACTTTGATCATTTAATAAAGATCGGCATCACGTATGACGACCAGGGCCGCATGGATCTGCTGGATTTCGAAGGCCCGGAATCCATGAGCCAGACCAAGTACATCTACAAAGACGACCAGCCCTATCCTTCCATGGAATACTATGACAACCAGTACGAAACCTTCAAAGAAGACGGCACGGTCGAGTACGAATATACCGCTTTTGACAAAAAGGGCAACTGGACAGAGCGGACCCTCCTGACCACCACCACGGTCTGGGACATGGAAGAAGAAGGCGAAGCGGAGAAGAGCGAATTCCGCCTCCGTGAGCGCCGCATCATCACGTACTGGTCTGACAAGAACTGAACCCGCGGCCCAGATGAAAAGAATCCTCTTGCTGCTTGCCCTTGTCCTGGGTGCGGGGCTTGTCTCCTCCTGCAGGCAGCAGAAAGCGCAGGACACGATCATCCAGTATTGCCTGGACCGGCCGGACGAGTTTCCCGGCTATGAACCCGTTTCATTTGATGAGATCTCCCAGACATACAGCAATCCGGATTATATCCCCAGCGAGCAGGATACATCCGAGGAAGAAGTACTCCTGACCCCGCCCCGGGATCCCAGCGAACTGAAGCACGACGGATGGATGACGCGCCACCGCTTCAAGGCGCAGAATCCGGACGGCGTCACGGAGCTCTATGAAAAGGTGTTCTGCCTCGACTTGACACTCACCCGGGTCACCCGCGTCTCGGACCAGTGGTAAGCACAGGTCCGATCGTCAGCGAAGACTCGGTAAGTTAGAAGTATTTTTGTCAGCATGATCCATCTTAAACATAAACCCTTGCTGGCTGCGCTCCCGCTTGCCATCCTGCTGAACTGTTGTACCGAGCAGGTGCAGAAGCAGCCGGACAATGCCATCCAGCTCCCCACGATGGGCTGGAGCTCCTGGAATACCTATCGTGTCCACATCTCCGACTCGCTGATCATGAGTCAGGCGGACGCGATGGTCGCCACCGGCCTCAAGGATGCCGGCTACAACCACATCAATATTGACGATGGCTATTTCGGCGGCCGCGACGCGGCGACGGGCCGGTTGCTCATCCACCCGACCCGTTTTCCGGGCGGGATGAAGCCGGTCGTGGACCACATCCACGCCCTGGGCCTCAAGGCCGGCATCTACAGCGATGCCGGCACCAATACCTGCGGCAACTACTATGACCGCGACACGATCGCACGCGGCGTGGGCTTCTATGGCCATGACCAGCAGGACGCCGACTTTTTTTTCAAGGAGTTGGGCTTTGATTTCATCAAGGTGGACTTCTGCGGCGGCAACGCCCCGCAAAATACTGATCGCCTGGCCCTGGACCCGCAGCAGCGCTATACGGCCATCCGTCGCGCCATTGACGCCACCGGGCGTCCGGAGGTGCGACTGAATGTCTGTCGCTGGGACTTCCCGGGCGTGTGGGTCCGCGACATCGCGACCTCCTGGCGCATTTCCCATGACATTTCCGACCGATGGTGGTCGCTGCTCAGCATCATCCGCCAGAACCTGTATCTCTCCGCTTATGCGGGAGGAGGCCATTATAACGACATGGATATGCTCGAGGTCGGCCGCTCGCTGAGCGCCGAGGAAGACCGGACCCATTTCGGTTTGTGGTGCATCATGGCTTCGCCCCTGCTGATCGGGTGCGACCTCACGACCCTGCGTCCCGGGACGCTGGCGCTGCTGACCAACCCCGAACTGATCGCCCTGGACCAGGATCCGCTGGGCCTGCAGGCCTATGTGGCCGCCCACGAAGGCGACACCTACGTCCTGGTCAAGGACGTGAAGGAGCGCTTCGGACGGACCCGTGCCGTGGCGTTCTTCAACCCTTCCGAGGAGTCCGTGTGTATCGGCATTGACCTCCTCAACCTCGAACTCAGCGGCCCCGTCGCCGTGCGCGACCTGTTTGAGTGCCGGGATCTGGGAGAGGTGTCCGGAAGACTGGAGGCCGACGTGCCCGCACACGGCACGCGCATCTTCCGGCTGACCGGCAAGGAACGGCTCGAACGCGTCCGCTACGAAGCCGAGACCGCCTGGCTGAGCGACTACCAGGAGCTGTACAACAACCGTGTCTTCCAGACGGCGGCTTATACGCCGGATGAGGCATGCTCCGGCCGGATGGCCGTCACGCAGCTGGGCTACAAGCCCACCAATGACCTCCAGTGGCGCGACGTCTACAGCCGGCAGGGCGGAGAGTATCGCCTCACGCTCCGCTGCTTCGCACCTGAAGAGCGCACCATCTACCTTTCCGTCGGGCCGGGCCCCGCCCGCGAAATCAAGGTTCCAGCCGCTGCAGGGTGGCAGGATGTCGCGTTGACGCTCCGGTTGGAGCCCGGCGTCAATGTCGTGTGCCTCCGCAATGATCGCGGGCCCCTGCCCGATATAGACTATGCGGATATTTCTCCCGCCTGACGAACAGTTTTTTCTTCGCAACAGCGTAGAGCAAAGTTTTTTTTGAGGCAGTTTTCTGGGGTGCTGACCGTTTAATTCTTGTAAACAGTTATTCTGCGACATGAAAAAGTCATTAGGATTCTTTTTCGTCTTCGCACTTGTCCTTTTGACAAGCGTGCTCTCTTCTTGTAGAAAAGAGGACAAGCTGGCGCTGTATTACTTCTATTGTGACATGACGGGGTGCACCATACCATCAAGAATAGAAAACCCGGAACTGCGTGAAATCTACACGCAGTTGCTACGCGATTTCATGGACGACCTCAATAGACTGAAAATGAGCGAGATCTACGAGACCACCATTGTCGGTGGCAAATTTGATCCCGAAGACGAGAAACAGATGGCCAAATATGACGTCCGCCTGCCTGACCTGACAGAGCTGGAAGCCAAGTACAGGAAACGGATCGAAGACTTGGGAGAGCCGGGCGAACTGGCCTTTATCATCCAATGCGCCTTCATACTGACCAGGACCACACCCCCGGATTTCCACTCGCCCGTCAAGCTGAAAGAATATGCTTTCGAGTTGAGGTACGGATACAGCGGCTTTGCCCTGTACTAGGACCCGGATCCTATCCGCCTGCCGATAATCTCGCAAAGAAGGAACTTCTCCCCATTGTCTTTTATCCTGACGTTTTCCCATCGGAAACTGTCAGCGGTGATGTCCGAGAATATCCAGTACGCGTTTTCCTCGGAAAGCACCTTCCCGACCAGCCGGTCTCCCTGCTTGGTGAAGCATAGTCTTTTCATGGCGTGGTCGCAGGTGTAAACGACATCGTAGCACCGCTCCGTTTTGTTGAACATCCGGAGGGATGAGCCATATTCCCCGTCGGGTTGCGGTTCCGTTTCCTTCGTGGCCCGAGACGGGAAAATGAAAATGTCCTGTACGCCTGTGCCTTCCAGAATCCGGCGGAAAATCCACTCCCCCTTGACATGGCGTTTGACACCGGGCTCAGGCTCATCGTAATAGTCGCAATCCCAGTCACCGAGGAGCGGAGCGAACCAGTCGTATTCGTCCGGTATCCTGCCGGTCTTGCCGCTCAATAATGCATCAATAAATGTATCCATATTTTTGATCACCTCCCCGGATTCGGTCAATCCCGTTTTTATTGCTCTAAAGATACGCATTTATTTTCCATTTCTTACTGCGCTGATCTCGGGTGGGGTGGATATTGGGGGTGAACGTTGCTCTGCCGAGGGCGTTTGGGGCCCATTTTGCCCCTGGCAGCCAGTATTTTTACCTGACAGGGGCATTGGCAGCCTTTCTTGCCCTTGGCAGCAGCGCTTTTCGAATAGGGCCGGACTGGTTTGTGGAATCCAGAAAAACTGCGACCTCTTGCCTGGGAAGCCAGGACATCCATTTGTCAAGCATCTTGTGTATCTTTGCCATATGATAGGACCATGGCAAATCGTTCTCTCGTGATGATTTTCATCAGTTACCTTATTCGACGGATCAACCATCGGGATGAGGAATAGAAAACAGGACAAGGTTTCTCCCTTTACTGGGATGGCCTTGGTTATTTTATCGGAATTCTACTTGTCTCTCCCTTCAAGGATGGCAAGCATTTCCGCCGGAGTCACGACGAACGGCTTCTTGGGGAAGTGCTTGATGTTCCCTGTGACCAGATACGCATCTTCCTTGGACAAAGCCACCTCGTAGAAAACCACATCCTTGGGATCCGGGAATGGCATAGTATTTCATTTCCCTTCCCGAGCAAGCCTGATTTCCTTGTTGATTTCATCCTGGGTCATGCTAGGGATGGTCCACAACCGTACGTGCGAAGATATTGAACGCCGTGTTGGTACTCATGCCGAATTCATCGCAAAGCGCATCGAACTGCACCCTGACCTTTGTCAAACACATCGAAATATGTAAACGAGTACAAAAAAGAACCCGAAAACAATGTTTCGGGGTTAATAATTCCGGTCATCCACAGCCACCGGTCATGGGTATCCTTGTGAGATACTGCAGTAGGGGTAAAACTTAAGGCTGGATGATGGCTCGGAAGGCGCCATCTCCCTCGTAACTCGTTGCTCCAGAAAATTCCTTTAGGGTCGTATCATATTTAAGGGCTTTCATACCATGGACTGTAAGCAAAGACCGATTCATAATCGTATCATCCGTAAGATCGTCATAAATGTCATTGTACTCCGGTAAGGCGATGTTGAACGTTGCGGATGCCGGCCTCTTTGAAACGGGTCACGACTTCCTCTCCCAGAAGGTTTTGGAACATAGGATTAATACTGTCGTCTGTTGTAGTCAAAACGATCGATGTCCACAAATCCCGCCTCCCGCGCGGCGTGGAAGGTGTAGAGCCCGATACGGTCGCCGCGGTAGTTGCCCCATTTCAGTTCGAATTCTTCTTGGGATGTGGTAAAATGCCGGCCATCCGTGCTCCAGGCAAAGACGGCCTTTCCGTTGAAATCGACGGTAGTCCGCAAATCAAGTCTCCGGATCCTGCGGGGCAGTCGGGCGAGTTCCTTCTCATAGATTGCCTGATCCCGGTATCTTCGCACGAAGAAAAGGCGCAGCGTACCTTCATCCCGGCGGATTTCCAGACAGGCGTAATCTTTTCCGCCATTGAAATGGGCAAGCCCGGCCCTTTGTCCGTCCACCATCCCCGTCAATTCGAAACGGGAAGTAGCTTCTCCGCAGGCCCAGCGGACATATCTTTGCGAAAGCACGTTGCCGGTCGTAAAGAAGTCCCCTTCCCGCAACTGCGGGAAGGCATACAAGCGCAGGAAACCGGGATGATCCGTCAGGGACCATTTCCCGTCGCGCGGCTGGTGATTCCATTCCCACACAGGCAGGAGCCGGGTATGAGAGAAATCATCCCGGCACTCCAGGGAGACGGGATCCGTGGCAGGAAGGGGTAGGGGCATCTCCCAGACCATCTCTCCGACACCGTCCCCGTCCGAGTCCTCGCCAATCAGCGGCCAACCGTTTTTCCAATGCACCGGCAGGACGCTGAGGACCCGTCCGTCGAAATCGCCCGTCCCGTGGTGTGTCACGAAATACCATCCGCCCGAGGGCGTATCTACGATGGCACCTTGGTTGGGCTCCTTGTCGATTTCCTTGCCTTGAGAATGCATCAGCAATTCTTCTTCAT
Source organism: uncultured Bacteroidia bacterium (assembly GCA_902790635.1). Classification (GTDB taxonomy): domain Bacteria; phylum Bacteroidota; class Bacteroidia; order Bacteroidales; family UBA932; genus Cryptobacteroides. Next base: position 36,046 of record CADASN010000020.1, on the reverse strand, counting down.
AGGGCCCGTACAGGTTCTCGGAACGGCGCATGACGGGAACCCGTACGCGGTTGCCATGGATGGTGCGCACTTCGCTGAAGTAGAAATAATACATGCCGTTCCATTTGTAAAGCTTGGATGCTTCCGCCGTGCGGAAGGGCTTGACCACATACCCCCCGATGATCTCCATATTGTCAGATCGCTCCTGTACTTCCGGAAGAAGTCCGTCGAGGAGTTGTGTGCCATCGGGGCTCATCTTGAACAGATGGGGGAACCAGTGTCTGCCGAAATTGCTGGCCACAATATAGGCCTGCCCGTCATCGTCCCACAGCGGACAGAGGTCATCCCATCCTGCCCCGCGCAGCTCCTTTCCGGCGCAGTCCCGCATGGCCTCAACCTGCCATTTCCCCCGGATATCCTCCGTCCGGGCGACAAACCAGCCTCCCTTGGGCGTGGCGAAATGGCAGTAGAACAGTCCGTTATGATACCGCAGCGAACCTGCCCAGATTCCATGGTAGTAGCCGTTCATCCGTTCCCAACCCAAATCCGGGTTGAGTTGGGTGATATCATCGACCACGTGTCCGATGACCTCCCAATGCACCAGGTCGCGGGAATGGTAGAGCACCATCCCGGGTGAGAAACAGAATGTGGAGGCGATTCCGTAATAATCCTCTCCGACGCGGATTACGTCAGGGTCGCTGAAATCAGCGGGAAGAACGGGATTCCGGAATAGTCCGTTGCCTATGCTGCCGAAAACTGCCGTCTGCTGCGAAAAAGCAGCTGGGGTAGGAGAAACTGACAATACGAAGCAAAGCAACAGGAATCGTAAAATGCCCAAGTGCAGGTCCACGATTTGGTGAATTTATTAAGTTCGTTTTTTTCGGTCTAAAGATACGCATTACTTGTTGTCGCTTTTGATGACGGGCCTGCCATCGTTCAGCGGTGTGAAGTGCACACCGTCATCGCGCACTGATGCTGGCCGTCCGGAGACCCGGAGATGAGACGGTAAGCCGGCATTTGCCAACCTTGCCGGAGTTGCGCACCACCGCAAGGGCTCTGCCCTTCCAAGTTGTATGAAGCGCATCGGCGTAGGATCCCGTATCCTCCAGGTTGGCGTTGCCAACCGCCTTGACGGATCCTGCGCTTGCGGACACGCGTACCTCCACCTGGGCGTCAGGGCAGAGGCGCCCATCCTTGTCAATCACCTCAATGACGATAAAAGCGACATCTTTCGCTTTCGCCGATCCCGGCTCCTGAGAAAGCCGGATGGCATAGGGCTTGCCAGACGTGGACAGTATGCGTGTCTGACCGGAAGCCTCGGCCCGTAAAGTACCTGGCTCGTAAGGGATTTCGAAAACGGCCTTGTATTGCGTCGACCTGTCAACCTGCTTGGTTCCTACAAGGCGGTCATTCAAGTAAAGCTTAACTTCCGGAGCCTTGGTATATACCTCTACAAATGCGGGCTTTCCCTCCCATCCGGGCCAGTCCCAGCTCTCCCATGCAGGATAAACAGCCCAACCCGTGGTCTTTATCTGGCCGTGATAGCCGTCCGGCTCCCTGACACACAGGTACAGATAATCTTCCTTCCCGTTCCAAAGCATTTCCCTATAGTGGCTTATAGGTTTACGCCATCCCGTGAGGTCTATGTCTCCGCAATAAGCGCCGTGATAGGGATACTGGTCCGCAAGATGGAAGGAGTTTCGGGGATCGCCCACATAATAGTATTTGCCTATGCCGCTCTCGCCTAAATAATCCAACCCGGTCCAGACAAAGTCCCCGATAATATAGTCATTGTCCTGGCAGTAAGCCCAATTCCGGAAAGCATCGTTTGGATAGCTCTCCGTTTGCGCTATCACCCTTCGGGGGTCGCGCAGATGGTCTCGCCCTGCATGTTGGATGAGGTAGTTGTAACCTGCTATCTCAAACACATCCACAAGCGGGTCGTAGATTTCCCAATCACGATCCCAAGATGCCAGGGCTGACGTGATGGGGCGCGTTGTGTCTTCTTCGCGGATTGCGTCAGACAGCCTTCTGGCCGTTGTGATCACACCGATGGACTTGCGTTCGATCACTTCATTGCCAGTGCTCCACATAATGACGGAAGGGTGGTTCCTGTCGCGTCGGACCATGCTCTGAACGTCTTCTTTATACCATTCATCAAAGAAAATGCTATAGTCGTTGGGATTCTTCTGCTCTCGCCAGCCGTCGAAACTCTCATCGATGACAAGGAGCCCGAGTTCGTCACAGGCATCAAGGAATGCCGGAGCAGGAGGATTGTGGCTTGTGCGAACGGCATTGAATCCGGCGTCCTTGAGCAGCCGAGCCTTGCGATACTCTGCGGCATCGAACGCGGCTGCGCCAAGGATGCCGTTGTCAGAGTGGATACAACTCCCGTTAAGCAGGATGCTCTTCCCATTAAGGATGAAGCCTTCGGACGAATTCCAACGAATGGTGCGTATGCCGAAGTGTGTTTCAGCGGTGGCTATGCCTCCTTCGAGCGAGGCCTCGTAAAGTGCGGGGGATTCAGGACTCCACAGGCGTGGAGCGTCTATGGTTATGTCTTCGCAGATGTCTATGGTTTGTTCCGGGCGGGAAGTAACCGGTACCTGGATCCGGGCTACTGTTTCTCCTTCAAGACGCAGTACAATGGCGACATTACCGGTATAAGTGGCAATGCCTTCGTTTATCAGTTTCGACTGGACACGCACCACGGCGCGGTCCGGAGAGGCTTCAATCGTTGAAACAAAGGTCCCTTGATGCTCAAAATGGATCATAGGTTCTTCCATCAGCCATACGTGACGATAGATTCCTGAACCGGAGTACCAGCGGCAATTAGGCTGGGCGGAATTGTCCACCTTGACGGCTATGGTGTTCGCGCCTTCTTTCAGGTACGGAGTGATGTCGACGCGGAATGAGGTGAATCCGTAAGGGTGTCCACCAGCGAGTTGGCCGTTGACATAAACCTCGGAATTCATATATACTCCCTCAAAGTACAGGAACTTTTTATTTGGGGAAAGCGGATACGTGAAGGTTTTCCTGTACCATCCCAAGCCGGTGGGGTAGTATCCGCCGGCATTCCCGGCGGGTGCATCCTTGTCCGGGACGGCCTCTATGCTCCAATCATGAGGGAGGTCCACATCGCGCCATCCTGAATCATCATAGCCAAGCTCGGACGCCTCCTGCGGGGCGTCAAGTTGAAACTTCCAACCGCTGTCAAACAACTCCCCCTGAGGAGTCGCCTTGGCCGTATAACAAACCGCCATCCCGGCCAGAGCAAGAATACACGCCATTATCTTCATCACAAATTCGGGTTTATCGGTCTAAAGATACACATTACCCGTAATAACACAAAACGAATTAAGACACAACAACCCTTTATGGGATTCGTGAAGAGCCGTTCTCAACGATGAGGATGGCTCGCTTTGTATAACCCTTTAAACAACCTTCTAGGTTTCGCAAATAATGCGTATATTCGTGGCGCTGGTAGAAACAAAAAACGATTACCGATGAAAACAAAGTACTTACTCGGAGCCCTCGCGGCGCTCTCGCTTCTGACTGTTTTCTCCTGCACCAAGGAAAACAACCAGACCCCGGAGCCCGAAACCTCCACCCTGTCCATCAAGGCAAGCAAGGACGTGATCGGCACCAAGGCATTGGAGCTGAATGGCAACACCCTCAACGCCATGTGGGACGGAAGCGAAAGTGTATCTGTTTTCAAGAACGACACGCAGATTGGCGTGTTAACCCCGGATCTCACGACCCTTGTTGATCCGGCCAAGCTGTCCTGTACGCTGTCCGGCCCCTTCTCCACGATCCCTGCTGACGGAGACGAACTGACGCTATATCTCAACGGCAACAACTACTCCGGACAGGACGGGACCCTGGGTTTCATCGCTGGGAATTGTGATTATGCCGTGGCCACTCTCCATGTCACGGGTGTCCACAACGGACAGATAGAATCCACCGAAGGAAGAGCCGCCTTCGAAAACCAGCAGGCTATCGTCAAGTTTACGCTGCGGGACAAGGCCGATGACGCTATGTTGCTTCGCCCCTCTGCCCTGACCGTGAACGACGGGACCGGTGATATCGCTACGGTGACCCTGAGCACCCCCGCCGACACCTATGCCACGAACGGGTCCGATGGCGTTCTGTATGTAGCCATCCCGCCCGTCAGCGGAAAGATCTTGACCCTCACGGCTACAGTCGGTGAAGACACCTATTCCTACACCCGTTCTGCCGTGACTTTCCTTCAGGGTCAGTACTATACCTTTTTGGCGAAGATGATCAAGCAGAATACGGTTGATCTCTCAACAAAAACCGGCAACTATGAGGCACAGGACGGCGATATCCTGACTGGCGAACTTAACGGTGCCTACAAACTGACCATTCCGGACGGAGCTACCGTGACCCTTGCCGGGATGACTCATCACGCAGCATTATTTAACAGTGGTATTGAGATCCTGGGTTCTGCTACGATTATCCTGGCTGCCGGTTCTGTTAATGATGTGACCGGTGGCTATGACACTGTGCTATTCGGAATAGGGATGACCGGAAATGGTGTTTTTACACTCACGATTGAAGGGACCGGTACACTGAAAGCCTCTAGCGGGAATTGGCTCCCGGGTATTGGGGGCACAAGTGAAGGGCATCATATCGTCATCAATGGCGGCAATATTACGACAACAGGCGGGTATGGTGGTCCGGGTATAGGTGCTATGTATGAAGGGGCGTCTTGCGGGGATATCACAATCAATGGTGGAACCATCAATGCTATTGGCGGAGATACTGCTGCGGGCATAGGACTTGGATTTAATTCCTTCAAATGTGGTCATATTATCTTTAATGGCGGGGACGTTACGGTGACTGGCGGCAAAAATGCTATTGGAGTAGGGGTCCCTTCATACATCTCCGGTTCCGGTCGTTGCAGAAGAATCTCCTTCTCCGGCGGAACCGTCAAAGTTACAGGCGGGATCAAGACGTCTGACGACTACAGTATCTATGTGGACAACAAAGACGTTGGCAGCCAGATAAACGACTCGCCCTACTATTATCCCGCTCAGTGATTTGAAGCGGCATCAGGGAAAACCAGTTTCACGTCCATTCGATTCCTTCCGCCGTGACGGTGAGCAACATCGTGATGATTTTCATCAGTTACCTTATTCGACGGATCAACCATCGGGATGAGGAATAGAAAACAGGACAAGGTTTCTCCCTTTACTGGGATGGCCTTGTCCTTGTTTCTTTGTTTATGGGAGGCACGAACTAGGATTGCCCCATAACCAGGGCAATGAATTCTGTGAAAGTGATGATTCGAGTGTCCTTGTAATTCTTCAGGACAAGCAGGTCATTATCTCCCGTAACAATGTAATCTGCTGGAATGCTTTCGGCCATGGAGAGCAAGTAAAGATCCTTGATGTCACGGATAGCCGATTCGGCATCAGGGTAACCCTCGATCATTTTGCACTTGGCGTTGATAAGTTCAAAGAGGTTCAGAATGGATTGGAACTCTATCTTGCCCAAAAACTTCGGCCGAAAAACGACATCGTGCAACTCTGTAATCAAGGCTTCTGACACATAGATTTCCACTTCCTCCATTTCGACGATTTCCCGAAGGATGGTCAATCGCTTTCCAAGAAGGAAGGAAATCCAAATGTTGGTGTCGAGAATTACTTTCATTTTCCGTACCTCACAGCATTGACCTCTGCCTGGATCTCTTCATCCGTGATGTCAACATCAGTAGGGCAAGATGCAATGAACTTCTCGACAAGATTTTCGCGAGTCTGGATATTCCATCCCATCTTCTCTGCCAGCGCGGAGAGAAAAGGGACCTCGCTGTTTGGAATGGATAGAACAACTTGCGTCATAGTGTCTTTTTTCTCTTATGATGCAAAATTAGGAAAAAACGTTGGTTTTCAAAAGGACAAGGTTTCTCCCTTTACTGGGATGACCTTGTCCTTGTTTCTCTGGGTGGTGATGCTCCGAATTATTTGTTGTTTCCCAGCCCTATTACGGTGGATAATTGATTACTTGAAACGACCGAAAAAGCAGGCCGAACGGACGACGGGTTCGTCGAGGGGCTGGAAGGTTGTGGCTGGGCCCATCTCCTCCCAGGAGGCCATCTGCCAGACGAGCCGCCCGTCGGGGTCGATCTCGACCACCTGGACCGGCGGGGCCGAGCGGTCGAAAGAAGCCACCGCCACCTCGTCCCACTCACTGAACCAGTTGGTAATCAGAGTGTTGCCATTCTTGAGGCGGTAGGCCTTCTGCGGAATGGTGCAGCCGTAGCGCGCCAGGTCCTGCTCCCAGACGACGGTCCCGTCACGCCGGAACTGGCGCACATAGTTGCGGTTGCTCACCGCCAGGATGTCCCCGTTGTCCAGTTCGCACACGCCCCACGGCCCCGGGATGTCCCACTGGGCGATCATCCGGCCGCGGTCGTCCCACTCCGTGATGCCTCCGTCGCCCATATGGGCGATCAGGAGCGTGCCGCGCCGGGTCAGGCGCGCACAACGGAACTGGAAGTGCATCAGCGCGTCCGGATTCACGGGGACGTCGAACTGCCGCACGACCTTCATGTCGCTGAGCCGGCGTACGATCACCTTGGCAACGGGCAGGTCCTGCAGGATGTATAGGATGTACTTCGTGCCGATGGGCTGCAGGGTGTGGATCTCCGTACCCTCCGGGGCCGGGATCCGCCAGAGCTCACGGCCGTCGGGGTCCAGCTCAGCCGCACCGAACTGGTCCGCAATCAGGATGTGCCCGTCGTCCAGCAGGATGGTGTCGCTGAGCTCACCCCGGCCGGCGGGATTGTCGTAACGCCAGACGATCCGGCCGTCCGCGACCTTGAAGATCTTCCGGTCGTGGGATTCGCCGCAGTACAGGAAATCGTGGGCGGAGAGGTCCTCGCGCAGCACCTTGTTGGTGAGGGTGCGCACCTCCCTGTCGGAGAGGGCCTCCGTGTACACGCGCACGTCCGAGAGCAGCGTCCCGGCCAGGAAACTGTCACCCGGGAAGGGCGCGCGGCCCATCCAGTTGTAGACGGGTGTCTCCTCCCCCGGGAAGGTACGGGACATCGTGAACATATCGTTGTTGAACGCAACCAACTTGCCATTCAGGTAAAGCCGGCCATAGGTGCCGTCCTGCGTGTAGACGACGTACTGCCACTCCCCCTTGGCAGAGGGCTTGCCGATGTCCATCAGGGTCTCGCGGGTCCAGCCGCCGACGGAGTTCTCGCTGCGCTGGATATTGAGCTTGTAGGCGTGGTAGCGCCCCTCGGTACGGGTGTTGAGCTCCTGCGTAGAGAAAGCCCACAGGAAATAGCCGTTCCCCTGCAAGGAGGCATTTTCCTCCACCAGATACTTCACCGCCACCGTGAAGGAATTGGAACCCTTGAGGATACGGCCGATTTGCGGGCCCATATCGACATACCCGCCGTCGTAGCCCAGGTTGACCAGGGCCGTACGGCCACGCCGCTCCAGCCGGGCCGAGCCGCAGAGGCGGCCGTCCAAGCCGGAGCCGGAGGCATCCCGGACCACGGCGCCCTCGCTGCGCGAAAAATCATATTGCAGGACAGGTTGCGTCTGCGCGGCGCACAACACCGCCATAGCGGCGAACCAGACAAGGAAAAACAATCGCTTCATAAGATGTGGTGAATTCAATTTAGAAGTGCAACACACTTCAAAAGTCAAAGTTAAATAATTGTTTACAGTATTCCAACGGTGTCCTGTAACCCAGTGACTTACGAGGCCTGTGGTTGAGTTTCCATTCTATTTCAGCAAGCATCTCGTCGGTCAGCTCGCTGAAGTCCGTTCCTTTCGGAATGTACTGGCGTATCAGCCCGTTCGTGTTTCCGTCGCCCGCCATGCCTGAAGCTACGCGCCAACTCGTCAGTGAACTTCAGGTAGTGTCGCCTGACCGTCATCCTCCTTTCGTATTTTTTCTGAGCCAGCTGCCATCGGTACCGATGGTATCCTCTCATGTCGCAGTTCCTACGGATCTCACGGCTCACTGTACCTGTGCTGACCCCTATTACTTCTCCAATCTCCCTTAGGCTCATTGGTCTCTGCAGCAACCTCTCTATCGTAAATCGTTGCTCCCTTGTCAGATGCTTGTATCCCATCCTCTGTCGCTTTTTCTGGTTATGACAGTAAAGTTATACTATCAGGCTTCAAAGCGCGTTGCACTTCGGAATAGAATCCAGCGGGGTTAAAACACGTTGAAACTGCGCCAAAACTGCGACTAGCCTTCCGAAAACAAAAATCAGAGACTCTTGTAAGTCTCTGATTTTCATTTAGTGAGGCTTAGCAGATTTGAACTGCTGACCTCTTGCCTGTCAAGCAAGCGCTCTGAACCAACTGAGCTAAAGCCTCGTTTGGGATTGCAAAGATACAACTTTTTTCAAATATACAAAAAAGTTTTACCGACCGGAGTTACCTTCCGGGCGGATGGGATATTCTTTGCTGAAAGTCAGGAGGATCTCCCGGTAGCCCATCGAGGAGAAAAGGCGCTTGAGGTGGGTCTCCGCGGAGAGCTCCGCCTGATCCAGGATCCCGGCGTCGATCGCATCGGCGCGCAGGCGCTGCTTCGCCTTGATGATGATGCCGACCGTCTCGTCGTGGGTACGGTGGCCGGCAAATACTTCATAATCGGCCGGATTGATCACGACATCGAGGATCTCCACGGGCGGCAGGGTCAGCCGCAGGGTATCGCCCGACACGGAGAAATCCGTCCCCTTCACCCGGGTGAAATCAAACCCGGCGCGCACGCGCCCCTTGCAGATGACGACGAAATCGCTGCTGCCGATGATGCGACGCAAGCCCGAAGCCCGGTTCAACTCGCCCAGGTAGGAATCATCCAAGTCGGTCAGCACCAGTTCTTCGTAGAAGCCGGCACTGGAGAGCTCGCCGATCCGGCGGACCTGTTCCACCAGCGTGGGGGTCGGATCGATCGCGAGGCCGCGCCGCTGCTGCGGACGCGCGAAAAACAGCAGGACCAGCACGATGGCCAGCACCAGCGAGACCGGCAGCACATAGCGAAGCGGGATATGGATGGATCCTTTCTCTTTCATTCGAAGGTGATCTGGATGTTCTCAAAACCCATCTGTTCGAGCATCGCCTGGAAGAACTCCCGGGCGTTGTCCTCCGCTTCGGCGAGGATGCCCAGCTGCGGCAGGTCGCGCACCACCTCGCGCTCGCCCTGCTTGAGCAGGGCCTGGCGCTCCTGGTCGCTGAATTTTTGGCGGAAGCCCGTCACGTCCTCGTACTCCAGGCGGATTTTCTCCGGCGGGATGTTGATCGAGAAAACGGTCGCGTGCGGCAGGACCAGCGACACGGAGTGCCGGGACTCGTCCACGACGAGCTTGTCGAGCGGCACGCGGCTCAGATCGATCCCCGCCTTGATCAAGGCGGTGCAGGAAAACAGGATGCGACGGTTGCCGATCTTGAACCATTCCCCTTCGTCGCGGGCGCGGACTGCCTTGCGGACGGTGTATTCGACGGTGCCCAGTTCGCCGGTCTGACTCAGCAGCCGGATGCGGTCCTCCACCTGCTGGGAGATTGACGGCTTGGGCGTACAGCCCGCCAGCAGGAACAGCAGGGACAGGGCGAAAAGGACAATGCGTCTCATGCGGCAGGATCAGCGGGAACGGATGCTGCCTCCTGGGGACGTTCGCCGTTGATCCAGGCGTCCAGTTTCTGCCCGGCGGCAGCGAGTCCGGCGATGGTCGTGTCCTTGGACAGGACCAGGAAGGACTTGACCGCATCCAGCATCGCCCGGCGGCGCACCTTGGCCCCGGATTTCCCGGAAAGGGCTCCGGCGCCCTCGCGCAGATACGCGAGCGTGACGTGTCCGATGCGCAGGGAGAGCAGCGTATTGGCGGTGCCGTCCACCAGCGACTTGGTGATCGTCCCCATCAGGGGAATGTTGGAAAGCGCCTTGAGGTTCAGCATCTCCGGGTCCACCTCGACCTTGTCGAGCGTATCGGAGAGATAGTAGCTGAACAGCGACGTGGCCAGGATCTGGGCGTACTGCTTGCCGAGCTGGCCCCAGGTGGGCCGGTAGCCCGAGCAGCGGATCACGTCCGCGATCATCCGGCAGTTGATCACCAGCGTGGTGATGGCATCGATCCGCCCTGTCTGCGAGACCGTAGTCACGAGGAAGACGGTCTTCGCCCACTGGTTGATATGGGTCTTGGCCTTGTCGAAACGGCGGTCGAGCTCGCCCTGGAGGATCCCGCGCAACTCGGCCAGGTCATAGAAACTGTCCAGCTGCTTCAGCAGCGCCGTGCGATGCTGGGAGGCTTCGTCTGCCGGCAGGTCGCCGAGGTTGTCTGCCAGCGAACGCCCGAATGCCTTGAGCTCCGCGCGCACTTCCGGCGTGTCTTCCGCAGACGGATCCACCGAAAGCTTCGGGAAAGGCTTCGCCAGCAGGATGCGGCAGGTCGGGATCACGACCAGCCACACGAGCGCGGCCGCCAACAGGCCATAGAAGATCCAGGCCAGTACGGGGGAAGCGACGGCGAGCTTGTCCCCGATCGTGATGACGTTGCCGGCGAGCAGGATCACGAGGATGAGGGCCAGCGTGACGCCGATGGTGATCAGCGACTTTTTCATATGATAATGTCTTTGAGCTGCTTCAGCAGCGATTCCAAGGTCTCCAGCAATTGTTCTTCCTCCGGGCTGATGATCGGTTCGAGGCGGGCGGCGAAACGGCTGCGGATCTGCTCGAGATAGTCTGCTTCCATCCGGTTGATCTCGGCTGTCAGCATCCGTTTGAGATTCTGGATGGTCCGGTTGTCGGCGTCACCGTAGAGATAGCGCTCCATATTGGAGACCGCCTCGCGGACGTCTTCGGGCTTGTGTGGGAACAGGGTGGGACGCATGAAGCGCTTGACCTTCTCTTCCGACATGTTCTCTTCGCTGTGCGCGCGGACTTCTTCGAGGGGCGCGAACGGCTCCAGCGGTGTGTCCAACTGAGCGTTGACCGCATCCAGGCTGTCGCGGAGCTTGTCCCCGAAGCGGCGGTAGAGCCGTCCGGTGAGCTTGTCGTCCACATCGAAGAGGAAGGAGGCCAGGATCTCCTTGAGGAGCGCGAGGCACTCCTTGTTGGACATCGACTTGTTGACCATGGACTTGGCTTCGTTCTTGAACGTGGCGCGGTTGGCGTCTTCCGAGATATTGTCAATGATCTCGTCGTAGTCTGCCTGCGTGAGACCGAGGGCCTTGTCCAGGCCGGCCAGATGCTGGCGGAGCGTCTCGCGGTCCCGCCGCTTGGCGTCCAGCTCCTGCGTGCGCGACCAGATCAGCTTCACGAGGTCGTCGCGCAGCTTGTCCGTCCGCTCCAGGCAGCGCTCCATCCGCTGGCCACCGACCTGCGTGGTAATTTTCTCATAGAGACGGTCCTCCACGGCCTCGAAATCCCGGCGGGCCTGCTCCAGCTCCGCCTCGCAGCCCGGACGGACCTGCCCGGCGAGATAGTCCGTGACCATCCCCAGGTTGATGCAGCTGACATAGTCCGGCTCGATGTTGAATCCCTTCCGCTTGATTTCCTCGTACTCGCTCTTGCTCTGGCGCTCCACTTCGGCCCGGCGGATCTCCGCATCCTGCCACCAGGAAGCGTCGAAGACATTGTGGACCAGATAGACAGGCACGGAACCGTTGAATTCCCGCAATTTGTCGAGATACTCGTTGGATGTCACGTTGAAGGCCGAGACCGAGCTGTGGACGAAGAGGATCAAGTCCACCCGTTTGGACATCGCGTCATAGAGGGCGCTGGAGAGGTTGACCTGGTTGCCGTCGAAACCCGGCATGTCCGCCAGGAAGATCTTGCCGCCGTCCGAGCTCCGGAGCATCTTGCTGCCCGGGGTGGTGATGGCCGTGATGATGGAATTGTCCCGGCGGTTGTAGGACGGGGCGATGTAGTTCTCGATGTTCTCGTCGCTGAGCGGGTAGGACTCCTTGGTCAGGTGTTCGCGCAGCTCCGCGTCATCGTCGATGACGCCGCGCAGCTTGTCGATGATCAGGTCCAGGTCCTTTTCCTTGCGGGATTCGTCCTTGGAGGAATAAATCTCGATGGAGGGCTCCGCGCCCGCCTCGACGCTGGAGATGATGGTCGGACGCAAGGTGCACTCGAGCTTGTCGGTAGGACTTACATATCTGTGTGCGAGCAGGTTGACCAGTGTGGATTTGCCGGACTTGACCGGGCCCACGACCAGCATGATGAACGAACCGTGGCGATACTCCAGCGAGCGGCGGGCCAGGCGCTGCAGCCCCGCTGCGATCTCGGGATCGGCTTCAAGGCGGGGTGCATACTGGTCATACAGTCCGCGCAGCAGCGCGGAGATGGTATCGAGTTTCTTTTCGTTTGTGATTGGCATATCGGTTATTACTCAGGCAAAGATAGCGAATCTCGGCAATATCCTCAATGATGGGGATTTTATTTTCAGGCGAAATACTCTATCTTTGTCGACAGAAAACAACAAAAAGTTTACCAATATGAAGAAACTCCTTTTACTTGCAGCGACGCTGCTGATCGCCAGCCTGGCGAACGCCAAAGTGGTCGAGAAGACCTTCACCGTCCGCGGCCACTGCGGCATGTGCAAGAACCGCATCGAGACGGCCGCCAAGGGCGTCGAGGGCGTGCAGGACGCTGCCTATGACCTCCAGGCCCAAAGCCTGAAGCTCACCTACGACACCGCCAAGACCTCCCCGCGCAAGGTCCAGAAGATCATCGCCGCCCTCGGCTACGACGCCGGCAAGATCAAAGCCCCGCAGGAAGCTTACGACCGCCTGGAGCCCTGCTGCAAATATCGTGAGATCGAAGGGGTCAACATGCATGAGCACGGTGAAGGCCACATGCATGGTGAAGGCCACGAGCATCAAGCTGAATAAGCCGGCGCCCCAAAGCAAGAAAAACCGCTCTGATAGCCTCAGAGCGGTTTTTGCTTGCCTTCCGTGTCCTTATTTGGTCCGGTAGGTAATCGTGCGGAACTGGCGGGTGGTGTGTTCCGTAGTCTCGATCTCCGGCTCCTGGCCCTCTTCCCAGGGCTCTTCGTAAGAATTCGAGACCCGCGTCAAGTTGCGGGATGTCCAGTTGCCCTGGTCGTCAAAAGACAGATACTCAAAGGTGACGGTGCCTTCTTCGTTGAATCCTTCGTTGTAGCCTTTGAACGTGGCTTTGCACGGATAGAATGCGTCACCTTCGTATTCATAGGTATAAACATTGCCCCACTCCCAACCGCTGTAGTCCTCGGTGACCACGCGGCCCTTCTCGTCGTAGGTGTATTCAATCTCGCAGTAATCAAACACGTCCAGGTCCTCATCCAGGAATTCGCCTTCATCATCCAGGATATTGTTGACGACCTTCACGATCCGACCCTTCTCATCACGGGTAAGTTCCTTGAACTCAGAGATGACATTGCCCTGATCATCATATTCGAACCGGTTGCCGTAGTCGTCTTCCGTCACACGGCCATTCTCGTCGAAGGAGAACTCCAGCATCGACTCTTCCAGCCAGGGATCCTCTCCCTCTTCTTCGAGCTCGGGATCCATGCTGGACAACTGCACTTCTTTCACAGCACCGGTCATGCCGTACGTACGCACATCCGGAGAAGTCTTGCCGTCCCTGTCGCAAGACACGAAGGCGATAGCCGCCAACATCAACAATAATGCAATCTTTTTCATATCAATAATAGTTTTTTCAATACAAAGATAAGGATTCCCGGATACATTCCAAACTATCATGTACCGGCAATGACTTCGGCGAGGAGCCGGATCCCGGCTTCCATCCGGGAGGCGTCGAGGAAAGAGAAATTCAGGCGCATCGTGTTGCGGTGCGAGCCGTCGGGGTAGAAGAAAGAGCCGGCCACGTACGCGACCCCGGCGGCAAGCGCCCGGTCGTACAGCGCCACGGTATCGATCTTCTCCGGCAGGGTCAGGAAAAGGAACAATCCCCCCTCCGGGTGCGTCCAGGACACGCCCTGCGGCATATATTTGTCGAGCAGGGCGAGCATTTTGTCGCGTTTCGCGCGGTACAGCGCAATGCTTTTCTGCAGGTTGGCGTCCAGGGCGCCGCTTCCCATGAACTCCGCGGCCATGTACTGGTCGAGGATGGGCGGGCAGAGGTCCAGCGACTGCTTGCAGACATAGATCTGGTCCAACAGTTCCACGGGTCCGAGAATCCATCCCAGGCGGAAGCCCGGGGCGAAAATCTTGGAGAAGCTCCCAAGGTGGAGCGTCCGTTCAGGCGCGAGGGAATAGATCGTCGGCACCGGGTCGCCGCTGTAGCGCAGCTCGCGGTAAGGACTGTCCTCAACAATCAGGAAATCGTGCTCGCGCGCCAGTGCGACCAGCGCCTGCCGCTCCGCGAGCGTCATCGTCTCCCCGCTCGGATTCTGGAAATCCGGAATCACGTAGCAGAATTTGACCTTCCGGGCGACCGGAGACGGTTGCCCCTGGAGACCGTGGCCACCCGCAGCGTCAGAAGCGAATTCTTCCAGGGTGCGGACATCGGTGCGGTAGGATTTGAAGGACTGCAGGGCACCCAGATAGGTGGGCGCGGTGGTCAGGATCACGTCGCCGGGATCCACAAACACCCGCGTGCAGACATCGATCCCCTGCTGCGAAGAGGTCGTGATCTGCACGTTCTCCACCGGCACGCCATAGCGGCGGGAGATCACTTCACGCAGTTCCGGCACCCCCTGGGTCGCCCCGTACTGGAGCGCCTTGGCGCCATATTTCTCCAACACCTGCGCGCTGATGCGACGGATGTCTTCGATGGGGAACGTCGCCGCATCGGGATAGCCTCCGGCAAAGGAATAGATGGACGCGAGGTCCACCTTCTTGAAGATCTCACGCACCGGGGAGCGCATAAACGATCCCACATCCTCAGAAAAGAATTGACTATACTCCATACGACGACGGCGTGTCTTGTTAAAATATTATCTACTAATGATTTACAAATTCACGGGTGGTCCAAAAACGACCCCGTGATTTCACTTTTCATTAATTGTCAATGACTTGCATCTCACGCATCTCGGCCAATTTCTTCCGCCGGGCCAGTCAGGTACACGTCCGTGAAGCCGCTCCCGTCCGCCAGGGGGCGGAACGCCACCGCCAGCCGGTCGATCCGCGCCTGGATATTGTAGCAGAAAGATCCTTCGACAGGCTCAGGATGACAGGTGGAGGGTGCGTGCGCTAACATTGCCGCGATGGCCGCGGCGGTGATGCCGGTGCCACAGGCGAGCGTCTCCGCCTCGACACCCTTCTCGAAGGTGCGGACGCGGAGCGTCCCGTCGGGATCGACGGAGACGAAATTGGCATTGGCGCCGATGGGCGCAAAAACGGGATCCCAGCGCGCCTGGCGGCCTTCCGTCTCCACGTCAACGGCATCGGCATCCGGCACGAAGCGCACGAAGTGGCGCGTGCCGGTGTCGAGGAACCAGCCGTCCAGGGCCGGATGGAAGGTATGCACGTCGATCATCCGGAGGCGTACCGTCTTGCGCTTGCCTTCGCGGGCGAGAATTTCCCCCGTGTGCTCCCCGTCCGCCGCGATGAAGCGGAAAACGCGGCCGTCACGGGGCTTCAAGCCCAGCGCATCGGCGAAGGCCACGATGCAGCGCCCGCCGTTGCCGCACATCATCCCGCCGGAACCGTCGGAATTGTAGTATTCCATCCGAAAATCGTAGTCCGGGTCATCCGTCAGGATCATCAGGCCGTCCGCGCCGGGACGGGAGCCGCCGGTCAGGCCAGCGGATGAAGGGATAAAACCCGTCGTGCGGTCGCAGAGCGCGGCAATGCGCTCCGGCGTACGGTACGCAGAGACATCTTCCGTCCGGCCGTCAAGCACGACGAAATCATTGCCCGCACCGGAATATTTGTAGAGCCGTGCCATCAGCGCAGCAACTCCTCGAGCGCCACGGAGCCGGCGGTCTTCTCATCCCGGTACTTGACGATGACCGGGCAGTACAGGGCCACGCCGGAGCCGGCGGCCGCACCCTTCCGGATGGGCTTGCTGCCGGACACGACCACGGCGCCGCGCGGCACGACCACGCGGCCGTCAGCGTTGCGCGGCAGAAATTCGCCCTTGGTGGCGTCGAACAGCGCCGTCGAGGCCGTGATGATCACGCCGGAGGCGATCACGGCGCCTTCCTGCACGATGGTGCCTTCGTAAATCCCGCAGTTGCCGCCCACGAACGCGCCGTCCTCGATGATGGTCGGCATGGCGCCGGCCGGCTCGAGCACGCCGCCGATCTGCGTGGAAGCGGAGATATGGATGTGCCGTCCCACCTGGGCGCAGGAACCGATGGTCACATGGCTGTCCACCATCGTGCCCTCACCGACATAGGCGCCTACGTTGATGTAGGCCGGAGGCATCACGATGGCACCGGGCGCCAGATAGGCGCCGCGGCGGATGCTGGAGCCTCCCGGGACGATACGCACCCCATCCTCCTGCCGGAACTTCCGGACCGGGAAAGTGGCCTTGTCAAAATAGGAGAACTGCCCCTGGGACATATCTGTGACGGCTCCCAGCTTGAAGCCTGCCAGGATCACTTCCTTGACCTGCTTGTTGACCTTCCAGACCCCGTCCACCTTCTCGGCGACGCGGAGCCGGCCAGCCTCCAGGTCGGCCATCACTTCGTTGAATTTGTCGATCGTTATTTCCATAATTCAGCTAAAACATTCTGCATCAATGCGCGGGTTGCCTGCGAAGCAGGGGCGAGCGGGAGGCGGACCGTGTCCCCGGTCACACCGAGCTGCGCGAGGGCCGCCTTGGCCGGGATCGGACTTGACTCCACGAAACAGGCCTTGAAGAGCGGGAAGAGCCGGTGGTGCAGGCGGCGCGCCTCGGCGAGGTCGCCCCGCTGCATCGCCTCCACCATCTGCGAAACCTCCTTCGGGGCGATGTTGGATGCCACGGACACGACGCCGTGGGCGCCCGTGGCCATGAAGGCCAGGGTCAGGTCATCGTCGCCGCCCAGGACGGTGAAGTCCTCCGGCGCCCGCCGGATGATCTCGCTGACCTGGTCATAATTGCCGGAGGCTTCCTTGATGCCCCGGATGTTGGGAACTTCCTCCGCCAGGCGGATGACCGTGTCCGGCAGCATGTTGGCACCGGTGCGGCCCGGGACGTTGTAGATGATGACCGGGAGCGAAGTCTCCGCGGCCACGGCCTTGAAATACTCATACTGGCCCTGCTGGGTGGGTTTGTTGTAGTACGGCACCACCACGAGCAGCGCATCGGCGCCCAGGGGTTCCAGGAGGTGGATGTTGCCCAGGGTGTCAGGCAGGCTGTTCACACCCACGCCGGGCATCAGGGGCAGCCCCTTGGCGTGCTCCTTGACGACCTGGTAGATGGCTGTCTTCTCGCCGGCGGACAGCGTCGGCGTCTCGCCGGTAGTAGCTAAAGGGACAAGGAAATGCACGCCCGCGGCGACCTGGCGGTCCACCATCCGGCCGTAGGCTTCATAATCCACGGCGCCTTCCGGGGTGAACGGGGTCACCAGCGCCGTACCGCATCCTTGCAGGACAAGAGATTTCATACGCAACACTATTTAACTAACGAGCGTAAAGATAAGAATTCTTTTTTATAGTTCAATTCTATGGCGGCCGGGGCCGTAGTCTTTCGACTCCGTCGCGCCGGGGAGCGTAACCGCTGCCGAAGCGCCTTCCGGGATGGAGAATTCCCAGATCCAGCGGTCGCCCTCATAGTGCCAGGCGCTCTTGATGGGGCCGGCGGCCGAAGCGTATTCTGCCTCGAGGTGGCCCAGACGCTTGTCCGGCACGGGCGCCATCACGATGCGCCGGAAGCCGGGCTCGGCCGGCGTGGCGGCGATGCCGGCCGCCGTCTCCCAGATCCACTGGCAGACGCAGCCGTAGGCGTAGTGGTTGAAGGAGTTCATCCCCTTCGGGCCCATGCCGTGCTCGAGCGTATAGCTGTTCCAGCGCTCCCAGATGGTGGTGGCGCCGTTGTCGATGGAGTACAGCCAGCTGGGGTTCTTGCGCTGGAAGACCAGGTCCCAGGCGATGTCTGCCATCCCGTTCGCCGTCAAGGTCTGCATCAAGATCGAAGTGCCGAGGAAGCCGGTCTGCAGGCAGCCGCCGTGGGCGGCGAAATTGGCCCGCAGGCGGGCAATCAGCGCGTCCTTCGCCGCGCCCTCGACCAGGCCGCAGCGGAGCGCGAACAGGGCCGGGGTCTGCATCGTGTTGAACAGCGGAGTCTTGAAGCCGCCCTTTCCGTCCAGGAAAGTCTGCTTCAGGTACTCCCGGGCCGCGTCGGCCATGGCCTGATACTTCGCCGCATCACGGCCGGTGACCGCAGCCATGTCGCGCATCATCTCCGCATCCATGGCCCAGTAGCAGGCCCCCAGATAGCTCCAGTAGGTGACGGCGTCCGGCAGCGGCTTGCGCCGTCCGTTCGCGTCGGTCGTGAAGGCGCTGCCGCCGTGGCTCTCCAGCGGCTCGTAGCTCAGCCAGTCTGCCCACTGGTAGTTGCCGTTCTCGGCAGCCAGGGCCTCGTGGTCGTAGCGGGTGGCATTGACATGGCCCATGAAGCGGTCCATCGCCTCCCAGTTTTCTTCAATGATCGAGACGTCGCCGAACTGCTTCCAGATGGTCCAGGGGACGATCACGCCCGCATCGGCCCAGCCCAGGCGCATCATGTCGCCACCGTATTGGGCCAGCGGAGCCACGCCCGGGAAGCCGCCGGTCTCGCTCTGGGAGTCGCGCATGTCGCGCATCCACTTGTGGAAGAAACGGTCCGTATTGGCGAAGAAGGTGCCTGTCTCGGTAAAGACCTGCGTGTCCGCCGTCCAGCCGAGGCGCTCGTTGCGCTGGGGGCAGTCCGTCGGCACGGAGAGATAATTGGAGCGCTGACCCCACAGCGTGTTGGAAATCAGCTTGTTGACCGACTCGTCCCCCGTGGTGATTTTCCCGGTCTCCATCTCTTTGGAGATGGATGTGACCGGCACGGAGACAAGATGGCTGATCTCGACCTCGTCCGTAGCCGTGATCGAAAGATAGCGGTAGCCGAAGAAGGTCCTGTGCGGAGTATAATCCAACCACTCCAGGTCATAGCCGGGCCGGTCCAGGGCGCGGGTATTGGCAAAGGTGTATTGCAGGCGGATGGCCGTCTCGTGCATACGCAGGTTCGTCCGGTGCACACTCCCCTCCGGACCGTCCATCCCGCGGCTCCTGGCACCGTTGCCGTCGTTGAGCAGCTCTCCCGGCAGGCAGGTCAGGACCGTGCCGCCTTCGGCCTTGAAGGTAAAGGACGGCACGGCCGAAGCATTCTGGCCGAAGTCCACGACCAGCGTCTCGCCCGGCCGGAGGGTCATCTGCTCGCCCTTGGCGTATTCCCGGTCGATGACCACTTTGCCGTAGGCTTCTTCGTTCGCTCCCTCGATCTCCTTCCAGACATAGGCCCGGACGGGGGAGAGCGCCAGGTCGGTGCGCCGGTAGATCTCGGCACCGTCGGAAGGAAGGATCTCGCCGGCGAATTCCCGATTCTCTTCCGGGGTGGAGAGTTTCGGAGCATAGAAGGGGCCCATGTCCTCCCGGGCATCGTAGTATTCCCCGTCGAAAATGGCCGCGTGGGTGACCGGACCGCCCATCCCGGCCTTCCAGTCGGTCAGATTGGTACCGAACAGCTGCGTGCTGCCGTCCGCATAGGTCAGCTCCAGCACGCCGCGGAAGGCGCATTTCTTGCCGATCATCCCCTCGTGGCCGCTCGGGGTCACGATCTTGTCTCCCCACCAGCCGGGCGTGACCGAGACGGCCAGGGTGTTTTGGGAACCCTTGCTGGTCTTGAACAGCGCCGTCACGTCGTAGGTGAACGAATACTTCGTCTTGGCGTAGTGGGTGAAGCCCGGCTTGAGCACCTCCTGACCGACGGGAAGGATGTTGACGTAGAGTTCATAGACGCCCAGGCCCGTTGTCATCCACTTCGCCGACACGACCTTCTTCTCATTGACGATATCCTGGACAAACCAGTTCTGGCCGTCGGCCGCAAGTTCGTTGTCGCCGCCGATCCGACCGGTCACGACCGGCGCATCCGCGACGGAGATCCACACCGAGGCATCCCAGGCGGAGTCGTCCAGCGCTTCGATGCGTTGCACGCGCCGGACAGTGGGATTTACGGTAGCACAGGCGGCCAGGGTGAGGACGGCAGCCAAAGCAAACAGAAGGGAAAGGGGTTTCGGGGTTTTCATATCGGTAGATTTTTGATGCTTCAGGTAACAAGTTTTAAAGTTACGAATCTTTTTCTGTTTTTTTCGGTATCTTTGTTTAAACTCTCCACTATGCGTAAGAAATTGTTCCTGACGGCCTTTTGCGCCCTTTGCACGGTCTTGGCCGCTTCCGCCCAGGATCCCCGCTACTGCAACCCGCTCCCGATGCCCATCGGACCCGGCGGCAATGCCTCCGGCGACGTCACCGTCCTCGAAGAAGGCGGCAAGTATTACATGTACTGCACCGGCGGCGGAGCGTGGGTGTCGGACGACCTGCTGAACTGGGATTTCCATGCCGTGCAGGGCGTTCCCGTGGCGCCGGACATCGTCAAATACCAGGGGAAATTCTACCTCTCCGGCAACAGCGACAACCTCTTCGTCGCCGACAACCCCCTGGGTCCCTTCCGGGACCTGGGTCCGTTCAAGAATACCGGACCGGTGGAACTGGGCTGGAACGGCGGCTTCGACACCAAGATTTTCGTCGATGATGACGGGCAGCCCTATCTCTTCTGGCCCGGACGCGGCATCAGCGGCATCTACGGCGTCAAGCTCGACCCGAAGGACCTGACCCGTTTCGCGGAGAAGCCGGTGCATCTCTTCGGCTTCAACCCGATGCATGCCTGGGAACGCTACGGGGAGAAAAACGAATATCCCGGCGTGGCCTGGATCGAAGGCCCCTGGGTCATCAAGCGCAATGGAGTCTATTATCTGGAGTATTCCGCCTCCGGCACCCAGTGGAAGACCTACGCAGAGGGTTACTACACCGCCACTTCACCGCTCGGCCCCTATACCTATGCCCCCAACAACCCCTTGCTCCGCAAGACGGAAGGCCTTGTCACGGGTACGGCCCACGGATCTATCGTCCAGGCGCCTGACGGCGAATGGTGGCAGTTCTACACCATCGTCCTTTCCAATCCGCCGGGCGGCCGCCGTATCGGCATGGACCGGGTGCGCTTCGACGAGGACGGCCTGATGAGCGTCACGGTCACGGACTCGCCCCAGCCGGCCCCGGGAGTGCGCGCCGATCCGTCGATGAAATCATCCATCCCCGTGACCATCAACAAGATGCGAGCGATGAACGCCCTCTCCAAATGCTCTTCCGAGCAGGAAGGCTTCCCCGCGGCCTACGCCGTGGACGACTACAGCGGCACGCTCTGGCGCCCGGCTGCGGACGACGCCCAGCCCCAGCTGACCATCGAGCTTTCGCCGGCGACGCGTTTCGACGTGGTGCAGCTGTTCCGCGTGGACGGGATGCGCGTGCTGTTCGGCAGCGGCGCCCGGCGCGGCTTCGGCATGCGCGGCGGGGCGCTGCCGGTCTATCGCTTCCGGCTGGAGACCTCCCTCGACGGGGAGCACTACGAGACCGTGCTCGACCGCACGGGAAATGCCGTCGCGCAGGATACTTTCTATCATGATTTCCCGCCGGTGCGGGCGCGCTTCGTCCGGCTGACCGTCACCGACTGGCCGAAGGACGCTCCGCTGGGCGTCATCGACTTCACCGTCTTCGGCAGCGCCGACGGCTGGGAGCCCGCCGCCGTCGCCACGCCGACCTTCAGCAAATTGCCGCTGGACAGCGAGTACTCTAGGCGCTGAGAATCAGGTCCTTGAATTCGTGCACGCCGCTGAGGCTTTCGGTCATCAGGGCGGCATCGACAGCGCCTTCGGCGAAGCCCTGGCGGGAGAAGGCCTCGTGGGTCAGGGTGAGCTTATCCACACCGGAGGTGAATTCGGCGATATGCGTGCCGGGGACCTCCCCGATGCGCTGGGAGCCGATCTCCGGCTTCTCGCCGAGAAAATCCTCGATCAGCACGCCGATGCTCTTGGCGGTGCCGCTCGGGGCGTCCAGTTTGTGGATATGGTGGATCTCCTCCACGTGCGGGGTATATCCGTGTCCTTTGAGGACCTGGCAGGTGCGGGCGATGCCGGCGAACAGGGCGATCACGCCGACAGAGAAATTGGAGCCCCAGATCATCGGGGTCCCGGCCGCCTCGAAAGCGGCGAAGACCTCCTGCTTGATGTCATACCAGCCCGTCGTGCCCACCACGACGGCCTTGAAGTTCGACGCAAGGGTCCGGTAGTTGGCCCGGAACGCATCGGGGGTCGTGAAATCGATGCACACGCACTCCCGGGCCACGTCCCGGGGGATGGCACAGACATCTTCGGAAGCGCACACGAGCTCGATGCCGCGGCGCTGCAGGACGGCCTCGACCATGTGGCCCATCTTGCCGTATCCGCTAATGATAACTTTCATAGATCTGGACGTAGTTGTTGACTGCTTGTTCGAGATCCGCGAGACGCACGAACTCCTCGTCGCGGTGCGCGACGGTGATGGAGCCCGGCCCGCAGATGATTTTCTGCGCGAAGTTCGACAAGTGCGGGGCATCGCTGCCGAAAGCGACCGGCGCGGACGGGAAACCCGGCAGCGTCAGGTAGCGGGCAGGCGCATCGCCGCCGCGCTCCTCCAGCTCCAGGGTCGAGCCCGCCTGGGCACGTACCCACGCGACCACCGCCTTGTCCGAGGCGAAAGTCGTGCGGAAATACAGGCGGCAGCTCAGCTCGGGGCTGAGGATGTTCTGGGGATTGTCGCTGCGCAGGAGACCGACGTTCCAGGTGGTGGCTCCGAGGACAGGATCCTCCTGGAACCCGGCTCCCTGCAGGTCCTGCATGAACTCCAGGAAGAGATCGACGGCGCTCAGGCCCCGCTCCGGGTAGCCGGAGTGGAAGGGATGGCCCAAAAAGCGGAGGCCGAAGGACTTGGTGCCCTTGGAGGCGCTCACCATGCAGTTGTCCGTGGGTTCGCCCACGACCAGCAGCGGTGCGCGGAAATCCGTCCGGGCAAAGGCCTTGGCGCCCCACGAGCCCGTCTCCTCGCCGGCGAGGATGAGCAGGCCGAAGTCCGTGCGACCCGCAGCCGCCAGGCGCTGGCAGGCGCGGTACATCGCGTAGAACTGGCCTTTGGCATCGCAGGTGCCACGCCCGAGCACCCGGTCCTCCAGAAAGGTCGGCGGGATGTAGGGCGGGACCGTGTCCATGTGCGAACAGAATACGACGCGGGGCTCGCCCCAGGAGAGCAGCAGGTTCAGCGTCCCATCCCCGACTTCGAACGTCTGTACGGACGGGGCCTCCAGGTGCGTGGCGAGCCACTCGCTCAACTCCCGTTCGCGGCCGGAAGTGGAGTCGATGGACAGGATCTGGCGGAAAAGTTCCATACTACATGAGAATGTCTTTGATGATACCGGTGGCGGCCAGCCGGACGCCCTCGCCCGCACCCTTGATCACGAGCGGGGCGGAATACTCACTGCGGACCACGGTAACGTTCTCCGTGCCGCTGATCCAGTAGAAAGGATTGTCGGGCCCGACGCGCTGCATCTTGATCTCGGCCCGGTAGCCGTGGCGGGCGGCCGGGTCGCGGCGCAGTGAGGCCACGAAACGCTGCCGCTGCCCGGCCGCATCCAGTTCCGCCTCGCGGGCGATGAACTGGGGCTCGTAGCAGGCCAGGCGCTGATAGAACTCCTCCAGCGGGCAGTCGAAGAACTCGGGGCCGAGCATCGGGACGATCTCCACGTCGCCGGCCTCCAGGGGCACGCCGGCTTCCCGGGCAAGGATGAGCAGCTTGCGGAGCACGTCCTTGCCGCCGAGGTCGGTGCGCGGATCGGATTCCGTCAGGCCTTCGTCCTGGGCCTGGCGCAGGAGCGTGGCGAAGCTGTCACGCCGGGCGCCGTCATAGTTGGTGATGATGTAGTTGAGCGTGCAAGAGACCACCGCTTCGATGGACTCGATGCCGTCGCTGCAGTTGGCGTCGCTGGCGATGGATTCGAGGATGGGCAGGGAGTTGCCCACCGTGGTGTCGTAGCGGAAGAAGGCCCCGTTCTGCCGGGCCTCGGTCTTGAGGGCGGCATACTCCACGAAAGGCAGGGCCAGGGAGCGGCGGTTGGAGGTCACGATGTTGATCCCGCCGCGGAAGAGCTCCGGATAATGCCGGTAGAGATGGTGGTCGTTCGTGCAGTCCACGAACACGGAGCCGCGGGGGGCGCTCGCAAGGACGGCGTCGAAGAAGGCGCCCTCGCCGGTACTCTCGCCGGCCTCGAGGCGCTGCGCAGCCTCTTCCGGCCGTATGCCCCGCAGGTCCACCACATAGCGGCGGCTGTTGGACAGGCCGACGATGCGGATGGAGCGGCCGCGGCGCGCGGCGATCCGGCCTGCGCTCAGGCCGATCAGGCGCACCAGCTCCTGCCCCACGGCACCGAATCCGGCAATGAAGACCGGAATCACGGTCACGGCCCGCGACTCGAAAAACTCATGATGGATGGCACCCACGGCCGCCTGCTCCACCGTCGGACGGACACGGATGAAGAAGATGTCTCCCTCGCCCGTGACCTCGCCCAGGGGCTGGATGCCCGCCTCGGCAAGCGCGGCGCGGATGCGCCCGGCAGCCGAAGCCCGGGACGGGATGCCCTCGCCGACCAGACAGACCACCGACTCGCCCTTGTCCGCCAGCGTACGGCTGGTCACCCCCATCCACTCGCCTTCCCGGACAGCCGGGCGGCCGGAGACCAGCGTCCCCGGATGCCGGGGATCGAAGGTGTTGCGGATCGAGAAAGCGATACCCGCTTCCATCGCCGGCTTCACCGTCGGAGCATAAAGCACCTTGGCACCGTTCTCAGCCAGGGCCAGGGCGGCTTTGTACGAGATGTCGGGGATGGTCACTGCGACCGGGATGACCTTGGGGTTTGCGGTCATCATGCCCGGCACGTCGGTCCAGATCTCCAGCGTGGATGCCCGGGCGCCGGCGGCGAACAGCGCTGCGCTGTAGTCGGAGCCGCCGCGGCCGAGCGTCGTCGGGCGGCCGTCGCCGTCGGAGGCGATGAAGCCCGGCGCGACAAAAAGCTGCGTCCCCGGCGACGCCTGCACCGCGGCCTGGATCTTCCCGTAGGTCAGGCCTTCGACCACGACACCGCCGGTCGTCCGCACGAGTTCACGGGAGTCCAGCCACTGCGTGGCAACGTCTTCGCAGGCGAATTTCCGCGCCAGGATGCGCGTGGAAAACAGTTCGCCGAAGGTCACGCAGGTCCCGGGCTCCGCCGCCGCCAGCTCGTCGAAAAGGCCGTCGAGCTCGGTCAGCATTTCCCGGCGCTCGGCGCCGGTGAACAGCCGCCGCACGATGGCGTGGTGCCGGCTGCGCAACGCCTCGATCTGCTGCGCCTTGCGTTCCGGATCCGTCTCCTCGCCGATGGCGATGAGCGCGTCCGTGCAGCCGCTGATCGCGGAGGAGACCAGGATCACCCGGTCCTTCGCCGCCGCGGCGAGCACGATGTCGATTACCCGCGACATGCGGGTGGCGTCCGCTACCGAACTGCCGCCGAACTTGAGTACCTGCATGATAGGAATCTATAATCGCTCGATATGGGCACCGAGCGCATTGAGGCGGCTCTCGATGTCCTCGTAGCCGCGGTCGATCTGCTCGATGTTGTCAATGGTGGAAGTGCCCTTGGCGGACATGGCCGCCAGGAGCATGGCGATACCGGCACGGATGTCCGGGGACGTCATCCGGTTCGCGCGGAGGTTGATCTTGTGGTCGTGGCCGATGACCACGGCGCGGTGCGGGTCGCAGAGGATGATCTGCGCGCCCATGTCGATCAGCTTGTCCACGAAGAACAGGCGGCTCTCGAACATCTTCTGGTGGATCAGCACGCTGCCCTTGCACTGCGTGGCCACCACCAGCATCACGCTCAGCAGGTCCGGGGTCAGGCCCGGCCAGGGAGCGTCGGCGATGGTCATGATGGAGCCGTCGATGAAGGACTCAATCTCGTAGCTCCGCTGCGCGGGGATGTAGATGTCGTCGCCGCGCTGTTCGAGCTTGACGCCCAGGCGGCGGAAACACTCGGGGATGATGCCCAGGTTCTCCCAGGATACGTCCTTGATGGTGAGTTCACTCTGGGTGATCGCGGCCATGCCGATGAAGGAACCCACCTCGATCATGTCCGGCAGGATGCGGTGCGTGGCACCGTGCAGCCGCTCCACCCCGTGGATGGTGAGCAGGTTGGAGCCCAGGCCCTCGATCTGCGCCCCCATGGCGATCAGCAACTTGCAGAGCTGCTGCACATAAGGTTCGCAGGCGGCGTTGTAGATGGTGGTGGTCCCTTTCGCGAGGGTCGCGGCCATGATGATGTTGGCCGTACCGGTCACGGAGGCCTCGTCCAGCAGCATATAGCAACCCTGCATTGAGCGGCCCGAGGAAAGGTTGTAGGCCCGCTTGGCCGTGTCGTAGGCGCATTTCGCGCCCAGGCGCATGAAACCTTCGATGTGGGTGTCCACGCGCCGGCGGCCGATCTTGTCGCCGCCCGGTTTGGGGAAGAATGCCTGGCCGAAACGCGTCAGCAGCGGCCCCACGACGAGGACGGAGCCACGGAGCCGGGCGCATCGCGCGACGAAGTCGGCGCTGCGGATGTAGAACTCGTTGACGTGGTTGGCGGTGAACGTGTATTCGCCCTTGGCGCGACGCTCCACATTGACCCCCATCCCCCGCAGCAACTCGATCAGGTTCTTGACGTCCAGGATCTCCGGGACGTTGGTGATGGTGACGGGCTCGGAGGTGAGGAGAACGGCACTGATCACTTCCAGGGCCTCGTTCTTGGCGCCCTGGGGCACGATCTCTCCGTGCAGGCGGTGGCCGCCTTCGATCTTGAATGAACTCATATATGCTCCACTTCCGGGTGGAGGGTGACGCCGAAGCGTTCCTGCACCCCGTTGATGATTCTCTGCTCAAGCGCGAGGACATCCTCCGGGGAGGCCTCGCCGCTCTGGTTGACGATCACGAGCGGCTGCTTCTCATACACCGCCGCGCCGCCTTCGACTGCGCCCTTGAAGCCGCACCGGTCGATCATCCACGCCGCCGGCACCTTGACCATGCCGTCCGGCAGGTCATAGTGCGGTGCGCTGCCGTCCGGCGAGATGCGCGCGAACTCTTCCCGGCTCACGACCGGGTTCTTGAAGAAACTGCCGGCGCTGCCGAGTTCCTCGGGATCGGGCAGCTTCTGCCGGCGGATGCGGATGATGGCATCGCGCACCTGCTGGGGAGTGAGATGGCCGATCGGGTCGGCCATGACGCGGCTCGGGTCGGCGGCAGCGTCATTCCCGGCTTGACCGGGAATCCCCAACGCCTCGCGAATCCCCTTGTATTCCAAGCGGGGACTATACTGACGCGTCAGGCGCAGCAGCACGCTCGTGACCACATAGCGGCCCCGGAACTCCGGCTGCTTGAACAGGGAATCGCGGTAGCCGTAGCGGCACTCCGCACGGGAAAACCTGACTTTCTTGCGCTCCTGCAGGTCGAAGCAGACCACCCCGGAGATGAGATCCCCCACCTCCACGCCGTAGGCACCGATGTTCTGCACGGCCGCAGCGCCCACCTCGCCCGGGATGAGCGAGAGGTTCTCGGCGCCCCAGAGGCCGTGGCGGCAGGTCTCCGCCACGAAATTATCCCAGAGCACCCCGGCGCCGACCATGACCGGCACCTCCTGCAGGCCCATGTCGATGTACTTGATGAACTCGATGTTGGAGTGCAGGACCGTGCCCGGGAAATCCTTGGTGAACAACAGATTGCTTCCCGCGCCGATGTGCAGCAACGGCTTCGGTAGCTTGTCGAAATTGAGCCCTTCCAGCTCCTTGACCGTCTCGTACTCGACCCAGCACGCGCAGAACACCTTCATCCGGAAGGTGTTCTGCGCGGACAGGTCGTAGTTCAATTGGATCCTCACGGCTGCGGGGGCGTGTAGGTGGACGAGAGGAAGAGCTCTTCCATCTGCGCGTCGTCGATCCGGGACGGGGAGTCGATCATCACGTCGCGGCCCTGGTTGTTCTTCGGGAAGGCGATGTAGTCGCGGATCGTCTCCTGCCCGCCGAAGAGGGCGCAGACACGGTCGAAGCCGAACGCCAGGCCACCGTGGGGCGGGGCGCCGAACTTGAAAGCGTTGATGATGAAGCCGAATTTGTATTCGGCGTCCTCCTTGCTGATGCCGAGCACCTCGAACATCCGCTCCTGCATCGCGGCCTCGTGGATCCGGATGGATCCGCCGCCGAGCTCCGTGCCGTTCAGCACGAAGTCATAGGCATTGGCGCAGACGCGCTCCAGGTCCTCCTTTTTGTCGGAGTAGAACCATTTCTCATGCTCCGGCTTGGGAGCCGTGAACGGGTGGTGCATCGCGTAGAAGCGCTGGTCTTCGTCGCTCCACTCCAGGAGCGGGAAATCGACGATCCACAGCGGGGCGAAGACCTTCGGGTCGCGCAGGCCCAGCCGGTTCCCCATCTCGATGCGGAGCACACCCAGCTGCGTCTGCGTCTTGCGCTTGGGGCCGCAGAGGACCAGCACCAGGTCGCCGGGCTTGGCTTCGCACTTCACTGCGACGGCCTGCAGCTGCTCCGGCGTGTAGAATTTGTCCACGCTGGACTTGACGCTGCCGTCGGGGTTGCACTTGATATAGACCAGGCCCTTGGCGCCCACTTGCGGGCGCTTGACCCATTCGGTCAGCTCGTCAAGCTGCTTGCGGGTGTACTCGACGCAGCCCGGGACGGCGATGCCGCCCACGTACTGTGCACCGTCGAAGACGCTGAATCCGCAACCCTGCACGAGGGGCGTGATCTCGCGGATCTTCATCCCGAAGCGGATGTCCGGCTTGTCGGAGCCGTAGTCATCCATCGCGTCGTACCAGCTCATGCGCGGCAGCGGGTTGGGGATGTCCACGCCGAGGGCGTTCTTGAACATCTGGCGCATCATGCCCTCGAAGGTGTTCAGCACGTCTTCCTGCTCAACGAAGCTCATCTCGCAGTCGATCTGCGTGAACTCCGGCTGGCGGTCGGCGCGCAGGTCCTCATCGCGGAAGCAGCGCACGATCTGGAAATAGCGGTCGTAGCCCGCGACCATCAGCAACTGCTTGAAAGTCTGGGGGCTCTGCGGCAGGGCGTAGAAGGTGCCCGGGTTCATGCGGGACGGTACCACGAAGTCGCGGGCGCCCTCCGGGGTGGACTTGATCAGGTACGGGGTCTCGATCTCCATGAAGCCCTGGCCGTCCAGGTAGGAGCGGATCTCCTGCGCGAGGCGGTGGCGCAGTGCGAGGGCCCGCTGCAGGGGCGGACGGCGCAGGTCGAGGTAGCGGTATTTGGCGCGCAGGTCCTCGCCGCCGTCGGAATTCTCCTCGATGGTGAAGGGCGGCGTGACGGATTTATTGAGGATGCGGATGGCGCTGAGCTTGATCTCGATCTCGCCCGTCGGCATCTTGGGATTCTTGCTCTGGCGCTCGAGGACCTCGCCCGTGGCCTGGATGACAAATTCGCGGCCCAGGCCCGAAGCGGCCTCGACGAGTTCGGGTGCGGCGTCCGCTTCCACGACCAGCTGCGTGATGCCGTAGCGGTCGCGCAGGTCGATGAAGGTCATGCCGCCGAGTTTGCGGGATTTCTGTACCCATCCCGCGAGGGTCACTGTCTTGCCTTGGTCGGCGAGGCGAAGCTCGCCGCAAGTGTGGGTTCTGTACATATCTTGAGGATCTTTTGTTCCAAACTACAAATTTAGCAAAAATCCTCTAATATAATATGCCGCCCGCCCACACCGCATTCCGGCTGAGCTCTGTCGGCGTTCTCTTGGGGCGAAAAATGGAAGCCGGCCTGTTGTAAAGGGGTTACCTGGCGACGGGAGAAGCTGTCGCCGTAGCTTCCTCCGGCTCATTCCCGCCTTCCCGGACGGATTCGACGGTGAACTTGCCGTCCTTGAAAATCCAGGTCGTCCCGGAGAGCTCCTCCTCGTAGGCGCCCTCCGGCAGCTCGACCTCCTCCGCGTCCCAGTCGATGCTCGACTCGAAGGACCGGTCCGTAGTCGATTCGGTCAGATCGATCAGATAGCTCCCGTCCGGGCGCTTCGTGAAGGTCAGGGAGCCGTAGTAGTTGTAGCTGCCCGGGCTCATGTGCTCGTCTTCGGCATACCACCCTTCATCCGCCGGCCTGGGGTTGTGGTAGGGATTCTCAGAGTCGCAGAAATGCCAGAAGAGCATCTCGTTGGCCTGCATCACGCGGAAAATGCCCATCACAAGCACGTCTTCCGGGCCCAATGGATCCTCCTCCTCGGGCTCCTCTACCAGATAGTCGAGCATATCGTAGTCGAGCGGGATCCAGCCGAAGTGAATCTTCGGCAGTTTGGGCATGTCCAGGGTCGTGCTCTTGCGGCTCTTGCCCGATCCGTCAGTACGGATCATCTTGTCCGTGAGGTAGTTGTAGGAGATGTCGTAGTCTTCGGATGATTTGTGTCGGTCCTTCTTGCCGCCGATGAGGCGGAAGTCGCCGCCCTCATAGCGGAAGAGGAAAATATCCGCGCCGGAGTCGAGGACAACCTCAAGGCGCGCCACCCCCTTGTCGGAGACGCTGAGTTTGACTTCGTCCGCCGTGAGTTGCAGCTCATAGTCGCGGAACAGCGTATAACCGCCCTGCTTCTCTCCGAAGTAGAAAGCGAAACCTTTCCAGCTGTAATTCCCCTTGGCAATCGCGACCAGGTCCTTGACACCGTCTTTGTTGAGGTCGCCCTCAGCCGAAACCACGGTCCAGTCCCCGTTGCACACAGCCTCGGCGGAAGGAGCGGTCTGATTGAAATTCTGGGCGCACAGGCTGCCTGCGGCGAGGCAGCAGAGTGCAAATGCTAAAACGGACTTTTTCATCGACACTGTTTTTAGTTTCTTTCGTTTGGGTTCGTAAATATACAAAAAAAGAGCTCTCCCCGGTCAGGGACAGCCCTTTTTGTTGAGAGATTCCCGGTCAGGCCGGGAATGACAAGCAGGTCTGGCGTCTAGCGCGCCTTGATGTCCCACTTGGCGTTGTCGTTGTTGAAGTCGAACTTCGCCAGGGTGGGAGTGCTGTCAGCGACAGAGTAGAGGCAGAAATCCTTGGCATCGCAGCCGGGGATGGCCTTCGGCTTGATCCGCCAGGTGCCGTCGGTGAGCTGCTCGATGGCCCAGAGCTGCTCGTCGGCGCCGGTGAACTCAGGCACGGTCACGACCTCGGCGCCTTCAGCGGCTGCCAGGGCGCGGTTGGTGCCTTGGATCACGATCTTGTACCAGGGACCGCCGAGATAACCGCCGGCCTCGGGCACGGCCTCGATCGTCCACTGCTGGTGCGGGCGGGCCATGTAGTCATTGGCACGGGCCGGGATGACACCGGTCGGCCAGCCGCCGATCACCTCCGAGAGCTTCTGGTTCTCGATCACGACGACAGGCTCGTTGGCCTGACGGCCGAAGCCGCGCATGCCACCCTGGGCGCGGACGAAGTCCACGGCCAGCTCCAGGGCGTAGCCGCGACGGCGGGAGAGGATCTTGTAGTTGCCGTCGGCGAGGATCTCGCCGGCCTCAGGCCAACCGTTCTTCCAGAGGATCGGACGGATGGCGAGGGTGCTGCGGCCGCTCAGGTCCAGGTCGCCCTCCCAGTGGAAGGACATCTTCTCGACGCCCGGCTCCACGATATAGCGGCCGAAGTGACCGGCGCCGAAGCGGCGCTCCTCTGCGGCGACGACCATCTTACCGCCACCTTGCAGCATGTCGCGGCCCACGTTGTCCAGGAACGGGCCGTACGGGCTGCGGGAGCGGCCGACGATGATGTTGTAGGTGGAATTGGCACCGTCGCAGCAGGTTCCGTGCGTGCCGAGCAGGTAGTACCAGCCGTCCTGGTACATCATCACGGAAGCCTCGCAGTCGATGGCCACGTCCATATCCTTGGCGCCTTCCTTGCGGGCACCCGTCTTCGGGTCGAGCTCGACCATGCGGATGTTGCCGAAGTACGTGCCGAAGGTGCAGAAGAGACGGCCGTTGGGATCCATCAGGAAACCGACATCGATGGCATCGCAGTCCTCGTCCATCTCGGAGTGGGCGACTTCAATCGCCTCAGTATAAGCGAAATCGGGGGAGTTGGGATCCAGGGTCTTGTTCCACATCGTGAGGATGCGGCCGGCGTGTCCGCCGCCCAGACCACCGCCCGTGGCGCTGTAACCGACCAGGTAGCGGTCACCGATCTTGATGGCATCCGGAGCTGCACCGCCGCCGGGGCGCACGGCGCCGCCTTCCCACACCCAACCGTCAGCGGAGATCAGGCCGCCGCCACCGGTACCGAAGGTGTAGTACTTGCCGTCGCACTCCATAATCGTGGACGGGTCATGGATATAAGGAGCGCCCACCTGGGCCGCTGCAGACAAGCTGAAAAGGGCAATCGCGCCCGCAAGAAGAAGATTTCTGGTTTTCATAGGACGCATCGTTTATTTCGTGGAAAGGGTAATGTTCTTGACAGGCTTGCCGGCTTCGTCGATGAAGCGGCAGCAGAAGTCGCTCATGCCGGGACCGTTGATGACGGCGCCCCAGATGACGTTGCGGCCTTTCTTGAGGGTCAGGCGCTGGGAAGCGCAGTCGTCCATGACGCGGCGGCGGTCGCCGGACAGGATGACGGCTTCTTCGCCGTTGACCCACCACATGGAAGCGGAGTTGGAACCGACGGCTAGACGCACGTTGGGAATGTCCTCCTCGCAATTCACGACGGTCACGGCCCAGAAGATGACGCCGTAGCGGTCCTCGGTCAGGTTGGTCGCGAAGCGGAAGAGCTTCACGTTGGGCATCTTGCTGTCGAAGGCATGCCACTTGAGGGTGACCTTCTTCTGCTCATACTTCGGAGGTTCGTTGAAGTTGAAGGAAGGACGGCCGCCCTGCAGGTTCACCGGCGGCTGGTATTCTACGGTCGTCTTGACCTTGTCGCCGTCCTTGGGCAGCACGTTGCCGAGCTGGCCGGGGAAATACTGCACGGCGAAAGCCTCACGGATGTAGCTGTCCGTGAAAACGGTGTTGGAGCGGTTCGGTTTGCTGATCGGTTCGAGCAGCAGCCAGCGTCCGAGGAAGCCCTGTGCATCCGGAGCCGCGGTCGGCGTAGTCACGGGAACCAGGTACTTGTCGAGCTGGATCGAGCGGTCGGCATAGACCTGCGCCCGGCCGGAGAATCCCGGCATCAGCAGCGCCAGTCCGATGGCGACGAGGATAGGTTTGAAGATTCTTTTCATAAATGAATATGGTTTTAGAGTAGTTTCAGTCAGGCTAATTTACAACAAAACTTCGTCTCCCGGAAACCCCTTCGGGGCCCCGGGAGACGCTTTGCAGATATTTGAAAGAATTCGACGGAAAAACTAAAGTTCCCGCTTTTTCGTATCTTTGCACCCGCGATGACGCTGATCCTGACAGGGAGTCCGACCCGGTACGGGGAGGACCATTTCACCGAAGACAACGGACTGCTTGCCGCTGTGCTGGCCGCGCTGCCCCCACATCCGCACGTGCTGCTGGTGAGCGCAGCCCCGGACGACCGCAAGTTCACGGACTACGTGCTGGACTCCATGTCGGAGTGCATTCGCAATTCCGGGATTACCCCTGCGTCGGTCACGATGCTGGACCGGCGCAATGCCGGCCTCGCCCGGGAGCTTGTACGCAGCGCAGACTGGATCGTCCTCTGCGGCGGACACGTCCCCACGCAGAACCGCTTCCTGCATGAGATCCGCCTGAAGGAACTGCTGCGCGGCTTTGACGGACTGGTCATGGGCTGCAGCGCCGGGTCGATGAATTGCGCGGAGCGCGTCTTTTCCCATCCGGAGCTGCCCGGCGAGGCCGTGGATCCGCAGTACCCGCGCTGGCTGGAGGGACTCGGGCTGACGAAGCTCCAGATCGTGCCGCACTACGACCAGGTGCGCGGCGTGGTGCTGGACGGGCTGCGGCTCTTCGAAGACGTGATCTTCCCGGAGAGCTGGCGTCACGCGTTCTATACTTTCCCGGACGGGGGCTACATCCTCTCGCGCAACGGGCGCGAAGAGCTGCACGGCACCGCCTGGGAGATCTCCAACGGACAGATGCGGCAGATCGCTGCCGAAAACCAAGTGTATACCTTTATGAACGTTATTTTCATTTCCCCGCATTTCCCGCAGACCTACGCCCATTTCTGCTCCGGCCTGCGCGCGAACGGCGCCAACGTGCTGGGCATTGCCGACGCACCTTACGAGCAGCTCAGCGACGAACTGCGCAGCGCCCTGACTGATTATTATAAGGTGAACAACCTGAAGGACTACGACGAAGTGTACCGCGCCGTGGCGTGGTATGCCCACAGATACGGCAAGATCGACTGGATTGAATCCAACAATGAATACTGGCTGGAGCAGGACGCGCGCCTGCGCACCGACTTCAACGTGACGACCGGCATCCGGAACGACCGGATCGCGTCGATCCGCAACAAGTCCGAGATGAAGAAATACTATGCTCTCGGGGGCATCCCCACGGCACGGCAGATCAAGTGCGTGGAAGGCCTGGCCAAGGTGAAGGCTTTCGTTCGGAAAACCGGCTACCCCATCATCGCCAAGCCGGACGGCGGCATGGGAGCCAGCGGCACCACCAAGATCCACGACATCGCGGAGCTCGAGGCCTGGTTCGCCGCCCATCCGGACAATTACGGCCAGTACGTGATCGAAGAATTCATCACCGGCCTGCTGGTGAGCTACGATGCCATCTATGATTCGAAGGGAGAGCCCATCTTCGAGAACAACACGGTCTTCCCGACGCCCATCATGGAGATCGTCCACGACAACCTGGAGACCTGCTACTGGACCAACAAGACCGTTCCCGCCAAGCTGGCCGCCATCGGCCGCCGCACGGTCAAGGCCTTCGACATCAAGAGCCGCTTCGTGCACCTGGAGTTCTTCCAACTGGACCGGGACCGCGAGGGCCTGGGCAAGAAGGGGGACTACGTGGGCCTGGAGGTCAACATGCGCCCGCCGGGAGGCTACACGCCGGACATGATGGATTTCGCGCATTCGACCGACGTCTTCCAAATCTGGGCGGACATGGTCGTGTATGACGAAGCGCGCAAGCCCCAGGGCGAGCAGTACTACTGCGCCTACGCCGCCCGCCGCGACTGCTACACCTACAAGCATAGCCACGAAGAGATCATGGCGCGCTATGGCGCTGACATCTGCATGGCCGAGCGTGTCCCGCAGGCCCTGTCCGACGACCTCTGCGACATGGCCTACATCGCCCGCTTCAAAGAGCGGAAGGACATCGACCGTTTCTTCGCCTTCGTCTGCGAACGATAAAAAAGAGGCCCTGCAGTGCGCTGCAGGGCCTCTTTGGAGATCCCGGGTCAAGCCCGGGATGACAATTCTGAAGTCCGGGAGGACAATTTCAGTTAATCCTCGTCCTTCTCCGCAGCAGCGTACTCTGCGAGGAGCTTGGTCTGGACATCGCCCGGGACCGGCTGGTAGTCAGCGAACTCCATGGTGAAGGTCGCGGAGCCGGCGGTCAGGGAGCTCAGCGCGGTGGAGTAGCGGTAGAGCTCTGCGAGAGGCACGCGGGCCTTGAGGATGGCGAAGCCCTTGTCGGCGCCCATCTCACCGAGGACACCCCGGCGGTTCTGGAGGTCGGACATCACGGCACCCTGGTACTCGGACGGGGTCATCACCTCGACGTTGTAGATCGGCTCGAGGATCTTCGGACCGGCGTTGCGGAAAGCCTCACGGAAGGCGTTGCGGCCGGCGATGATGAAGGCGATTTCCTTGGAGTCCACCGGGTGCATCTTGCCGTCATAGACGAAGACGCGGATGTCGCGGGCGTAGGATCCGGTGAGCGGGCCCTCGACCATGCGCTCCTTGATACCCTTGAGGATGGCGGGCATGAAGCTGAGGTCGATGGCACCACCGACAACGCAGTTGTAGAACTCCAGCTTGCCGCCCCACTCGAGGTCGGTGATATCCTGGGTCTTGATGTTCAGCTGGGTCTCCTTGCCGCCGATCATGAACTTGGTGTT
>CADASN010000019.1 GCA_902790635.1 uncultured Bacteroidia bacterium | reverse complement strand
ATGCCGAAGCCAAACCCCGTGACCCGTTGGGTGAAACTCGCGGCTGTCACAAAAAGGAAAAGGAGAAACAGCGTCCACGTCAGCATTGCGACTGCAAAAATAAGGAATCTTTCACATTGTCATTTAGATTAACCGGATACTTAAATGACAACGATTCTCTTATCTTTATGATTCGCTCGAGGGCGTGATCGCCGATGAGAATAAGAATCTTCTTCATTGTGCTGATGGTATTGTGGTTGTTTACAAAAATACGAAGAAAGACAAAGAACTATCACTCACGCTCATAATATATGCAAATAGGACAAGGATTCTCCCTTTACGGGGAGGGCCTTGTCCTTTCTTTTTTGTTTTTCCGGCACTATTTGAATAACTCCGAATGGGAGCCAAGACGGACCAGCGAAATTGTCTGCTCCTGCTCGTTGATCCAGACCAACAAGAAGTCATTCTGGATGTGGCACTCCATGCAACCGGCATAATCTCCGGTAAGCTGATGGGGCTTATGCTTCGCTTCAACAGACCCGGATTGCTGAAGTTGTCCCAAGACTTCTTTCAACGCCGCCAGCTTGGATGCATTGTTCTGGTAGCGTTTCAGATCCTTCTTGAACTTAGTCGTGTAGGTCAGTTTCCACATTCTACAGGGCAGCTACAAACTCATCAAACTTCTCCAGATCCAGCTGTTCCATGTTCTCTCCACTCTTCGCTTCGCGGATGGCTTCAATGGTTTCTTCGTTCGGCTCGTCGTATACGACATCCATCAGGACGGTCTCTACATAGTTGTTGAGACTCCGGTTCTCCTGCTTAGCCTTGATCTTGAGGCGCCGCAGCAATTCGGAGTCAAAGCGGAAAGCCGTTTGTATTTTGGAAGTATTTGTCGTTCTCATACGCGCTTTGTTTTGCTTGCAAATATATAACACTTTTAATACATTTGCAAACATTTCCGTCACGCTCACCTCTCATCATTTTTTAATGTTGCCGAACTTCAAGCGAGTTCTTTTTGGCCTTGATGTACAGTGTTCTTTCATATTGATATTATATCCCATTCGACACAAAAAAGTTGCAGTTCATGATCAAGCTACGCGGCAAGTTGCATGCTGAGATCGATTAGAGATAAAATAGTAGTACACTACATACGACGATGGCCTGCGCCTGTTCTTCGAGATGGAATACACCATCGCGCCGGAGCGGATCCACGTCGACTACGCCGTCACGCCCGTTTACGCAACGGACGGTTTTTGGGTTGGGTGCCGGATAAATACGAGACGGCTACTTCAGCCGGTCAAGGCTGTCTATGATAATTGACATTGCTTTTGCTATCGCGTCTTCATCCACGAGCCAGTAGCCGGTCGCCGGGTCCTGCTTGATGGGAATGCCCGCCGTGTGTATGATCCCAAATTGTTCCGCCAAGGAGTATGGATTCAAATAATCGGACAGGAACTGGCGGTCCTCCGCACTCAGACCGTCATCGTAACGACAGGCCAGGAAAGCCCCCAACAGATAATCTATGCGGAGATGACCGACATAACTGTAATTATCGGTATTATCCAGCATCTCTGAAAGCTTTTTCTCCACTTCCCTGGCGAGCCGGGCCGCCTGGGTGCGAGAAAATTTATGGTAATCAACCGCCGTAGAGATCACCAGGGCCAGGAACTCGATTCCGAAATAGTTGTGGTGACTATTCAGGTATTCCGTATAATTCATCGGTTGAGTAAAGCTGCCCGGTTCATCAGGGTGCTCCACTTCCTCGAATAGATGTAAAAGCTCTTCCGGAGCTTGTTTGCGGCGCATCAACTCCTGCCAGCCATTGAACCGGCTTATCACCGTCAAAACTCCCAGATAATCGTCATCAAATGCCTGCCAATCCCGATTATACGGATAAATATAGCAGGTCCGCATCAAGTTGCGGGTAGACATTGCGGAAAGCTCCGCTGACGGTATGTCGAACGTCGTACGCCAATCCGGATTGTTCCGCTGCTTCGCCGCCAGATTCTCAAAAGCCGCCGAGAAATTCCAGCCGACCCCGGCCAAAGAGGCATCCTCCACCACCACTTCCGGCCAAAGCGAAAAGGAAAACTGCTCCTGATAGCGGGAAAAGAACGGCAGGTCAGCCACCGCTTCTTCCGGTTCTTCCGGCTCTTCGTCCACGGGCTGCAGCGGCTTGGAACAGCCCATAAGCACGACCAGGCAAATCGCTAAAGAAAACAATCTATTCATCTCAACTATATCAGTGATTACTGAATTCTAAATGGAAGTGCAACGACTTCCGAAGTCAAAGCTATATAATTTCTTAAAATATTCCAAAGGCGTCAGGTAACCCAGAAACCTACGGGGCCTGTGGTTAAGTTTCCATTCGATCTCGGCAAGCATTTCATCTGTACCTGTACTGCCCCCTATTACTTCTCCAATCTCCCTTAGGCTCATTGGTCTCTGCAGCAACCTCTCTATCGTAAATCGTTGCTCCCTTGTCAAATGCTTGTATCCCATCCTCTGTCGCTTTTCTGGTTATGACAGTAAAGTTATACTATCAGGCTTCAAAGCGTTGCACTTCGGAATAGAATCCAGCAAACAACCTTCTATGCAAGAGAACACTGTTTTCTCGGTGCTCAATGCGCTCAACTGCAACGAGCACGTGGAGAAGAAGGGCAGCCTGTCCTATCTCTCAGTCCTGCAGAAAGGAGACAAGGTCCATGTAATAGGACGCATCCGCTGCAGGAGATACACTGACGTCTCCGGTATCGAGAAGACGCAGACTGACATCGTTGCAAACACCCTTGAAAAGATCGAATCATGAAAACCTACGACTATCATGGGACCGAAGTGTCCCTCAAGAAGACCGAGTATCGCAACAACGGAACGGTCGCCCTGCTGCTGAATAACACCGATGGAGAACTCTTCGCGGTTGCCACAGTCAATCTCGGCCATCCGCTGCAATCTGACAGCATGGCATTCCTCGATGAGAACAACCTCCCCGGTATCGGGAAGTGGATTGAGAAGAACCATCTTGGGATGAGGATGGGAGTCATAGCACAGTCCGGATTCTGCAGATATCCGTTGTATACGCTATTCTGAAACACTGAAAAGGTCGGTTCCTAGCAGGGCCGGCCTTTTCTAAAAAACCACACCCGTTTTTCGCAATACCCCATCAATGAATGAAATACTTTTCTTATCTTTGTTACTGTCCTTCGGGACATTACATATTGATGAAAGTGTTTTCGCTTTTATCCTTGCTGGAAATCTGGGAAATTTTCACGTATCAAGGAAAGAGCAATGCATTCATCACCTTGTTTGGTGTATCGTGTCTATCTGGCACATCGCCATACGGGTGTGGGGTATTGTTTATTTGATACGGGCTTCCCAGAGCCTCCAGCAGATAGACGGAAGATGCTCCACACTTTTTTTGTACATATAACTCTAACATGTTAAGTTATGAAACGTTTATTTTTAACTTTCTTATTTGTGACCTTATGTGTTAGCCTATCTGCTCAAGATGTCATTACCACGAAAAGCGGTGAGGACATTCGCGTGAAAGTCTTGGAAGTCGGTCAAGATGATGTGAAGTATGTCAAAGAATCTTCATTGGACGGTCCTACATACACATTATCAAAGGCAGACATAATGATGATAACATATAAAGATGGTTCGAGAGATCTCTTTTCGGATTACAAGAA
Organism: uncultured Bacteroidia bacterium; assembly: GCA_902790635.1. GTDB lineage: Bacteria > Bacteroidota > Bacteroidia > Bacteroidales > UBA932 > Cryptobacteroides. Next base: position 43,607 of record CADASN010000019.1, on the reverse strand, counting down.
AGGTATCTCAAGAAATACTCTTGACAAAGCAGAGCTTGCTGATTTGCGCCCAGGAATGAAGTATAAGGAACTTAAGGGCATTTATAGCACTGCAGACTATAATGTATTTAGAGGGGAAGAAAAGTATAACCCGGCCGTAATGGGCCTGTGCTCGTTCTTAATCCCCGGGCTTGGCCAAATGATTAGTGGAGAAGGGGGTCGAGGCGTTGGACATTTATTAGGCACTATAGCTCTTGGTGGTGGTGGCACCGCTTTAATAGCTGCAAACGCTGCGCTTGCTGAACAAGGAGCGAGAAACATCGCTTTGGGAATAGGTGGTCTGGTCTGTTATGCTGGGGCTCTTGCTTTGGACATATACTCTATTATAGATGCAGTCAAAGTAGCAAAAGTAAGAAATATGTACCTCGAAGATATGAAGCAACTTGCTTTTGACATTAAGGTCGTTCCTTATTATGATACCCTCTGCATGACAAACAATTATACTCCAGTTGCTGGAATTGGGCTTCGAGTATCTTTTTAGGTGTTTTTGTTGCCAAACAGTTAAAGAGGGGCTTCCACTACGGAGGCCCCTTCGCTTTATCTCAGAAAAAATGTTATCAATTTCTGTACATCCTTCTTTACTTGTCGAAATGCGTGGTATACGTGCCAAGCGGTTCTGTGGAGAAATACAAGGCTGCTGAAGGATGGATGCTCTTCAAGAACATCAAGGAACTTTAACTGGACTCAGAATCTGTTGTGTTTTGGAATTTGATATGATTCCGAATTAAAAAAACGAATCGGGTTTCTTGATTTTTCCGGTCTATTCCCTTGGAATTGGCTAGCGTTTTCCGCATCTTTGTCAAAGGTCACAGTGTGTTCTTAATGACCACTTTTTTGAACATATATGCGACCTCCTGAGTTCTTTTGCATATTGGTCGCATAACATCAGACAAGAAAAAGGCATTTGAATGCGTCGTGTCCGGAGGTCGTGGGATCGTGACCCACTCCCGCTACTCTGCACCAAGGAATAATATCATAATAACAGACTCGGCGTATACTTACGGCGGGTTTTTTTGTTTTTCAAGCAGTTACGAGGCTTGAAGAATGTGTAGGTGAAGCCCGTATTCCGGAGGATGGCTAGAGGACGAACTTTTCTCCGTTCCAGCGGTAGACGATCATATCGTCGCTGCGCAGGTCCCAGAAGGCACTGGACCAGACGCCTTCTTCCTCTTCGAGGTCACGGGGGCGGAGCTCAAGCGAGAGGGTCTGTTTCCCGGCGTCGGCGTAATAGACGACGAAGTCCGACGGACGGGAACGGTAGAGGGCGCGCAGCTGTTCGACTTCGGCGTCTTTCCCTTCGCAGGCTTCTTTGGAGAGGAAGCCATCCACCTCTTCCGGCAACGGAAGCATGCCGGTTACTTTCGTGAGTTTGTCGTCTTGGAAGGTGAAGGTCTCATGGTGGTAGTATCCCGGTGAGCTTTCCGCCGCTCCGATGAATGCGGACAGAACCAGGTAGCCGTCCTCGCGCAGCGGAAAGCAGGTGTAGGTCGTCACCTCTTCGTATCCTTCCTCTTCGTTGAAGGTGTAGGTGTACGTGAGGGTGCAGTCTTCGGGGCAGGTGCCCTTGACGGGCGTGCCTTGGGCTGCGCAGTCGGCTTCGTAGGCCCGGAACGCAACGCCTTGGCAGTCAGCGGGAATCTCCACTGGCGTGAAGCTTTCTTCCGGGTTGGTCTGGGCGGTTTGCTGCTGGGTCTGGTTGTCCGCTTGCCGGCTTTGTCGGCCGCCGCGGCATCCTGTCAAAGCTGCCAGCACTGCCAGGCAGCTGAACAGAAGGGGAAGGGTCTTTTCCATTTCGGCTCGTGATAGAATTGGTACAAAGGTACAAAAAACTGGGGGATCGTGACCCACTCCCGCTACTCTGCACCAAGGAATAATATCATAATAACAGACTCGGCGTATACTTACGGCGGGTTTTTTTTATTATATATCCGTAGATTTCCTTGGCCGAAGAATGTGCGGATGCCGCAAAAAGTGGTCGCATTTTTACTGCCGATGGCACCAATAAAGACAATTAACGCGGAGATGTCCTCATTACAGGGATGTCTCCGCTTTCTGTTTTGAAAGAATCAGGTCCTTATCTGCTCCTTCAATAATGGCGATCATCTCCGCCGGAGTAACGACGAACGGTTTCTTGGGGAAGTGTTTGATATTCCCCGTGACCAGATACGCATCTTCCTTGGACAAAGCCACCTCGTAGAAGACTACGTCCTTGGGATCCGGGAAAGGCTCATCCCCTTATTTGCCATTTCGTGCTGCGCGAATCTCTTCGTTAATCTCATCCAGCGTCATGTCGGCTGCACCATTGGCAATGGCCGTCTCGCGCATCTGAAGGAAGGCCTCCCAGCCTTTGCGTCTTACTTCAGCTTCCGTTTCTGCCTTGATCTCGAACGGGATCCTGCGCTCGCGGACTACGGCCTTCATAAAAAGAGTGAGGGCCGCGGTATTGCTGAGGCCAAACTGGTCACAAAGGACATCGAAGTTCTTTTTCAGCTGCTCGTCAACTCGTATAGTCATGGATGTCATAATACGTATCGTTTTGTCGTTTGTACTGCAAATATAATGCAAAAATAAATACAAGCAATAATAACTCAAAAAGAATCACTGTCGCCAGTCCGTCCGCTGGCTATGAGAAGCAGCCGGGTACAAGAAGGACAAGGTTTATCCCTTTAGAGGTGTCCCCATCCTTTTTTCCCGCTACGCAAGGTGATGCCGCCCCACCAGCAGCCGGGCCTCTTACCTGCGACCTTTGCAACGAGAACGTGGAGAAGAAGGGCTACCTGTCCCACAACGGATCCGGCATATACTTACGGCGGATTTTTTATTATTGCTTCGGTGCTGGTTTTTTTGTAACTTGCACGCCGTTAGAGTGTAATGTATTATGATGGAAGGAAAGGCCATTATCCTGCTGCATTGTCCTGACCGGCAGGGAATCATCACGGATGTGACGGGATTCATCACCCGCAATCACGGCAATATCGTCTATATCGACCAGTATGTGGACAACATCGAAGGACGCCTGTTCATGCGTATCGAGTGGGAGCTCAAAGGTTTTTTCATTCCCCGTGAGCACATCAAGGAAGTCGTGGACGAACTTTTCGCGGAGCGTTACGAGATGACTTCCAGCATCTTCTTCAGTGACGAGCGTCCCCGGATGGCCATCTTCGTGAGCAAGATGAGCCACTGCCTCTATGACTTGATGGCCCGCTACAGGGCGGGCGAGTGGGGTGTGGACATCCCCTGCATCATCTCCAACCACGAGGATTTGCGCTATGTCGCCGACCAGTTCGGCATTCCGTTCTACGTATGGAGCATCGCGCCGGACAAGTCCAACCGCGCGCAGGTGGAGCAGGAGGAGATGGAACTGCTGCGCCGCGAGCGCATCAGTTTCATCGTGCTGGCGCGCTACATGCAGGTCATCGGCGACGATATCATCGCGGAATATCCGCACCACATCATCAACATCCACCACTCTTTCCTGCCGGCGTTCGTGGGGGCAAAGCCCTACCACCAGGCCTATGAGCGCGGCGTGAAAATCATCGGCGCCACGAGCCATTACGTCACCCGGGAGCTGGACGCCGGCCCCATCATCGAACAGGACGTGGTGCGCATCACGCACAAGGATACGCCCGACAGCCTGGTGCTGAAAGGACGCGATCTGGAGAAAATCGTCCTCAGCCGGGCCGTCACCAAGCACATCGAAAGGAAGATCCTGACCTACAAGAACCGCACGATTGTCTTCGGCTAAGTTTTTTTCATTGCCGTTTTTTCATTATATTAGCGCTATAATCAAACGGAGCCATGTCAAAATACAGCCTGCCGCACATCTTTGTGCTTATTGTTATTCTCTTTTGTTCAGCTAGTTGTGCCATGTGTAAGAATCCTGTCCTAAAGGGCACCAAATGGATTGCCGTAGAAAAAACCTTCGTGGCCGACGCCGGCACGATGACCATTACGCACACCTTGGAATTCACGTCGGCCAAGGACGTGATGGTCCGGGAGCGGTCTTATCTTCCGGAGCACCCGGCCATGTACATGAACGCCGACGGGACGGTGACCCGGATCCCGGCGAGCGAATCCGAAAGCGAATTTGCCGGCACGTATAAATACCGTCGCGGGAACCTGACCGTCACGGATGAGGAAGGCTCCGAAGCGTTGTATTTCTACAAAAACGACGGCACCTTTGTCCGGCTGGGCCACTTCGAGGAGCTGGTATTCTCCCGCGTGGAGGAGTAATGGGCCAAAGGCCCGGTCTTTGCAGATTACCCCGTCAGGCAACGGTTTTCCTGCTTATTTTAGTTACATTTGTCAAAAGATCAGACACCATGAAAACGAAAAACGTATTTCTTATCCTGCTGGTCGCATGCCTGTCCCTGGCGGGCTGCACCGAGAAGGTTTTCGTGCCGGGTACTGAAGTGACCACCTTGGACTATGACGTGTATTCCAGCCAGTGGCAACTGTGGGGCGACTCCTTCCGGGCCATCCTGGACGCCCGGGATATCACGCGCTATGTGGTGACCCACGGCAATGTCCAGGTCTCCCGCTGCTATCCTGGCGAGAACAATGGGGTGGACGTCTGGACCCCGCTGCCCTGCATCCGTACCGAAGTGACGACCGGAACGGACGGGAATGACTACTTTTACACTACATTCGTTGATTACGAATGGAGCGAAGGAACGGTCTGGATTTACGTTACGGCATCCGACCTGTACACGGGCGACCGTCCGGGAGACATGTCCTTCCGGGTATTCATCTCTCAATAACGGCCGATGAGGAAAAGATTGCTTCCGCTGCTGGCACTGCTGTGCCTGGCGGTCCCCGGCTTTGCCCAGCAGATCCGGGATATCGATGAGACGGTGGTGGTGCATGCCGACGGCAGCGCCACCATCACGCAGGTATGGGATGTCAACGTCGTCTCGGGGACGGAGTTCTACCTTCCCTTCGACAACCTGCGCCCGATGGAGATCACCGACTTGACCGTCAGCGAAAACGGGGAGCCCTTCTTTGCGGAAGGTGACGGCTGGGATACCGACCGCACCCGTGAGCAGAAAGCGGGCCGTTGCGGCATTGTGCGCAAGCACAACGGCGTGGAGCTCTGCTGGGGGCAGGGGGACTACGGCGACCATGTGTGGACGGTCTCCTACAAGGTCTCGGGCCTGGTGATGAAGATGGGGGACTGGAACGGCCTGTATTTCACTTTCGTCAATCCGGGCCTCTCCGCTCCGCCGAAACATGTGAAAGTCATGATCCTCAACGAGACCGGCGGACCGGAATGGACCCAGGACAACGTCAAGGTGTGGGGCTACCGCTCCAACAGTGAGATTTTCGTGGAGGGCGGGGCGATCCGCGCGGAATCCACGGCTCCTTTCGGTACGAACAGCGCCATGACGGTGCTGGTCCGCTTCGATCCGGACCTGCTCACGCCCGCGGTCAGCTACAAGGACTTCGAGTCCGTGCAGGCGCAGGCCATGGACGGCAGCGACTATACCCCGAAAAAGACCTTCTGGGATGTTGTCGAGGAGATATTGACTGTCTTCGGATTCCTGATCGTCTTCTTCCTGTCACCGACCGGGATGTTCATCCTGGCCATCCTCTACTTCCTGTACCTGTTCATCACCTACCATGTGTTCGGCCTGAAGTACAAGAAGAGTTTTTACGGCAAGCACAAGATCAACGGCTGGTACCGGGACGTGCCGCTGGGAGGCAATCTGTCCGCGGCCTACTACGCCCTCGTCAAGGGTGACCGGATGGAGGGCAACGACTTCTCGAACAACCTGATCGGCGCATACTTCCTCCGCTGGGTGCTGGACGGTGTCGTGACCGTGCTGCCCGATCCCAAGAAGAGCAACCACGTGAACCTCTCGTTCGAGAAGGAAAAAACTTTCCCGGAGGCCGTGGAAAACGATCTGTACAAGATGGTCCGGGAAGCCAGCGGTGACAATCTCATCCTGGAGGAAGGCGAGTTCGAGAAATGGTCCAAGAAGTCCTTCAAGCGGGTCTCCAATATTCCCGAACGGGAGAAGACGCGGGGACGCAAATGGTTCCAGGACCATCATCTGCTGGTCAAGGGTGACACCTGCTCGCCCGAAGGCCAGGTGGAAGCATGCCATCTGATCGAATTCGAGAATTACCTGAAGGATTTCACGCTCAGCAAGGAGCGTGGCGCCATTGAGGTCGGCGTGTGGCGGGACTTCCTGGTTTTTGCCGCCCTGTTTGGGATTGCCGACAAGGTCGCCCAGCAGTTCAAGGCGTTGTATCCCGGCCAGTTCGAGCAATTTGCGAATGCTGCCAACCTCAATACCTCCACGTTGTTCGACCTGATGCGCGTGTCCAACAACATTTCCGCTTCCGCGATGCGCAATGCCGCCCGCGAAAAAGCCGCCCACACGCCCCACGGCGGTGGCTGGAGCGGCGGCGGTGGCGGCGGGTTCTCGTCGGGCGGCGGCGGTGGATCCTTCGGCGGATCTTTCGGCGGCGGAAGCCGGTAAGAGCCCCAATAGATTCTTCACTTCGTTCAGAATGACAGTTTCGTGTCATTCTGGGGCAAGCCAAGGAGCACGATTGCTATTGTGGTATGGAAAGTTCGGTGCGGATGAGCTGGAGCAGCTCGTCCGCATCGTCCGTTTCCGGGACCAGCCAGCGCTGCCCGAGGATCAGGCGGGGCACGCCACCCGAACCGGCGGACGAGGTCCTGCCGAACAATTCTTCGACTTTTCGCAAATAAGCATCGATACGCGGGTCAGCGAGCGCGGCTTCCAGACCGTCTCCCAGCAGCTCCTGCGCGCGCTTCAGCGCATCGTCGGGAGAGATGGCCGCCCGCTCGTCCCCGCTCCCCAGCAGATCGTCCCAGTAGGCGGCGTATGCCTCCGGACGGGCGTACCAGACAGCGAGCGCACAGCGCGTGAGCTGGCAGGAGCCGGCAAAACGGTCGGTCCCGCCGGCGGGAATGTACGGGTTGCAGGCGCTGCTGAGCGGCACGGGGCAGAGGAAGATCCGGAACTGCCCCCCGGAGCGCTCCAGCAGTTCCGGCAGGATGCGGTGCAGCCGGCGGCAGTGGTTGCACTGGAAGTCGAACAGCAGTGTAAGTGATTCGCCGGTCGGCGAATCTCCCGCCAGCACGGGCACTTCTCCTTCTTCGAAGGCCGGGAGCAGCACCTCCGTGCGACCGCTGTCATAGACGGCGTCGGGTCGCGTATGCGCCTGCACCAGGGCGAAAACCGCTGCCGCTGCCACGCCTGCGGCGAACCCTATGAAGGGCCGGCCGTTCGCTTTCGGGGCGGAGCGATGCGCGGCGATCAGGATGATCACGGCTGCTGCACAGCCGAGGCCATGCAGCAGCGTGCAATACTTGCAGAAGGCATGCAGGACGAATAGCTGCAAGCCACAGAACCAGAGTGCCGCTCCGGCCAGGCATCCGCCCAGCAGGGGCAGCAGGATCCACAGCAGGCGGTCCAGGGAGCGGTCGCTCCCTAAAAACAGTACACAGATGATCAGCAGCAGGTAGGCCACGGCCGCCGGGAGGCTGACCGGAATCCCACCGAAAATATAGCCCCAGGGACCGCCGGTTACGCTGTCGCAGGCGCTGCCCGTGCCGCAGCCTGCCAGCCGCACGCCGGTCAGTGAATGGAAGAGCATCCACAAGGCGAGCAGCAGGCAGGCTGTGCACAATGGCAGGAGGATGGCCTTGAACTGGCGCAGTTCCATCTGCAGGCTAGAAACTGTTGGCAGCGCCCGGGGTCGGCTGTCCGGTCGCGACAGGAGCGCCGGCGACAAAGGCGGCCGAGACCGGAGCCGAGAGGGTCACGCCCGTGCCGGTCACGGCATCACCGGCGCGGTGGGATTTGCGCAGCGGGGCAGCGAGGACGAGTTTGTTGTCCTGCGGCCCGGCAGGCGTCCACCAGCGGCGGGGCGTGATGACTTCGGCTACGGTGCCCTTCTCGTCACCGACCAGAACCTCCTGGCCGACGGAGAAGCCCTGGGCACTGTCCACGACCAGGGTTTTGCCGGAGACGCTCTTGAGCGTGGTCGCCCCGGCGGAGCCGAGTTGCTTCACGTTCAGCACCTGGGCGTCCGGACCGCGTCCGATGACGATCGGCGCATTCTCGCGAAGCCCCTGCACGGAGGAGACCTTGATATTGGTGTCTCCGGGCTTGGCGTCAGCTGCCAGGTTGAGGGCCTGCTGGATGCTGAAGTCGTTCTTGTTGTCATCCTTGTCGGCACCGTCCGGGAAGCGTCCGGCACTCAGGGCAGCCACCGCGGGGGCCCCGGCGGCGCCGAAGCGGCGTCCGGGATAGGGCGTGGGGGCGAAGTTGCCGGGTTCGTGTGCGCCGGAGTCGGCCTGATAGCCCTCGCCCAGCCAGGGATCGACCACGAGGCCGAAGTTGAGGGCGTCGGCGACATTGCCCTTGGCGTCGCGCAGGGTGATGTTGCCACCGGCCTCGGAGAGGGCGGGGCCGCCGAACGTCAGGTCAGCGGGGATTGTGCCCCTGTAGCCGCCGGTGCCGGCGATGACCGCCTCGTTGATCGGATGGGCCGCTGCAAGCGGGCTGTCCAGTTCGAGGGAGAAGCAGAGCGCGAGGACGGGCTCGTTGCTGTAGTGGGCGACTTTCGTCGCAGGCTCGAAGCTGATGCCCGTGCCGTTGACGCTGTACGGCATGTTGGAGGCGTGGGCGAATTTCAGCGGTTCGGCGATGTCCAGGCCGGTGCCCGGGTCCTCATCGGGCCGCAGCGGACCGCCGAGGGTGTTGCGGGCGGAGGCGGTGCCGACTTTCGTGACGGTCACGGTCTCGATGCCGTGGCCTTCGCTGGCGATATCCAGGCGGATCTTGTCCCCCACGGAGATGTTGTCCACCGAGGAGACCTTGATGTTGGTGTCGCCGGGCTTGGCATCCATCGACAGGTAGCCCTGCGTGCCCGCCTTGCCGACGGCCGTGACGGTCACGACTTCGTATTTCTCCAGCGAGTTGGACACGGCGGGACGGTCGGTGCCGTAGCCGATGGCCATCTTCTGTCCGACCTGGAAGTGGGCGGCGGAAGTGACGGGGATGTTGGTCGAGCCGACCGGAATCTCGATGCCGTGGCCGCCCGGGAGGGGCTGCCAGACCGTGGTCGGGGAGCCTGCCGGCTGCATGCCGCGCCCGAACGGAGGCACTATCGCACCGGCAGCCTGCGGCTGCGGGGCATTCACGGCTTTGACCGTGCGCTTCTCCGTGCCGACCAGGATCTCGTCGCCTGGCCGGATGCCCTCGACGCTGCGGACATAGATGGTGGCGTCACCCTTGGCGGCATCCACGGCCAGCCCGGAGCCGGCCATGCCGAGCAGGTACCAGGCCTTCGGGGCGAGCGAGGTGCCGGACGGGATGCGGATGTCGGAGAAATAGGGGATATTGGCCGCATGGTGGCGGACGGTCCAGCCGGACAGGTCGACGGGCTTGTCGGAAGCGTTGTAGAGCTCGATGAAGCCGTCGGTGATGCTGAATTCATTGATCTTGACCGCCTCGGTGCTGTGGACCTTGAGCCGTCCGCTTTCGCGGTGGGAGCCGGCAGGACTCTTCCAGGAGGCGATGCCCACCAGGTCGCCGCTGCCGGCGGCCGGACCGGCGGTCACGTCAAATTCGGCGACGACCGTCTGGCCGGGAGCGACGGCGTAGGGGACGCGCATCTGCTTGCCGCCTTCCGCGGTGGCTTTCCAGCCCTTCGGCGTGTCGAGGGCGAGGGTGAGGCCCTCGATGGGTGCGTCGGTCGTGTTGACGAAGCGCACCACGGTCCTGGCGGTGCTGCCCGGGGAGAAGGTCTGGATGTTGGAGGGACGGTTGTCCTGCAGGGACGGGAAGACTTCGATCGTCGCCACGCGGTAGCGGGCGGCCACCACGTTGGCCTGGATCTCCTGGTTGACGGCTTCGGTCGGGAAAGTCCCGGCGGCGGTCATCGCCGCCTCGTAGAAGGTGCCGGCGGAGCCGTTGGAATTGTCGCCGCCGTTGCCCAGCAGGATGGCGCCCTGCTTGCGCATCGGGTCGTAGCTGCTGCGCGGGTTCTGGATGCGTCCGCCGTCATAGTAGATCTTCAGCGCGCCTTCCTGGGCGTTGCCGCCCATGGAGCGCCAGTGGTGCGGTTCGCCGTCGGCCATGGCCGTGACGAAACGCCAGGAGACGGACTCCAGTCCGCGGCAGTATTTGTCGTTGGGGTCCGGGTTGACGCAGCCCACGAGGTTGTTCTCCTGGTCGGTCATGATCCACGGGCCGTCATCTTCGCCGTAGTACCAGCCGCGGGAGTTCCCGAAATAGGTGGTCTCCATCGTGCCGTCACCGTCGTCCCGGCTGTCGGTCTCGGCATTGCCGTAGTCGAAGCAGCAGCCGTCATTGTAGTGCTGGCCGCTGAAGACCCAGTACTGGCCTTCGGCCTGGTCGTCCACGGCCGTGCCGGTCGGGTCGTTGAGGCGCATGCCCATGCCCGGAGCGATGAAGAGGCCGTACACCTTGTGGCCCATCACGTTGACCGGGGCCCAGTCGGCCACGGGGACGTTGTTGTAACCGCCCATCGCGGGGCCGCTGAAGCCGCCGCGCGGGGCCTGGTAGAGGTGGTTCCCTTTCCCGGACTGGTCATAGAGCACGGTGATCCAGCAGTAGGTGTCCTTGCAGAAGGCGTCCTGGGCCGCGGCGTCCGCATAGCCGCCGGGATCGTTGGCCGTGGCCTTGACCACGCCGATGTCCAGCGTCTTGCTGTCCGAGGCGCGCATCACCTGGTAGAGGGGGCCGTCGTACGAGGCGTACAGGGCCCGGGTGGTACTGTGCGCTGCTACGCAGGGGGTCTCGCCCCGCGCATAGATGTCGCACGGGCCCTCGGGGCGCGGGAGTGCCTTGCCTCCGGCAAGACTGTTGCAGGCGATCGCCGCTCCGACGAGCACGACGGCGACGATCGATCCAAATAAAACTTTCTTGATCATGGCATGAATAGATTTCACTTTAAAGATAGGGAATTTGTTCGGATATCCCAAAATCTTTCACGATCCGTTCAATGCTGCATCCCCGCCGGCCCGGCCCGTGCAGGGTTGGTGTTTTTTTACTATTTTTGTTATATATCAATCGATCCTGTATGCGAAAACACCTCTTTGCGGCCCTGGCAGCCGTTCTTTTTGTCCTTCCTGCTGCTTCCGGGCAGCCTGATCCCAACTTTTTTATCTATCTCTGTTTCGGCCAGTCCAACATGGAGGCCGGTGCGCGCCCTGCCCCGCAGGACGAGGGATTCAACGATCCGCGTTTCCAGTTCATGGCGGCCGTGGACATGCCCCGCTACGAGCGGGTGCGGAACCACTGGTACACCGCCGTCCCGCCCATCTGCCGCGAGGGCAACAACATGGGACCGGTCGATTTCTTCGGCCGCAAGATGATTGAGTGCCTGCCGGAGCAGTACCGTGTGGGGGTGATCAACGTGTCCGTGGCGGGTGCGAAACTGGAACTTTGGGACAAGGACGCCTGCGAGGAGTACCTGGCGATGGAGGCTGCCGACCCGTCGCGCAGCTGGCTTATCAACATGGCGAAAGCTTATGGGATGAATCCCTACCAGCGCCTGGTGGAGACCGCGCGCGAAGCACAGAAAGCGGGCGTGATCAAGGGTATGCTCCTGCATCAGGGCGAGTCCAATCCGGACGACCCGGAGTGGCCGGGCCGTGTGAAAAAGATCCACGACGATCTCTGTGCGGACCTGGGCCTGGATCCTGATGCCGTCCCCCTGCTGGCCGGTGAATTGAAATATGCCGAGCAGGATGGCGTCTGCGCTGCCTTTAACGAAGTGGTACTGCCGCACCTGCCGGAAGTGATGCCGAACGCCTATGTGATCTCGGCCCTCGGTTGCGAGAGCACGGGTGACCAGTTCCACTTCAGCACCGAAGGTATGCGCCTGATGGGCTACCGCATGGCGGACAAGATGCTGGAACTCCAGGGTTTCAGGGAAGCGGAGCGCCGCACGCTCACCCTCGAGCCCGACAAGCTCGGTATCCGGATCAGCCCCACGCTCGCGGGCATTTTCTTCGAAGACATCAACCAGAGCGTGGACGGCGGCATCTGCGCCCAATTGATCCAGAACAACTCTTTCCAGGCCTACAATGTTCCGGACGCCCCCGGTGACAACGAATTCTCCCGGAGCGACACCACTTTCTTCGGCTGGACGGTCATCTGCAAGGAGGGCGCCCGGGGCAGTGCCCGTGCCGTGGATGACAAGCCGCTGGTCAAGAACCTGAAGCGCTGGTACGACTTCGACCCGGCGGACAAATACGACGACGAGCTGCGCTACAAGCAATATTCCGTGCGTTTCGATATCGAGAACCCCGGTGCGGGCTTCGGCATCGCCGCCAACGGCTACGGTATCTCCGAATACAAGCGCGGCCCCGGCCAGCTGTATTCCAACAACACGCAGACAGCCTCCATCCCCGCCAAAGAAGGTGTAAGCTACGATCTGGGCCTGTACCTGCAGGGCAAGAACTACAAAGGCACCGTCTCCGTGTATCTGGAGGATGCGGCCGGGAAACCCAACTCCAACGTCATCACCATCTCCGGTCTGGGCAAGGACTGGCGGCAATACACCGGCACGCTGAAAGCGGAGCGCTCCGTGGACAGCCGTCTGGCCATCGTTGCGGACAGGAAGGGCACCTTCTGGCTGGACTTCGTCACCCTGGTGCCGGAGGCCTCCGAGCTTTGGAAGGGTGGCAAATACGGTCCTTTCCGCAAAGACCTGCTGGAAGCGCTGGAAGCCCTGCATCCGACCTTCATGCGCTTTCCCGGCGGCTGTGCCTCCGAGGGGACGAACTATTTCGGTCAGGTGTTCTGGAAGAATTCCATCGGCCCGCGCGAGGAGCGGGTAGGCTTCCGTAACCACTGGGCCTATTGGACTTCCCAGTATATCGGCTTCTACGAGTATCTTCTGATGGCCGAAGGCCTCGGCGCCACGCCGCTGCCGGTACTCAACAACGGCGTCACCTGCCAGTTCGCCGGCCACCAGTATATCGCACCGCTGGATACGCAGGCCGACCGGGACCGCTTCTACAGCATCTTCGTCAAGGATGCGCTCGACTTTATCGAGTTCTGCAACGGCGGCACCGACACGGAGTGGGGAGCCCGCCGGGCACAGATGGGCCACCCGGCTCCGTTCAACCTGAAGTACCTGGGCATCGGCAACGAGAACCGGGGTCCGGAATTCTGGGAGCGTTTCGATATCATGTACAAAGCCATCAAGGCGCAGCATCCCGAGATCATCATCGTCTCCACGGCAGGTGCGGCGGATGCGGGCCGGGAGTTCGACGCCAACATGGCGGAAATTGACGCCAAGTATCCCGATACCATCGTGGATGAGCATTATTACAAGAGCGACGAATGGTTCTATACGCACCGCGACCGCTATGCGCCGGGCATGGTGCGCGGCGGCGAAGGGCATACCTACGACCGCAGCCGGCCTACCCGCGTGTTTGTCGGGGAATTCGCCAACAACCGCGCCAACAATGCTTATTCCTCGGCGATGGCCGAGGCGGCCTATTGGACCAGCCTGGAGCGCAACTCCGATATGGTGGTGATGGCGGCCTACGCTCCGCTTTTCTGCAAGAAAGGCTTCAACAAGTGGGATTCGAACCTCATCTGGTTCGACAACCGGGGCATGTGGCGCTCCTGCAACTACTGGTACCAGCAGCTCTTCTCCGTGGCCGGTGACCGTGCCGTGGAGATGTCCCCGGCGATGAAGGGCGGGGAGATTGACGAAAAAGTTTACACTTCCCCGACCCTTGACACGAAGACGGGCGAAATCTTCGTCAAACTCGTCAATGCGGAAGCGGTGGACAAGATCTTTACCTTCCGGACCGGCAACGGCCAGCGCTACGAAGCCACCCTGGAATTCGTCTCCTCGCACGACACTTCCGTCAAGAACCAGGGCAGCCAGAACTATTATTCCAGCCATCCCGACTACGCCACGCCGCCGTCCTTCGGCGGCCCCGCCGCGGGGGAACGCCCCGGTATGCGCGAGATGGCGTTCCGCTTCGGCCGGCGGGTGAAATATACCGAGCCTGTGGTTCCGCATACCAGATCCCTCGGTGCCGTGCAGGGGTCCTTTGATTTCATTCTCCCGGAAAACGCCATCGCGATCCTGCGGCTGAAGCCGCTTCAATGAGTCTATGAAGAAACTATTTTTTGTGTTGACCGCCACGGCGGTCCTTGCCGCAGGCGCCATCCTGGCCGTCTGCTGCGATTCCGGTCCGAAGAGCGGCCCGTGCGACATCTACCGGCAGGGCGGTACACCCTGCGTGACCGCGCATAGCACGACACGCGTGCTGGATTCCCGCTACCGGGGACCGCTCTACCAGGTGCAGCGCGACTCCGACGGCGCGACGCTGGACATCCGCGCCACGCGCGGAGGCTATGCCGACGCGGCCGCGCAGGATGCCTTCTGCGCCGGTACCGTCTGCCGCATCACTGTGATCTATGATCAGTCCGGACAGGGCAATGACCTGCTGCCCGCGCCGCCCGGGACCTTCCTGGGCCCGGACAAGGGCGGTTTCAACAACCCGGCACTGGCCGACATGGCACCGGCGTTGCTCGACGGCCACAAGGTTTACGGCGTTTACATCATGCCCGGCATGGGCTACCGCTGCAACAACGCGCGCGGCCTCGCCGTCGATGACGAGCCGGAGGGCATGTACTATGTCATCGACGGCACCCACTACGACAGCGGGTGCTGCTTCGACTACGGCAACTCGTCCACCAACGGGCGTGCCGTGGGCACGGGTACGATGGAGACCACCTACTACGGCACGTCCACGGCCTGGGGCCGGGGCAACGGCGAGGGCCCCTGGATCATGTCCGACATGGAGGCCGGCCTCTTCTCGGGCTATGATGCCAAGCAGAACGACGTCCCGTCCATCACGGACTGGCGTTTCGTGTCCGTGTACGTGAACGGAGGAGGCGGCAACCAGTGGGACCTGCGCGGCGCCGACGCCACGCAGGCGGACGTCACCACCTTCTACAGCGGCCCCCGTCCGCACACGCCCGATAGCGATGCCTACTACCCGATGCACAAGAAAGGCGGCATGCTGCTGGGCAACGGCGGCGACAACGGCAACGGCTCCGCCGGGACTTTCTACGAGGGCGTGATGACGGTCGGTTATCCCGCAGACGAGACCATCGCTACGGTACAGGAGAATATCGCGGCCGCGCGATACCAGGCCTATCCGCTTGCGCTTTCGCGCATTAATTCCATGCGTCCGGGTGAAAGCCGCCAGGTGGGCGTGTTCGTCAGCAATACGACGGACCAGCCGATGAGCGGCCTCGCGCTGGATGTGACCCTGCCGGACGGCTGGCACATCCAACCGGAGGGCGAGGCCCCTGCGCAGTTGGAGCCGGGTGCGCGCGCGACCCTTCTCTATACCTTGACCGCCCCGGTCGGACGCTCCTCCGGCGAATTGCGGTTCGCGGCGTCCTGGACAGGCGGCAAAGCCGATGCCGGAAGCCGTATCCGCTGCTCGGAAGCGCTGAAAATCAACGAAATAGGACTAAACGAACCTTTCATAGAACTCTATAATGCCGACACCGCCCCTGCGGACCTGTCGGGCCTGACCGTCCAGGTGCGGCACAGTGGCCGGGCCGCCGTGGACGCCCTGACTTTCCCGGCAGGGACGAGCCTCGCTCCGGGCATGCACCTGATGCTGGTGCCCGACCCCGCGGTGCCGACGGCGCCGGTCACGACCATTTTCACGCCCGTTTCCACCGGGCCGAAACTCAGCTTCCCATCCGGTATGACCACGCTGCCGGCCACTTCCGTGGCAGGCTTTGCGGTAGGCGACAAGATGGGCATTGACCTGGGCGGACAGTACGAGGAAGTGACCGTGATCCGGGTGGGTACACCCGCGACGCAGAGCAACCTCGCGGCAGCCGCCAGGGCCGGAGACACGCAGTTGACCCTTGATGCGACGGTCCACCTCCTGCCGGGTTCGGAGTTGACGGTGGACACCGGCGACCGGATCGAAATCGTCAGGGTAAAGGAACTGGTACGCGCCAGCGAGGCGCCCGTCCGCGGCTTCGGCCGCCCGCAGACGCCTCATGAGCCGGGCATCGTCGAACTGGAGCAGCCCCTGCAGCGCAACCATGCTGCCGGCGTGGATGTCTCCTGCCCCGGCGAGGGCATCGCCTTCACGCCCGCGACGCGCTTTGCGCATGCCAGCGGCGATGCCCTGCAGCCGCTGGGCGCGGGCTGGTCGCCGACAGAAGGGCTGTGGCTGCGCCTCGCCCCGTCGGCGAGCGCCGGGTCCGTCGCGCTGGTCGATCCGGCCTCGGGGACGGTTCTGGATGCCATCGTTTATGGTTCGCAACAGAGCAACTCCAGCGCCAACGGCACGATCACCAGTCCGGAACTGGCTGTCCTGGAGGGAGATCAACGCGGGGGCGGCTGCCAGGCCGTAGCTCCCGGGCCCGTCCCGGCCTGGCTGCTGGCACGCAATCCCGAACTGGCCAAGACTGCCAGTCGCAGTCTGGTCCGCTTCCCGGATGGTGCCGACACAGATGTCCTCTGCGAGGACTTCCACCTGTCGGAGCATCCCACGCCGGGATTGCCGAACAGCCTTGACTAATTGAAGACGACCTTATAGACGATCGCTTCAGGCGAAGGGATCTCGGACGGTTTGCCGATCGTCAGCCGGTCCGCGGCCTGCTTCCAGGCCACTTTCCCGCTGCTGCCCAGCAGTGTGACGGACTTGATCTTGCGGGTATTCTGCGCGGTCCTGGAGCCGAGGGCCCGGACGGTGATGTCTGCCTCCGGGACACCGAACAAGGTCACGTAGAGGACCTTGTCTCCCTTTTTGTTGAAGCGGATGTCGGCCGCGGAATACTGCTGGCGGCCTTCGTTGAAGCCCTGGGCATTGATGGGATTGGCTGCCTCGGCGGTCGGTCCTTCGCCGTAGATGACCCACGGGCGGGTGTCGTAGATACTCTCGCCGTTGACCTGCATCCAGTGACCGATCTGCTTCACGATGCCGAGCTCGGTGGGATCCGGCGTGCCGTCGCCGCGGAGCGGGATGTTCAGCAGGAGGTTGCCGTTCTTGGAGACCACGTCCACCAGCATCGTGATCACCTGGGCCGGGGTCTTGTAGCGGTCCGCGTAATAGACGTGCTTGTCATAGTGCCAGCTGCCGATGCAGGTGCAGGTCTGCCAGGGCAGAGCCTGGATGGCGTCGGGTGCGCCGCGCTCCACGTCCCAGAGCAGCGTCCGTTTCTGCCAGTCCGTGAGCACCTTGCCGGTAAAGACGATCTCGCTCTTGCCGCCATGCGCGGCTGCGCTGCGGTTGTAGCCGTGGGCGAGGATCTTCAGCCCGGTGTCGCTGACGGGCCAGAGCGGCAGATAGGTGTCGTCGAAATAGACGACGTCCGGATCGTAGTCATTGATCAGCTGGACGGTACGGTTGTAGATCTTGTCGCAGAAAGCCTGGTCGGGCGGGGTGATCTGGTCGTCCTGCCATTCCCAGGCCCGGTTGTTCTTGCTGAGCGGATGGCGCTGCTCATAGAGCTCCTGCGGATCCAGCCCTTCCCACCAGGTGCCTTTGCCGTCTTCTTGGGTGAGCACCCCGTCGTAAGGGACTCCTGCGAGCGGTCCCTTCGTGTCGGCGCCGCGCGAAGGCTCATACCAGCACCAGGCGTGCGCCGCGTGCACGCTGACCCCCAGGCGCAAGCCGTATTTGCGGCAGGCCGCGGCCCAGCCGCCGACGATATCCTTCTGCGGGCCGAGGGCCACGGAGTTCCAGCTCTGGTACTTGCTGTCGAAAAGGTCGAAATTGTCGTGGTGGTTCGCCAGCGTGAAGAAGTAGCGGGCCCCGGTCTCCTTGTAGAGCTTGACCAGGGCGTCCGGGTCCCAGTTCTCCGCTTTCCACTCGTGGATCCAGTCCTTGAAACCGAAGCGGGACGGGTGGTCACGCGCATCGATGTTGTACTGGTACTGGCGGTTACCCTCGAAATACATGTTCCGGGCATACCAGTCGCCGTCTTCGGGCTGGCACTGCGGCCCCCAGTGGGCCCAGATGCCGAATTTGGCATCGCGGAACCACTCCGGACACTCCCAGGCGGAGAGGCTCTCCACGGTCGGCTCCCAGACGCCCGGGGCGATGGGTTCGCGGGAAGTGTCGGTGATCACCTTGAAGACAGGGTTGGGATCGGCCGTGCGGTCCTGGGCGGAGAGGGGACCGGCCAGCAGGAAGCATCCCAGCAGGAGAAAGAATCTGGATCGCATATCAGTTATCTTGTTTTAGCGTGTAAATATAACAAAAATCTGCGACCCCGGGGCCGCAGATCATAAAAGGGAGGAAAGGGATTCTATTGTGCCATCTGCTCGGCCACCAGCTTCTCGAACTGGTCGCGGCCCATCTGGCCGTCCAGGCAGATGAAGGTGACTTCGTTCGGTTCGGCGGCGAGCATCACGAAGCCGTTGATGAGCTTCTCGGAGCCGACGGTGTACATCCGGACCGCCTCCCCATGGTCTTTGACCTCCATCAGCAGTTCGTATTTGCCTGCCTTGATGAAACGCTCGGCTTCGTTGCGGAGCTGGTCGTTGATGGAAGCGTTTTCGCTGTTGATGATGTACATGCCGGTCAGGGAGCGGATGACGGGGGTCAGGTTGACCTTGTTGTCACCGGTCTCCAGGTCGGGGATCTTGCCGATGAGGCGGAACATGGCCGGGGAGATATAGACGGCGCTGACATCCTCGGCGTCGGAGTATTTCTGGTAGATGGACTTGCCGTCCTGGGCATGGGCGGACAGGCAGAGCAGCATCAGGGCTGCAAGCAGGAGGGTTATGCGTTTCATTTCTGGATCTTGTTAAGTACATATTGAGGGAGTTCGGCGCTCTGCCCGGCTTCACGGGCCAGTTCGACGCCGGTGGACATTTTGTCGGAGATGGTTTGGAAGGCCTTTTCGACCTCGGCATAAGCCAGATAGGGGTCGTCGAAGGTGTCACGGAGCCCGCGCTGCGGAAGTGTCAGGACCAGCGTCGCGGCGGCA
Source organism: uncultured Bacteroidia bacterium (assembly GCA_902790635.1). Classification (GTDB taxonomy): domain Bacteria; phylum Bacteroidota; class Bacteroidia; order Bacteroidales; family UBA932; genus Cryptobacteroides. The sequence goes on along the minus strand of CADASN010000019.1, from coordinate 24,555 downwards.
GCGGCGGCTGCCAGCGAGGCGTAGGGAACCCAGCGGGGGCGGCGCTTCCGCGCGTCAGCATCCCGGAGGGCGCCGTCCGCGGCGAGCGCCATGCGGAGGCGCTTCTGCAGGCCTTCCGGAGCAGGAGGTGCCGTCCGGGCGGCTTGCTGCTCCAGTTCTTCCAGGGAAAGGTTTTCGATGTCTTCGAGGGTCTTCATATCATGCGTTTCAATTTGTTGCGGGCTTGCGAGAGCAGCACGCGCAGGGTGAGGTAATTGATGCCGGTCTGTTTGGCGATCTCCTCGTAGGAGAGCCCGTCCAGGGTCCGGAGGGTGAGCACTTCCCGCTGCCGCTCCGGCAGGGACTTGATTGCGTCGAGCACCTTGGCCAGCCGCTCCCGCTCGTCCACCGCGTCGTCCTGCCGGGCCGGCTGGGCGGCCTCGGGCAGATCCTCCGCGGGAAGCATTTTCCGGCTCTGCCGGATGCGGTCCAGACAAAGGTTGCGGAGGACCCGGATGGCGTAGCCCTTGGGGCTCCGGATGCCGTCCAGGGCATCCTTTCCGCGCCAGAGCCGCAGGAAAAGCTCCTGCACGGCGTCTTCTGCCTCGGCTGCATCTTCGAGGATGTACCAGGCCACCTGCCAGAGGCTGTCGGCGAGCGCAAGGTACTCCTGCTGGAAGCGTTCGCTAGTCATCGGACATCATTTTGCCGAGCATGTCCGCGGACAGGGTCCCGGAGACGAAGATCAAGGCTCCGTCGTTGGGGGCGTGGAGCACGAAATTGCTCACGTCTCCCGTCGCGTCATCCACGACGCCATAAATGCGCATCGCGCTGTTGCCGTCCTTGGCTTCCATCAGCAGGTCGCTGCCCTGCAGGGCCGCGCGCAGGCGGTTGTTCAGGCGTTCTTTCACGTCGGAGGCGGAGTCGCCGTATTCCAGGACGGTGAGTTTGCGCACGCCGCGCACCAGGTCCAGCGCTTCTCGCATCTCGGGATCCTTGCGGGCTGCCGTACGCGCCACGGCCTTGACCGCCGCCGTGCCGAGACGTCCGAGATTGACCACCTCCACGCCGTCGTAACGGCGGAATTCGGATATGATGGAGGTCAGGTCGGCCTTGCGGATGGTCTTGCCCGTCGTTTTGGCACCAGCCGCCAGGGGCAGCAGGAGGAAGAGCAGGATGAGGAGTTTTTTCATCTTTTTCACAATTGATTCGATAACAAGACGGCGAAGGGGCGGATTTGTTAAGCGGCTTTTTGAAAAAATCAACAAGCAAACCCCGGGAGGATTTGCTTGTTGTCATTCCGTGGGAAACGGTCTTATTTCGCGGCGATGCGGAAATTCTTGAAGGTGAAGCTGTCCCTGCCGGTGGCGATGGCATCGACCCGGATATAGGTCGGCTGCTTCTGCTCCGTGACTTTCAGGATGGACTTGCCGTTGACATAGAGCACCACCGTGCCATGGTCGAAGGAGACGGCTGCGCGGTTCCACGCACCGGGCTTGAGGAGGCTCCGGACCCGGTCCTTGTCTTCGATCATCTTGTCGCCCGTCGAGAATTTTCCGTAATAGCGGATCGCGGCGGAGCCAGCCTCCTCTCCGTCAGCGCAGAAGCGGAAGATGGCGGAGAACTCCTCGAGCACGTCTTCGGAGGCAAAATTCAACTCCAGCGAATGGGACAGGGCGTTCTCGACCTTGTCCTCGTACCAGATATCCATCTCCACGGTGAAGGCGGCAGGCAGGTAGTTGTCCTTCTTCATTTTGGGCTTCATGTCGCTGTGGAAGCCGTCGATCAGGATGGCCATATCGCCGGCCTTTTTGGTGATGTAGCAATTGGACAGCGAGGCTCCCATAAGCTCCCATTTCGAGGGATCATCATTGAGCTTCTCCCCGCTGAGCGTGTCTTCGAAAATCACGGTCTTGCCCGGGACGAAAACTTCCTCGTCTACGGATTCACCGGTGGCTTCCTTCTCTTCCTGATGCACCTTCCCGTCGGGCCTGTCAGTCCCGCAGTTCGCACAGAAACTGCCTTCGTTGTCAGCCTTTCCGCAGGTAGGGCAGGTCCAGACGCTCTTTCCGTTGGAGGTTTTGACTTCTTCCGCCGGACGCTTCGCGCCGCAGTTGCTGCAGAACTTGCCATCGTTGCCGGCATGGCCGCATTCGGGGCAGGTCCAGCCTTCGGCCTCCGCATGCACATGCCCGTCGGTCAGTTGCTGGTTCGTGCGGTTATTGTTGGAATAAGCTCCGTTCTTGGCGTTGTTTACCGCGCCCTTGACGGCGTTCGTCGCGGCATTGCGGACATTGCGCTGCGCGTTGTTTTTCGCTTTGTTGACCTCGCTCCGGACGGCATTGCTCGCCTGGCGCTTCAGGTCGTTCAACAGATTGCTCTGGGCGGAAGCCGCCCCGGCGCCCAGCAGCAGGGCCACCAGCAGAAAGACAAACTTTTTCATATCGTATCGGGTTAATTGTCAAGTGTTATACCGGATCCGGCAGGATGATGACCACCGTGCCGACTTTGACCTGCGCTTTCAGGTCGAGGATGTCCTCGTTGCGCAGGCGGATGCAGCCTTCCGTCGCGCGGGTCCCGATACTCTCGGGGAAAGGGGTGCCATGGATGCCGATGTCCCAGAAGCCCGGTACGTCCAGGCGCAGGAACCAGGGACCATAGGCGTCCTTGATGGGGCCTTTGCCATCCTTGAAGTCATGCGTGAGACCCTTGGCGTTGAGGAGCTGGTTGATCTTGAAGGTGCCTTCGGGGGTCTTGTGGTCGCCGCGGACCTTCTTGGGCCCGTAGTTGACGGCGCAGGAGATGCCGTATTCCTTGATCGGCGAGCCCTGGGCGTCCACGAGCCACAGTTTGAAAGCCTGCTTGTCGATCAGCACGAACGGAGCGTCTCCGGCCTGGGCGGCATATTTCGCGAAACGGCCCTGCGCCCCGGCGGTCAGTGCCGGCAGCAGCGCGAGGAGGAAAAGAATCAGTTTTCTCATAACAAGGGCGAAGATAGCAAAAAACTTGCCCGTTTGCAAAAGCGCGGAACTGTTGCTATCTTTCGGGAAGAAACCAATTCCACCGATCATGAAAGCCAGATTCTTCCTTGCCCTTGCGGCACTGCTGCCCGGCGCCCTCTGTTCCGCGCAGGATTACAGCCAACTCAAGTTGGACGAGACGCACCTCCTGCTCAACGCCTATGCCACGCCGGAGGAGCTTGCGAGTCCCTATGTCGCCGCGACGCTCCAGACACTGGGCGAACTGTCCGCCGACCGGCGCACGCTGACCCTGCCCGCCGGAACGACCGTCTATATCGCTCCCGGCGTGTACTGGACCGACGAGACCTATCGCCAGGGCTTTCCCTTTGACGACAGCGGCTTCGTGATCGCCCCGCCCAACGTGGGCCTGACCCTTCTTGGCGACAATATTTCCTTTATCGGCCTGTCCGGCGATCCGGAGGACGTGCGCATCGCCGGCAACCGTGGCGAGGGAGGCGCGAAGGGCCTGGGCGCCGGCGGCAGCTGGTACACCCTGGCGGTGTCCACCGGCTTCCGCGCGGAAAACATCACCATCGCCAACTACGCGCAGGAAGACCTTGTCTATCTGCCCGATCCGGCGCAGAACATCTCCAAGCGCATCGACTCGAAGAACCACGCCGAGGTGCTCCAGGGCGCTTCGCGCGACATCGACCGGATGGAGTTCCGCAACGTCCGCTTCGTCGGCTTCCTCAACATGATGGCCGGCTTCTCGCCGAAGCGGGCCTACTTCAAGGACTGCTTCTTCCAGTGCACCGACGATTCCATCTTCGGCGGCGGGATCAATGTCTATGAGGGCTGCACCTTCCACCATTTCGGCAACCATCCCACCTGGAGCGGCGCCCAGGCCGGCGGCATCAATGTCCTGCTGGGCTGCAAGCTGATCGGTATGCCCGCCATGACGGAGACGTTCCTCTCCCTGGCGAAGAATGCTTCTCCCGGCAACGGTGCGCAGGCATCGGCCATCTATGCCGTGATCGACTGCCAGTTCCTCGGCCGCATCGCTTCGGTCGAGTGGGAGAACCATGTCCGCGAGGACGCCCGCTACGCGGTCCATAACAATACGATCGGTCCCGCGCGGCGTCCGCTCGTGATCAGCGAAGCCGCCCCGCAACTGTCTGTCGAATACGACGGCGAGGCCCTCAAGGCCTTCAAGGTCGGTGACGAATACAATGTCTACAACCTGCTGAAAGGCGATGACGGCTGGGATCCGGCGGGCCAATACCGTCCGGAATGGAAGCCGTATGCCAATTTGCCCTACCGCTTCCTGGTGGGCTACACGGGCAAGGAACTCGATTCGGCGGCCAGCGGGGAGGCCAATACGGTCGTGCTGACGGCCGCTCCGGTCCCCGCTTCTGCGGTCGATCTGCGTTCGCTCCGCTGGGAATACGACACCTCCCTGCTGGACGGCACCGCTGACCCGGCTGCCGGGACGCTCACCCTGCACGCGAAGCCCAACCGCAGCGGCGCCCTGGTGCAGACAACGGTGACCTGCTTCCTGCCCAACGGCATCCCGGCCGGTGTCACCTTGCGCATCCGTCCCGTGCCCGTGGCAGCCCCGAAACTGCGCGCCCCGTCCATCCGTTTCGCGGACGGCAGCGCCCTGCTGTCCTACCGGCTGGACAAGCCGGCGTTCCGGGATGTCTCCCGGGTCGAGTGGTACCGCGAGGCGGGCCCCGGCCGCACGGACGGCGTTCACGTGGGGACTTCGCGCAATGACGCAGAGGGCCTGTTCGAGGATGATCCTTTCCGCGAATACCCCCTCAGCAAGTACGACGTCGGCTGCTGGCTGCGCGCCGTGATCACCCCGAAATACGCTTTCAGCCCTGATGCTCCCGCTGCCGTGACCGTGTACAGCAACCGGGCTGTCCGTCCCGAGGATGTCGTCCGGGCGGCGCTGGAGACGGATTTCAAGAACGTCTTCATCACCTCCGAGGATCCCGCCACGACCGGGCGCTGGTTCTTCGATAACCCGGAGGGCCTGCCCGATCCCTGGCAGTGGGGCGTGGGGTCCAATGGCTCCGACGGCCGCTGGGGCCTGTGCAACAGCTACATCCGCGGGGCGGAACCGCCGCTGATGGTATTCGCCCAGGAAGGCAACTGCGGCGACATGTCGCTGACCGTGGACTACTCGTCCAGCAAGGTGGAGGGGCAGGGCTTCGGCGGCAGCGGCTGCTACATGGACGTGTTGGTCAAATACGACCCCGCCACCCGCAGCGGCTACGGCGTGCGCATCGAGCGCGTACCTGCGACCACCAGCGGCACGCTCTGGACGCTCTACCGCTTTGCGGGAAAGGAGAAAACGGCCCTCACGCAAGGCGTGCTGGCGGCCACCTTCATGCCGCAGAGTGCCTTGACCGTCGCCGTGGAGGGCAATACCCTGCACCTGACGGCTGAGACGGCTTCCGAGAAGACCCCGCTGCAAGTCAAGGAGCAGCTCCCGGAGCGCCTGGATATCTCCTGGATGGATCCTTCCGGAGCACTGGCGAAGAACCGCTCCGGCAGCGTCGCCCTGCGCATCTACAACTCCGGCACCCCCGGCTACCGCTACAACGCCGCTTCCAACAATTGCGTGATGCTTCACCGCGTGCGGCTGGAAACCCCGTAGCCGCTGTTCGTCATTCCGGACTTGACCCGGAATCTCATATTTCGTATATTTGCCAATATGAAACGAATCCTTCTGCTGGCGGCTGCCGCCTTGTGCGCTCTGGCCGCAAACGCCCAGGCTCCCGGCGAGCCCGAGTGGGGCGTGGTCAATGTCTCTTCCTGCTTCATGCGCCTGAAGCCGGATTATGAATCCGGCAATGAGACCCAGTGCCTGATGGGTACGGTGGTGCGCCTCCACGGCGCAGAGCGCTACTGGCGCCAGGTGGACGCCCCCGACTACAAAGACGTCTGGACCACCCGGATGTCGCTGGCGCTGATGGACGAAGCGGGCAAGGATGCCTGGATCGCCGCACCGAAATACATCTGTTCCACCGAATACACGCACCTCTTCGAGGAGCCGGCGACGACGGCGCAGCGCGTCTGTGATTTCACCCTCGGCGATCTGGTCCGCAAGGGGACGGAGAGCCGGCAGGGCTGGGTGCAGGTCTTCCTGCCTTCCGGCCGCGCCTGCTGGGCGCGCGCCTTCGACGTGATGGATTTCGACGAGTGGACCCGCACCCGCGAAGCCACGCGGGAGGCGCTGGTCGCCACGGCGCGCCGCTTTGTCGGCACCCCGTACATGTGGGGCGGGGCGAGCGTCAAGCATTTCGACTGCAGCGGTTTCACTCAGTTCGTCTATCGCCAGTGCGGCATCGTGCTTCCGCGAAATGCGCGGGAGCAGATCTACACCGGCGAGGTGGTCCCGTACGACTTCGACAAGATGCTCCCGGGAGACCTGCTCTTCTACGGCACGCTCCATCCGGACGGAAAGCCCCGGGTCGTCTCCCACGTGGCCATGTACTACGGCGACAAGAAGATCATCCACTCCTCGCAGATGATCCGCATCAGCTCGCTCACCCCGGACGGGGACGACTACTATGAGCGTGAGCCGATCGGTGTCCGGCGTATCCTGGGCCACGTGGACGAGCCGGGCTCCGGTATCCGCAGCGTCGCAGCGCATCCGTGGTATTACTAAGCCTTTATCGCAAAATCACTTGATATGAGAAAGCTTTTCCTTTTGCTTGCCGGCTGCCTGCTTTGCGCAGCATCCTTTGCGCAGGAGCCGGTCACTTTCACGGCTGAGCAGGACCACCAGAACATGCTCGACCAGCTGGGGATCAAGTCCATCCGCCGCGGCTTCGACGCCGACGAAAACAGCCCGTTTGCGGCGAATTATGACGAGAGCAAGGCTAATCCCTTCCCCGTGCTTCCGGAGATCCTCAAAACGAAAGCCGGGAAAAAGGTGACCACCGCCAAGCAGTGGTGGGAGGTCCGCCGCCCGGAGATCGTCGAGGATTTCGAGCGTGAGGTGTACGGCCGCGTTCCGGCCCATGTCCCCGCCGTGACCTGGATCGTGGAAGCGGAGGAAATGGAGTTCGTCGGCCGGATCCGGGCCAAGGCCAAGCAGCTGCGGGGACACGTGGACAATTCCGCCTGCCCGTCGATCAACGTTGACATCAAGATGGTGGTCGTCACCCCTGCCGACGCCAAGGGGCCCGTGCCGCTGCTGATGATGTTCGGCCCCGCGAATCTTCCGAATCCCGTCAAACCCGGCGGGGATGACATGGCGCTCATCAACAAGGCGATCCGCCGCATGCTGGAGAGTGATCCGGAGACGGCCGAGCTGATGAAGAAATACCCGGCCTGGCAGCCTTTCGAGCCGGCCAATCCCTTTGCGGCCTTCATGCGCCCTGCGCAGCAGGCCCCCGGCCAGGATCCGCCGTCCAACCAGCAGCTGCTCGCCGCCGGCTGGGGCTATGCCATGATCGATCCGGGCAGCATCCAGGCTGACAACGGCGCCGGCCTCACTCGCGGCATCATCGGTCTCGTGAACAAAGGCCAGCCGCGCAAACCGGACGACTGGGGATCGCTCCGCGCCTGGGCCTGGGGGGCTGCACGCGGATTGGACTATCTGGAGACCGACCCGGATGTGGATGCCCGGCATGTCGGCATCGAGGGCGTCTCCCGCTACGGCAAGGCCGCGCTTGTGACGCTGGCTTTTGAGGACCGTTTCTACATGGGCCTCATCGGTTCTTCCGGCAAGGGCGGCGCCACCCTGCACCGCCGTATCTTCGGCGAAGGACTGGAGAATCTCTCCAACTCCGGTGAATACCACTGGATGGCCGGCAACTATATCAAGTACGATGCAGTCGAGTCGAAGACGGGTGCCTGGAACGCCGGGATGCTGCCCGTGGATTCCCACGAACTCATTGCGCTTTGCGCTCCGCGCCTGGTGTTCATCAGCTATGGCGTGCCCGAGCAGGGCGATGCCCTGTGGCTGGACCAGTATGGCAGCTGGCAGGCCACCGTGGCTGCGGGCGAGGTATTCAAGCTGCTGGGCGCGAAGGATCTCGGCATCTCCAATGACTACCGCAAAGAACCCATGCCGCCGGTGCTCACCGGCCTGCTCGATGGCGAGCTGGCCTGGCGCCAGCATGACGGCGGCCACACCGACGGACCCAACATGAAATATTTCATCGAATGGGCCTCGGGCAAAATCCGAAACCAAAAATAAACGATATCAGAAAGATGAAGAAGACCCGCACAAGTCGCATGAGCGACATTTCCAAGATCATGGATCGCGCCGCTTTCGCCGACGTACAGGACATGATCACCAAGTACAAGTATGGATCCGATGCTTTCATGCGCATTCTGGAGAGCCGCTATTCCTGCCATGCTTTCAACCGCCACGCCGTCTCGGAAGCCAAGCTGGACATGATCCTGGAGGCCGGCCGCCTGGCTCCTTCGGCCAAGAACTTCCAGCCGACCCGCATCTGGGTCATCAAGAGCGAAGAGGCGCTGGCACGTCTCAATACCGTGTGTGACTGCTACGGCGCCCCGGTCGTTCTCGTCGTGGGCTGCCGCAACGAAGAAGCCTGGGTCCGCCCGTACGACGGCATCAACGCCGGAAAGACCGATGCCGCCATCGTCCTCACCCACCTGATGCTCACGGCCACGGACATGGACCTGGCAAACATGTGGATCTGGGATTTCAATCCCTCCAAGATGCGGGAAACCTTCCCTGAGATGCGGGAACATGGCATCTACGGCCTGCTTGCCATCGGCCATCCGGCCGCGGACGGCGGCAAACCCACGGAGCGGCATGCCCAGCGCAAGCCCCTCGAGGAGATGGTGACGATGCTGTAGGATTTAGCGCTCACTCTTCATTATTATCGCGAAAATTCGCTATCTTTGCATCGATTTAAAATTGAATGATATGAATCTCAGAGACATCAAAAAGGACATCGAGTATGTGTTGAGTGCGTTCGTGGAGGATTGCTCCGTGGTCGCCTGTGTCAACCCCAAGGTTACTGACGGCGACGTCAGCGAGTTGATGGAGGAGGCCATTGACGTGTATAACGAACTTCGCGACAAGGTGAACGGCCCGATCGAAGGATCCAAGAAGACCTACTATAACGATCTCCGCAAGGAAGTCCTCGCCAAGACGGACGCCCTTTACGAAAAGCTCAGCGCCGCCGTCAAGGAAGCGGTCAAATGAGGAAAATAACCATTCTGACTACAGTCGCGCTTCTGCTTGTGGGCGGGAGCGCGACTGCTGCTATTCCCCGGACCGAAGCGCAGCGGACCATTGAAGCGATCTGCGCAAGGGAGCCGCTGCGTTCCTCCCTGGTGGGCGTGCTGGCCATCGGGCCCGGCGGCGACACGCTCGTCTCCGTGAACCCGGTCCGCAAACTCACCCCCGCCTCCAACGTCAAGCTGCTGACCACCGGGATGGCGCTTCACACGCTCGGCGCCGACTATCGTTTCGAGACACGGCTGGCGTACACGGGCGAGATCGTGGACGGCACGCTGACCGGTGACCTCTACATCGTCGGCGGCGGCGATCCGACCATCGGGGCCCGCACCGACTGCGCCGCCGCCCTTTCCAAGACTTTCGGGGAATGGGCTGCGATCCTCGCGAAAGCGGGCATCACCCGGATCGGCGGCCGGGTGCTGGGAGACCCGCGTTTCTTCTCGGACCCCACGCCGCAGAATCTCGGCTGGACCTTCGACGACCTGGGTGCCAACTATGGCGCCGGGCCGCAGGGCCTCAATTTCTTCGAGAACGCGCAGAATATCTATGTCACGCCCGGCACCCTTGGACAGAAGCCGGGGTTCCGTGTGCAATACCCCGACACCCCGTGGATGCGCTACGCGAACCACGCGGTGACCGGCGCCGCCCGCTCGGCGAATACCCTCTACTACGTCAACACCGCGCTGGCGCCGTTCGGTGAGATTGCCGGTTCTTTCCCCGTCGACCGGCGCGGCTATACCCTCGAGTGCACCAATGCATACGCGGCTTACACCTGCGCCTGGTACTTCCGCAATTATCTGGAGAACAACGGGGTGCGGGTCGATGGCGGCTGGGGGGACATCACCTTGCAGGGGGAGATCCGGACGGACCTGACGCCCGGGATGCCCCTTTCGCCTGCGGCGTCGCCCGAAGAATTCATCCTGCTGGGGACGGCGCTGTCCGCGCCCCTGTCGGAAATCGCCCGCGACACCAATTGCGAGAGCGACAATTTCTATGCGGAGACCCTCCTGCGGATGGTCGCCTGGAAGGCCGGTCTCCTTGCGGACCAGCATGCGTGCCGGGATGCGGCCGAAGCGACCCTGCGCGCCATGGGGCTGCGCCCGGACAATGCCTGCCAGCAGTTCGACGGCAGCGGTCTCTCCCGCAAGAACTACGTCTCCCCGGCGTTCTTTGTCCGCTTCCTGCGGAAAATGGCCACCCTGCCGGCCTGGGACGCCTTCCTGGCCTCCCTGCCCGTCCCGGGTGGCAAGGGGACGCTGGAGTTCTCCTTCCGGGATGCCCCGCAGGAGTACAAGGACCGCATCCACATGAAGAGCGGCTCGATGAACGGGGTACGCTGCTACAGCGGCTACATCCTCCCGGCGGACGGGGATGCCTCCCGTGCCGTTACCTTCTCGCTGATGGTCAACAACTGCACGGCTTCATCCTACATCGTGGGGCCGATCATCGAGGAGATTCTCGCGGCTATCGTAGATTCCGGGTCAAGCCCGGAATGACGGACTGTAGCCCCGAATGACAAAAAAATGTTTAACTTTGTAAGTTATGCGTAGAACTGCCATATTCCTGTTGCTGGCCGCCCTGCTCTGTTCGTGCAACGCGATCTCCTCGCTCGTGCACGACGACCAGGTGGTGGCCAAGGTCGGGGACAAGAAGCTCTACAAGTCTGAACTGGAGCGGTTTATCCCCAACATGATCCCAGCCGAGGACAGTGCCCGGCTGGCGGAGCAGTATATCAATACCTGGGCGTTGGACTTGCTGTACCTGGGCGTGGCGGAGTCGGAGCTCTCCAAGGGCGAGCTGGATGTCAGCAACGAACTGGAGGACTTCCGCCGGTCGCTGCTCAAGTACCGCTACGAACAGCGCTACATCAATGACCGCCTGGATACCCTGATCACCGACGAACAGATCCGGCAGTACTACGAAGCGCATGAGCAGGATTTCGCCCTGAAGCGCCCGGTCCTCAAGGTCCGTTTCGTGGACGTGATGAAGGATTCGCCCAACAAGGACGCCATCCTCAAGATGATGAGTTCGGACGAATATGACGACGTGCAGCGTGCGGATACCCTGGCCAAGTCCACGGCGCTCCGCTGGTTCGACAGTTCGGATACATGGATGGACGCCGGCGAACTGGCCAAATCCTTCGGCCTGGACCCCGTGGAGATGCTCGACCATCTCAAAGGCGACATGATCCGCTACGAGCCGGAAGACCGGTCCGACCTGATGGTCGCCTATGTCTGCGACATCCGCAAGACCGGTACGGCGCCGCTGGATTATTGCGCTGCGCGGATCCGGGACATCCTGATGAGCGAGAGAAAACACGAGCTGATGAACAGTTTGGAACGGGACTTGCTTGAAAACGCGCTCGAGAAAAAGAATTTTGTAATCTACCGAGATGAATAATCTGTTGAAAACAGCGGCGGCCGTCGTCCTGATGTGCCTGGGCGTGGCCGCGTCGGCGCAGAAGTACCGCGGCCTGATCGACAAGACCGTCGCCGTGGTGGGCAACGAGATGATCTCCCTGTCGGATGTGGAGGCCCAGGTGCAGGCGATGCGCGCCCAGGGTACGGTCGCGGAGCGCTGCCAGGTCCTGGAGGGGATGATGCAGTCCAAGCTATTCCTGGCGCAGGCCCGCGTGGACTCCCTGGTGGTCAACCAGGACCAGGTGTCGGCCCAGCTGGACCAGCACACCGCCCAGACCCTGACCATGGTGGGAGGAGAAGACAATCTCTCCCAGTATTTCGGCAACAAACCGCTGTACAAGCTCCGCCAGGAATGGCGTGAGCAGATCGAGGAGCAGACCCTCGTCCAGCAGGAGCAGCAGGAGATCGCCAAGAATCTTCCGCCCCTGACCCCGCACGATGTCAAGCAGTACCTGGATACGGTGGACGTGGCTTCGCTGCCGGTCGTCCCGATCAAATACCAGATGAGCCAGATCTGCATCTATCCGGACCGTGAGGCGGCGGCCATCGCCGTCAAGGAGCGGCTGCTGTCGATCCGCGAGCGCATCATCAACGGTGAACGTTTCGCTACGCTGGCCCGCCTGTATTCCGAAGACCCGGGCAGTTCCCGCAAGGGCGGCGAGCTGGGCATGGCTTCCAAGTCCATCTTCTGGCCGGCTTTCTCCGATGCGGCGATGGCGCTCAAGCCGGGCAACATCTCCCAGATCGTGGAGACGCCGGACGGCTTCCACATCATCGAGGTGCTGGAGAAGAAGGGCGACATGTTCAACGCCCGGCACATCCTGATCAAGCCCAGCTATACCCAGGAAGACCAGGACAAGGCTTTCCGGCGTCTGGACAGCCTGCGTACCGCCATCCAGGACAGTACGATCACCTTCGAGCTGGCGGCCCGCTTCTATTCCGAAGACCCGGCCACCCGGACCAACGGTGGCCAGATGGCCGATCCCAACACCGGCTCTGCCTATTTCGAGATCGACCAGCTTAAGCCGCAGGACTACGCCGCCATCCAGAACCTGAAGGTCGGCGAGATCTCCGAGCCGATCGCCTCGCTGGACAACGAAGGCTACCAGCAGGGGCGCAGCGGCAACCTTGTCTACAAAATCGTCCGCCTGGACAAGATCGTACCGGCGCATCCGGCGACTTTCGAGTCCGACTATACGGACCTGCTCGGCATCGTCCAGAACCAGAAAACCAACGAGGCCATCAACAAGTTCGTGGACGAAAAGATCGACTCCAGTTACATCATCATCGATCCGCTCTATAAAGACTGCGAGTTTTCCCGCCCCGGATGGTCCAAGAAAATCAGAGAAGACTGATCTTCAGCGCGGTCCTGCTGCTGCTCTCCGTGCTCCCGCTGTCTGCCCAGTTTGGTGGCGGACAGACGGATTCGCTGGTGCGCCTGCTCAACGCCCGTTATATCGAGCAGGTGGAGACGGACGGCAGGATGGCACGCAAAGCTATCTCGGCGACATTCCTGCACAACGGCACCTATCTCTCCTGCGACACGGCCCTCTGGCATGTCGAGGAGAAGGTCATCAACTGCTTCGGCAACGTCCAGCTGATGCAGGGCGAGTCGGTGCTGACCAGTGAGAAGCTGGACTATCTGATCGACGAGAGCGTGGCGCAGTTCCGCGGCTCCGTCGTCCAGCTGCGCAACCGGCAGGACAACATCCTCCGGACCCGGATCCTGGACTACAACACGCAGGACAGCCTCGCGGTCTTCCACGGAGGCGCTTCGATGATGAGCGAAGACGGCCAGATCATCGAAAGCGACGAGGGGACCTATTCGAATACGCTCAACCTTTTCACTTTCAGCGGCAATGTCAACATGTTCACGGATTCCGTCTTCGTCCGGACCAACCGGCTGGAGTACGACTCCGATACGGCACGGGCGGACTTCCTGGACGAGATTGATTTCTGGAAGGACGAAAATATGCTGTCGGCCGGTGGCGGCTGGTACGAACGGAGCGACGAGATATTCTTTTTCCGGGACCACGTCCACGGTCTGGGGACCACCGAGGAGTCCTGGAGCGACAGCCTGTACTACTACCGGCGTCCCAATGACGTGCTGATGCTGGGCAGCGTCCAGGTCCAGGACCAGAGCCGCAAGGTGGCGGCGATGGGAGACCGCCTGGAGTATGTGGACTCGCTCGCGCGGGTGACCTTGCAGGACCGGGCGTCCTCGGCGCTCTGGGAGGAGAAGGAGGACGGCCAGCGGGACACGACCTATCTGGGCGCGACCCGTTTCGTCTATCATACGCAACCGCGCTGCGACATCCCCGAAGAGGAGGTCAAGACGGCTTCCTCCCGCCTGGAAGAGATGCTGGGCGACCCCGTGGCGGAATACCGCCGCCGGGCGGCGAAAGAGGCTGCGGATGCAGCGGCGGAAGCTTTGAAGAACGACCCCAACGCGGGGCCGCGGGGCCGTACCCCTGCCGGAAATACACCCCGCTCCGCGCGGGAAACGCCGCCGCAAGGCACGCCGCAGCCGGAGCAGCCGGAACCACCGCAGCCTGAGGACCTCCCGGCACCGTCGGATTCCCTGTCGGCGCCGGTCGATTCCCTGGCCGTGCCTGCCGCGGATTCGCTGGCGGTCGCCCCGCCGGACACGTCCAAGATCGGTTTCCTGCTGGCCGTGGGGGATGTCCGCATTTTCCGGAAGGACATGCAGGTCCGCTGCGACTCGCTGCGCTACTCGGACCTGGATTCCATCGCCCGCCTCTACAAGCAGCCCATCGTCTGGAACGAAGGCAACCGGCAGTACAATGCCGACAGTCTCTTCGTGCTGGTCCGGAACAACAAGATGGACCGGGCAAACCTGCTCTCCAATGCATTCATCCACGTCGAAGAGAAGGGCGGCTACTATGACCAGATCAAGAGTACGGATGTCATCGCCTATTTCAACGATGCGACGGAATTGTCGCGTTTCGACGCCCTGGGCGGGGTCAATGCCCTGTTCTACCTCGAGGAGAACGACGCAATCGCCACGGTCAACAAGGTGGAGAGCAAGATGATGATGGCCACGTTCAAGGACGGGGAAGTGCAGCAGGTCTATAATTTCGACCAGCCCAAGAGCGACGCCTATCCGGTCGTGCAGCTGCCCCAGGCGGACCACAAGCTCCGCGGCTTCAACTGGCAGCCCGACCGTCGGCCGAAAGATAAATATGACGTGACCTCGATGGTGGTCAAAGACTCGGAACGCGAAGCCTACGAGAGCCGTCCCCGGACGGAGTTCCGCCAGACGGATCTCTATTTCCCGGGGCACATGAAGGATGTCTACAAGGCGATCGACGAGGCGAAAGCGCGGCGCAGCGCCGCCGAGGCCGCCAAGTCATCGCCCGCCGATAACCCTGCCGCGCCCGACTCCCTTGTCACCCGTGACAGTTCGTCTCTTGCCGGTCCGGCCGCCGACAGCCTGGCGGTGCCGGATTCTCTCGTGCCGAGGGATTCTGTCATGTTGAGGGATTCTGCCATGCTGAGCGGAGCGAAGCATCTGGATTCCCTTGCCGTCCGCGATTCCCTCGTGCAGGGTGGCGCCCCGCCGGCCCCTGCCGACACGACGATGATGTCCCCGCGTGAGCTCAAGCGCGCCATGCGCATCGCCCGCCGCGACGCCCGCTGGGCGGAACTGGATGCCCGCGATGCCGCGAAGGCGGCGAAAAAGGAAGCGAGGAAAGAAGCGCGCAAGGCCCGCCAGGAGGCCCGGCGTGCCGCCCATGAAGCCAAGCAGGCGGCCATTGACGCCGCCAAACTGCAGCGATATATCGAACGCTATACAAGACAAAAAGAGCGCCATGAAAGAAAACAAGAACCTGAGCCTGCCGGAGAACGCCCACCGGGAACTGAAGCCGGGGGAGAGTTACCGCCCCTTGTTGAGTCCGAATGAGAAGCCGCTGGAAGTCACGCCCTACAGCGTGACTGTCGGCTTGCTGATGACCATCCTTTTCTCTGCCGCCGCAGCCTATCTCGGGCTGAAGGTCGGCCAGGTCTTCGAGGCCGCCATCCCGATCGCCATCATCGCCGTCGGTATGACCAGCGCGCTCAAGAAGCAGGGCGGCCTGGGCCAGAACGTCATCATCCAGAGCATCGGGGCCTGCTCCGGCGTGGTGGTGGCGGGTGCTATTTTCACCCTGCCGGCCATCTACATCCTCGGTCTGGACGTCAATTTCTGGCAGATGTTCCTGTCTTCGATGCTGGGCGGATTCCTCGGCATCCTGTTCCTCATCCCGTTCCGCAAGTATTTCGTGAAGGAGATGCACGGCAAATATCCCTTCCCGGAGGCGACGGCCACCACGCAGGTGCTCGTCAGCGGCGAGGGAGGCGGCAAGAGTGCCAGGACCCTGCTGGCGGCCGGCCTGATCGGCGGTCTGTATGACTTCGTCGTCGCCACTTTCGGCGCCTGGGCCGAGACGCTCAGCACCACGGTGATGCACTGGGGGCAGGTGGTCTCCGACAAAGCCAAACTCGTGCTCAAGCTCAATACCGGCGCGGCCGTGCTGGGCCTGGGCTACATCGTCGGCCTCAAGTATGCGTTCATCATCTGCTGCGGGTCTTTCCTCGTGTGGCTGGTGATCATCCCGCTGATGAACCTCATCTGGGGTGGCAGCGTGATTGACCTGATGGGTACGGGCATCACCCAGACCATCTCCCAGATGGCGCCCGAGCAGATTTTCAAGGAATATGCCCGTCACATCGGCATCGGCGGCATCGCGACCGCCGGCATCATCGGCATCATCAAGAGCGCCGGCGTGATCAAGAGTGCGGTTGGGCTTGCCGTGGGTGAGTTCAAGCGCAAGCCGGGTGCGGCGGCCGAGAAGCCGGAGCGCACCCAGGAGGATCTCCCGATGAAGACGGTTGTCTGGGGCATTGCCATCGCCCTGCTTGCCGTGTTCGCATTTTTCGCCTTCGGCGGCGTGGTGAACAACATCTGGCAGGCGCTGATCGGGCTGGTGATCATCGCCGTGATCGCGTTCCTCTTCACGACGGTGGCGGCCAACGCCATCGCCATCGTGGGTACGAACCCGGTGAGCGGTATGACCATCATGACCCTGATTATTACGGCCCTCGTGCTGGTGGCCGTGGGCCTCAAAGGCAATGCCGGCATGGTCGCCGCGATGGTGATCGGCGGCGTGGTCTGCACGGCGCTTTCGACGGCTGGCGGCCTGATTACCGATTTCAAGATCGGTTACTGGATCGGCACGACGCCGCGCAAGCAGGAAGCCTGGAAGTTCGTCGGCATCGCCGTGGCGGCTGCGACTGTGGGCGGCGTGATGCTGATCCTGAACAAGACCTACGGTTTCACGGGTGAAGGTGCCCTGGTGGCCCCGCAGGCCAATGCGATGGCGGCTGTCATCCAGCCGATGATGAACGGCGGCAGCGCCCCCTGGCTGCTCTACGGTATCGGCGCGGTCATCGCCATCCTGCTGACGGTCTTCAAAGTGCCCGCCCTGGCGTTCTGCCTGGGTATGTTCATTCCGATCGACCTGAACCTTCCGCTGCTGCTGGGCGGCGCCATCTCCTGGTACGTCAGCACGCGCAGCAAGGACGCCGCCGTTAACACCGCCCGTCAGGAGAAGGGTACGCTCATCGCCAGCGGCTTCATCGCCGGCGGTGCGCTGATGGGCGTCGTCTCCGCCATCCTGAAATTCGCGAAAGTCGATTGGTTCATGAATGCCTGGAACACCGTCGCTCCCGGCCATGTGGCCTCTGGCGCCGAGATGATCGCCATCCTGCCGCTGATCGGCATCTGCGCCTACATGATTATTTCCGCGAAACGGAAATAATCATTGCCTCACCATGACTGGGGGCCGGATCCCCCAGACCCCCTGCGTCGCTTCGCTCCTGCGCCTGGCGGAAATTCGATCCTGTCATTCCTGACCTGATCGGGCATCCCCCCGGGGCAAATCCCCCTCTCTCCGCCCCTGGCAACTGTTTTTTTCCGTCTCCAGGGGCAAATCAGCCCTTCCGTGCCCCTGGCAACCCATTTTTCCGCCCGCCAGGGGCGGAAACGTACCATCCCGCCCCTGGCGCTTCCTCCAACGCCCCGACTCCCGGAATTCTCGATTTGGGAGTCGGATTCCTGTTTTGCAAGTTCGTTTTCGTTTTGTGCCAATCCGATCTCTTTGTAAAAGACTATATTTGAAGGATATCAATTTAATCTGATAATATGTCCCAGAAACTGCATTATGTGGCCCCGGCGGCCGAGACCTATGAAGTCCTTCCAGAAGGCAGTTTGCTCACGTTCTCCAATGGGAGTAAGAATGAGAAATTCGGTATGAGCAGCACGAACTATAATGACGATGATTTTGATGAATAGGAGTATGGTATGATGAGAAGAATCAGTATGTTAGCTGTCCTCGGCCTGGTGGCCGTGGCGGCCTGTGTCAAAGAGCCCGTTCCTGCGGAACCGGAGAATCAGACCATCACCTCGTCGACCTTCACGGCGACGACGGAACCGGCCACGAAGACGGCGCTGTCGGGGAACGATACGGAAGGGTATAGCATCCTGTGGCAGGACGGCGACCGGATCCAGATTGCTGACAATGCGGGCCACGCCGGCCAGTATGCTACGGGCAGCACGGGCGAAAAGGCGGATTTCTCTTTCGTGAGCGACACGGGGACGGAGGCGGCCACAGGTCCCTATCAGGCCTGGTATCCGGCGTCTCTGTACAACGGCGGCACGCCGACGCTCCCGGCGACGCAGCACTATACGACGGGCAATATCGCGGAGTCTCCGATGTATGCATCCAGCGAAAGCAAGAGCCTGGAATTCAAGAACCTGTGCGGGATTATCCGGTTGAATATAAGCACAACACAGACCGGCAGGAGCGTCCGCAGGATTATCCTCTCCGCCAGCAACAAGGCTATGAGCGGTCCCTACACCCTGGCAGTTAATGCTGCTGTTGTTTCGGGAACCGCAGGGGTGACGCTGGATTGCGGAAACGCGGGAGTCGAAATCGGGACTGTGGCGAAGGCCTTCCACATCGCCGTTCCGCAAGCGGATTATTCGGATTTGAAGATTACCGTGGTTACGACGGGCGGTGAGGTGCAAACGCGCACCTCGAATAAGACGATTTCTGTCTCCAGGAGCGGAATCACGGACATTACGCTGCCGTTCAACAATTTGATAGATAACAACTCGCAGAATCTCAGCGCGAACGCGACGGCGAACACTTACATTGTTTCGACAAATGCTGGATATTATAGGTTCAATGCGACGATCAAGGGTAATGGCGGTCCGGATCCTCTGGCGAAAGACGGGATTGCAACGACCATCAATCCGGAGGACATTTCCGGTGTCACGGTTCTTTGGGAGCAGGGAGAATCAGCTGGCGAAGCCATTAAACAGACCTCCGGCAATTATGATATTAGTTATTCTGCTACTACCGGCTTTGTGACCTTTTCTAAACCCAGTTCAACTGAGCGTACCGCTTGTGTTGCTATTTTCAGGGACGGCTCAGGCGGTAGTGAAGGAGTGTATGACAAAGAAAAAGATGAGATTCTTTGGAGCTGGCTGCTTTGGGTGGTGGCGTCGGGGCCGTCCGAGGTGCAGTATAGCGGCAAGTACTTCATGGATCGTAATCTCGGCTCAGCACAGATTAGTAATAAACCAAACTATCAACGGGGGTTCCTCTTCCAGTGGGGCCGTAAAGATGCTTTCTCGGCATCAGCTGATAGCAATACCAATAACAATTTCACGGCCAGAATCGTCTGCTTGACGGCGACGACGCATTCCTGGATGCCGGAGTCTGAATATAGCAAACGTCCCTGGCGGGAAGATGTCAAAACCATCTACGATCCTTGCCCTCCGGGATGGAGGGTGCCTACAAGCGAGGAGATGGGTGGTGTTACTGTATCCCTGCCTGACACAGGCTATTATAGCGGAGAGAGCGTGAGTAACAATCTCCGCAACTTGAAACGCCATGAAACAGGCTATTATTGGACCAGTACAATCGATGGTGCTAAAGCTTATGTATTCATCAATGACGCACAGCAAACCCAATGGCCCCAGACCGAGGGTTGCGCCATCCGCCCCGTGCGGGAATAAGGAAGAAATGCGTATCTTTGGGATGTGAGACGATTTCTGGCATTCCTCCTCCTCTCCGTGCTGCCTTCCGTGGGTCTGTCCGCGGCGGGCGGCACGGCGCCGCTTGTGAAGATGGAAGTGGAGCGCCTGCCGGACCTGAACATCCCGCGCAGCGCCCACGTGATGGCCCTGGGGCCCGGCGGAGAGCCGGTGGTCTTCGGCGGCCACACGACGGGTTTCGTGCCCACGCAGACGGCGGAGTATTTCGCCGACGGCGCCTGGCACGTGCTCGATATGCTGTACCCCCACGACTGGGGCTTCATCCTTCAGTTGCGCTCGGGCGGGATCGCCCTGGGCGGCGGCGCCGGCGAAGCATTTGGCGTCGGCCGGAGCTGGGGTGTCGAATGCTATGACCCCGTCTCGCGGACCTTCTCCTCCCTGCCCATCCTGGACTGTCGGCGGTCGAAGGCGAGCGCCGTAGAGTTGGAAGACGGCTCCATCGTGGTCTCCGGCAACTGGTATGCCGACGACGCCATCGGCATCTGCCCGCCAGGTGGGACGTTCGAACCGGCCGGGGAGGTCTCCGTCGGGCGCGAAGTGCCCTATATCCTTCCCACAGGTCCCTTGGACGCGATGATTTTCGGCTCCCTGGGGAATCGGGAAGAAGAGACCTCGCTCACGGTGGACCGGCTCCGGGGCGGACCGCTGGAGGTCCCGCTGCTTGCGGAGTGGCGGCCGGTCCCGATGGCGGAGAGCCAGTTCGACGTGAGCTCGTGCGCGATTGGCGACGCGGCAGCGGGTGATTATTCCTACCTGTTGCTCGGACGCCGCGAGGACGGCCGCTTCGCGCTGATCCTGATGCGCGGGGAGGCCTTTTCCCTGCTGCCGCTCGCCGCAGACATTCCCACGGAGGGTCCGGAGGCTCCCTTGATCTACTATGGACCGGTGATGGTTGACCGGGCCTCGCGGCAGGCGTGGGTCACGGGCTGCGAGGAGCCCCCGACGGGGCGCGTGTTCCTGCTGCGGATTGGCTACGGAGAGGCGCTGGACGGCGGAGAAGCCCCGGTGACGCTCTTCTGTTCCGACCCCTTGCGGGAGAAATACGTCTCCGCCTCCTGGGCGCTGCTGCCGGACGGGACGCTACTCGCGACAGGTGGAATGCCCCGGGACAACTACAATCCTTTCTCCTCGGTGTACCGCTTCCTGCCGGAGGGCGGGGAGCCGTGGCAACCGGCCCGGAAAAGCCGCCAATGGCTGCTGGGCCTGCTCTGCGGCATGCTGACGGCCGGCCTCGCGGTCTTCGCTGGCTACCGGCTCCGCCGGCGCAGATCCTTCGCTCACGCTCAGGATGACACGCTGCGTCATTCGGATGCGGACCCCATTGTCATTCTGAGCGAAGCGAAGAATCTTCCCGGTGAGCCACCCGCCCTGATGTCCCGCATCACCGCGATGATGGAAGAGCGGCAGTTGTTCCTGCAGCCGGGCTTGTCGCTGCACGATGTCGCGCAGGCGCTTGGCACCAACGTCCGCTACATCTCCGACTGCATCAACAGCAGCACAGGTGCCTCGTTCTCCGATTATGTCAACGGATACCGTGTGCGTCATGCTCAGGCCCTGATGAAGGACCGGCCCGGCATGCCTCTGTCGGTGGTGGCGACGGAATCGGGCTTCTCCAGCGAATCCACCTTCTTCCGGAATTTCAAGGCTTTGACGGGCAAGACTCCGTTGCAGTGGCTGTCGGAGTTTTCTCGTCCGGTCTGAGAGACGATCAGTGCCCCCTGAGACGGGCGACAAAGGTTTCCGGTGTGAAGAACTGCGGACCGGAGTCGGTCTTTCGCCGGTGAAATGCGCGGTCGGAAGTGATGATGGCGTCACATCCAAGGGCGTCTGCGTGAGCGAATTGTGAGCCGTCTTCCAGGTCTCCGTCGCCCCGAAGGATCGCATCCCGGATTTCGAGGATGTGGATAGCGTTGATGTTGAGGTAGTTCGATATCGCGAGGATGCATTCTCCGAAGGCATTTCTGTCGAAATAGCCGCTCAGTCGGGAAATGATATAGGCTGCGTCGATGATGCTCTGCGTGGTGATGAACCCTTCGAGGATGCCGGACCGGATGGCCTGGAAGATGGTGGCTGATGCCTCGGCCGACGGCCGCCCGTGCGCGCACAGCACGTCCAGTAGGACATTGGTGTCCAGAAAGGCCCTGAATTTAGATCCGGCCATATTTCTCCCAGAGATAAGCCAGTTTCGGATCTGCTTCCAGGTCTTTCGCCTCAGGGGTCACCAACTCGAACTTTCCCAGGTCGCGGATCTCGTCCGAGATCTTGAATTCCGGCGGCAGGGTCGGAAAAACGGATGCTTCCGCTGTCGCCTGGTCCAGGACCCGCTCCACATAGCTGTTGAATGAACTTTTTTCTTTGCGGGCGCTCCGTTTCACCCGTTCCATCAGCTCTGGCGGAAGCCGCAGGACTGTCTGTATGCGCGTCGTCTCCATAAGTTTTTTGCAAAGATAGGCATTTTGATATCATATCCAAATTCTGATATCAGTCCGGAGTGACAAAGTTTTTCGTATATTTGTAGTTATGGAAAAGATACTTGACCGTTTTCTGCGCTATGTCGCAGTGGACACCCAGTCCGACGAAGAGAGCGAAAGCCAGCCTTCCGCCGACAAAGAGTTGAACCTCCTGCGTATGCTGCGGGATGAGCTGCAGGCCCTGGGCGTCGAGGCGACCCTCGACGAATGGGGCTACGTGATGGCTTCCATTCCCTCCAACCTGGACAAGAAAGTGCCTGCCCTGGGCTTCATCGCCCACGTGGATACCTCTCCCGACGCATCGGGTGCCGGGGTGAAGCCCCAGATCATTCCGGACTACGACGGGTCTGACATCCCCCTGAAAGGGGTGCCCGGCCTCGTGCTGAAGACCTCCGAATTCCCGGAACTCCTCGCGCACAAGGGCGAGACGCTCGTCACCACCGACGGCACCACCCTGCTCGGCGCCGACGACAAGGCCGGCGTTGCTGAGATCATGGACGCGGTCCAATACCTCGTGGAGCATCCCGAAGTCAAGCACGGGCCGATCAAGATCGGTTTCACGCCGGACGAGGAGATCGGCCGCGGCGTGGTGAAATTCGACGTGGCGCGCTTCGGGGCGGACTACGGCTACACGATGGACGGCGGCGAGGTCGGTGAACTGGAGTTCGAGAATTTCAACGCAGCGTCCGCATCCGTCCGCATCCAGGGCAGCAATGTCCATCCCGGCTACGCCAAGGGCAAGATGCGCAATGCCCTGCACATCGCGCAGGAGTTCGACGCGCTGCTTCCGGTCACCCAGCGCCCCGAGTACACCCAGGACTACGAAGGGTTCTTCCACCTGATCAGCCTCAAGGGTACGGTAGAGGAGGCGCAGTTCTCCTACATCATCCGCGACCACGACCGCGCCAAGTTCGAGCAGAAGAAGCAGGTCATCGCCCAGTGCGCGGACTTCATCAATGCGCGCTACGGCGAAGGCACGGCGACCGTCACGGTCCGTGACCAATATTATAATATGCGCGAGCAGGTGGAGCCGCACTACCACGTGGTGGAAAAGGCGGTCAAGGCCATGGAAATGGCGGGCGTAAAGCCGCGCATCCAGCCCATCCGCGGCGGCACCGACGGCGCGAACCTCTCTTTCCGCGGCCTCCCGTGCCCGAACATTTTTGCCGGCGGACTCAATTTCCACGGTAAATTCGAATGGGTCACGGTCGAGAACATGGAGAAAGCCGCGGCCGTCGTCCGCAATCTGATTGCGCTCTATGCGGAATAAGATGTGCCGATAAGTTCCTGATTTTTAGTCGATTATTGTTTTGCTCCGGGGTGTTTCCCCGGAGCAAAATTGTAATTGGCTGGAAGTCATGCGATGAAAATTTCAAAATATTTTCGAAAAAGATTTGCAAGTTCAAAAAAAGTGTGTACCTTTGCCGTCCCTTCCGATGAGGGAGTAACTCAAAGGACGGGAATCCAAAGTTCATTGACAATACTGAGAGAGATAACGAGGTAAAGAAGTTAAAAAGAGATTAAAGTCTGTAAGAGTAAATTCGAGTTTTTTCGAGTTGCGAATATGGGACTGCAATTTCAAGGCAAACGAGTAAAAATTATTTGAGACGTCGAGTCGCAAATGATTCACTTAAGTACGAGAAAGAGAACAAGAGCGAACGGGGGATGCCTAGGCTTCCGGAAGCGAAGAAGGACGTGGTAAGCTGCGAAAAGCTCCGGGGATCTGCAAACAGGAATTGATCCGGAGATGTCCGAATGGGGGAACCCGGCGGGTTGAAGGCCCGTCGCCATCGTGAGATGGAGCATACGCAGGGAACTGAAACATCTTAGTACCTGCAGGAAGAGAAAGAAATATCGATTCCCAAAGTAGTGGCGATCGAAATGGGAAGAGCCTAAACCGGATACGTTACGGCGTATGCGGGGTTGTAGGATCACCTCTAAAGGTCATATCAGGAACCGGAACCGTCTGGAAAGTCGGTCCGCAGAGGGTGAAAGGCCCGTACGGGTAACGGGATATGGCTGATGGCACGTGGAATCCTGTCTGAATCTGCGGCGACCATGCCGCAAGGCTAAATATAACCGGAAGACCGATAGTGGACCAGTACCGTGAGGGAAAGGTGGGAAGAACCCCGAACAGGGGAGTGAAAAAGAACCTGAAACCGTTCGTTTACAAGCGGTCGGAGCTCATTTTGAGCGACGGCGTGCCTTTTGCATAATGAGCCTACGAGTTGCTTCTCGATGGCGAGGTTAAGTCCTTCAGGGACGTAAGCCGGAGCGAGAGCGAGTCTGAACAGGGCGTTCAGTCATCGGGAGCAGACGCGAAACCTAGTGATCTACCCATGGCCAGGGTGAAGGTGCCGTA
>CADASN010000018.1 GCA_902790635.1 uncultured Bacteroidia bacterium | reverse complement strand
ACCACGTTGTCGTTGATGGCGTAACCGATGATCGTCAGGATAGCGGCGATGAAGGTCTGGTCCACGTCCAGGTTGAACGGCAGGATGCCGCTGAACAGGGAGAAGAAGCCGATGATGATGATCGCGGTATGGGCCAGGGAGACGACGCCGCCGAGACCCCAGTTCCAGCCCTTGAACCGCATCGCGATGTAGGCGAAGATGACGATGAGGGCGAGGATGATGGAAATGATGGCGTTGCGCTTGATGTCGTTGGCGATGGAAGCGCCTACCTTGTCGGAGGAGATGATACCGTTGGCGTTGTCCAGCGTGGAGGTGAAGCCGTCAAGGGTCAGGGGCTCGGAATAGAAGTCCTTGAGGGACTCGAAGAGCATGCCTTCGATCTCGGCGTCCACGGTGGAGGTCTCATCCTGGAACTTGTAGGAGGTCGTGATCTTCATCTGGCTGTCACCACCGAACTGCTTGACCTCGACGGAGGACTCGGGATCGGCGAGGTTGAAGGTCTTGTTCACGGCGGAACGGACCTCCTCGGCGGTCACGGGCTTGTCGAAGCGGACCACATAGGTGCGGCCGCCGGTGAAGTCGACACCGTAGGTGAAGCCCTTGATGAACATGGATCCGATGGCGATCACGATGAGGGCGCCGGAGACGATGTAGGACCACTTGCGGCCGTCCAGGAAATTGATATGCGTGTTCTTGAGGAAGTCCTTCGTCAGCTTGTTCTCGAAGGTGATGTTCTTGCCGCGGGCAATGCGGCCTTCGAAGATCAGGCGGGTGACGAAGATGGAGGTGAACACGGAGGTGAGGATACCGATGATGAGGGTCGTGGCGAAGCCCTTGATCGGACCGGAGCCGAAGAAGAAGAGCACGATACCCGTCAGGAGGGTGGTCACCTGGCCGTCGATGATGGCGGAGTAGGCGTTCTTGTAACCGTCGGCGACGGCCTTGCTGAGGCCCTTGCCTGCCTTGAGCTCTTCCTTGATGCGCTCATAGATGATCACGTTGGCATCCACGGCCATACCGAGGGTCAGGACGAGACCGGCGATACCCGGCAGCGTCAGGACCGCACCGAAGGCGGAGAGGACACCGAAGAGGAGCACCACGTTGGAGAGCAGCGCGATGTCTGCCGCCACACCGGCTCCCTGATAGAAGAAGAGCATGTAGAGGAGGACGAGGCAGAAAGCGATCAGGAAGGAGATCAGACCGGCGCGGATGGACTCGGCACCCAGGGACGGACCGACGACCTGCTCCTGGACGATGGTGGCCGGGGCGGGAAGCTTACCGGACTTGAGGACGTTGGTAAGGTCGGTGGCTTCGTCGATGGTGAAGTTGCCGGTGATGGAGGAGGAACCTCCGGTGATCTCGGTCTGGACGGTCGGGTAGGAATAGACCGTACCGTCGAGCACGATGGCGACCTGGCGGCCGATGTTCTCCTTGGTCAGGCGGGCCCAGGTGTTGGCACCTTCGGCGTTCATGGTCATGGAGACGCCCGGGTTGCCGCCGCGGCGCTGGTCGTAGTCCACGTGGGCGTCGGTCACGACACCGCCGTCGAGCGGGGCCTTGCCGTCACGGGAAGTGGACTTGATGGCGACGAGTTCGTAGATGTTCTCGCTCTGCATGTATTCGGACGGCTGGACGGACCACATCGGGCGGAACTCCGCCGGGAAGATGGCCGCGATCTCGGGCATCCGGAGGTATTTGTTGATCTGGGCGGTGTCGGCAGCGGCGGCGAAGCCGATGCAGGCGTTGCCACGCATGCCGGAGGGGCTCAGGATCGCGTAGAGCGGGTTGGCCTTGCGGGCGGCGGCCATGCCGGCGTCCTCGGAGGCGGCGTTCTGGGCCTGCAGTTCCTGGGCGACGGCGTCGTCAGCCGGAGCAGTCTCCTCTTCGGCGGGAGCCGCAGCCTCATCGGCGGCGAGGAGCTCGGCCAGACGGGTGTTGGCTTCGTCGAGGTAGGTGGCCATCTCATCATAGGTGAAGGTCGGCCAGAATTCGAGGGAAGCGGTACCCTGGAGCAGCTTGCGGACACGCTCAGGCTCCTTGACGCCCGGGAGCTCCACGAGGATGCGGCCGGTGTTGCCGATCTTCTGGATGGACGGCTGGGTGACACCGAAGCGGTCGATACGGTTGCGCAGGACGTTGAAGGAGTTCGCGACAGCGCTCTCGGCCTCTTCCTTGATCACGGTGATGACCTGCTCGTCGGTGGACTCGGGCTTGATGCGGTCGCGCATCTCATAGGTACCAAACACCTGCGCGAGGCGGGTGCCGGGGGCCGTCTCCTTGAAGGCCTCTGCGAACAGGGTGATGAAGTCGGACTGGGAGTTGACGCTGCGGCTCTTGGCAAGCGCGATGGCCTGCTGGAATTCCGGGGTCTGGTTATTGCCGGAAAGCGCACGCACGAGGTCCTCGAGCTGGACCTGGAGCATCACGTTCATACCGCCCTTGAGGTCGAGGCCGAGGTTGATCTCCTGGTTCTGGACCTGCTTGAATGTATATCCCAAATACACTTTCTCGCCGGCGATGGAATCCGTGTAGCGGCGAGCCTCGATCTTGCGGATGGAGTCGAGGTAGAAGGCACGGTCGGCCTCATCGACAGCCGTGACATCGGCTGCCTGGGCGATCTGCTCGGCACGCTTCTCCGCCTTCTTGTTGTGGATGGCGGTCACCGCAGTGAACGAAAGCTGCCAGAAGCAGGCGAGCAGGAGGCAAATCGTGACAAATCTGATAGCACCTTTGCTTTGCATAATTATGGTAAATTAATATTATTTACAAAATAGTCCGCAAAGTTAGTATTTTTCTTAAAAGAAAGAAACTTTAGGACTTATTTTTACCAATAAGGTTCAGAAAAACAGGCCCTATCCCCATAAATGAGGATGCGGGCCGAAATCTTTTTCATCATTTTACGGGATTGACCGGGTGCGGACCGCCGGGTAACTTTGCATGTTGGTTTCAAGGCATCCATCAGATGAAAAGAAGTATTGGTTTCTTGATTTCTTGCGCCCTGCTGGCCAGCATGCCGGCCGTCGCACAAGTGGCGCCGGACCGGAGCGGCCGGCTGACCGTCGGAGGCTACGGAGAAGTGGCCCTGACCCGCAATTTCTTCAGTGACAATGTTTACCGTTATTCTCATCCTGCTGATTACAAGGAAGATCCGTCGCACGGACGCTTCGATGTGCCGCACGCGGTAATCTATCTCGGCTATGATTTCGGCAAGGGTTGGACCATGCAGACCGAGATCGAGTTCGAGCACACCGGCACCGGGACCGCTGTCGAGAAGGAGTTCACGGAAGCGGGCGAGTGGGAGACCGAGATCGAGAAAGGCGGCGAAGTGGAGATGGAGCAGTTCTGGATCCAGAAAAGCTTCGCACCCCAGTTCAACGTCCGCCTCGGCCACCTCGTGGTGCCTGTGGGCGGTCTGAACCATACGCACGAACCTTTGAATTATTTCACCGTGTACCGTCCGGAGGGTGAGTTCACCATTCTCCCGTCCACCTGGCACGACACTGGCATCAGCCTCTGGGGCCGTGCGGGCGCTTGGCGCTACGAAGCGCTGGTCATCGCCGGCCTCGACGCTTTCATGTTCGACCGCGACCATTTTGTCAAGAACGGGGCCGGGTCCCCGTATGAATTCAAGGTTGCCAACAAACTGGGCTTTGCCGCCCGGATCGACAACCAGTCCGTGAAAGACCTGCGGGTCAGCCTGAGCGGCTACTATGGGCAGAGCATGCACAACAGTTATCCCAACGACATGTGGAACACCCGGTATGCGGACATCAAGGGCCATACCCTGATCGGGGCCTTTGATTTTGCCTATACCGGCAAGAACCTGACCGTGCGCGGCAACGCGGATTTCGGCTCCGTCAGTGACGCCTCCACCATCAGCACGGTCAAGCGCAACCTGACCTCCAACAACGCACCTTACAAGAAAACGCCGGTGGGCCGGGCTGCCTGGGCTGCCGGGATCGAGGCCGGCTATAATCTCCTGCATCTGTGCCCGGGTCTCCGCGACCGGGAGCAAAAGCTCTATCTGTTCGGCCGCTATGAGTATTATGACTCCTATATCCCGGATGCCGACCAGCCGGATTATCCCTACACCGACCGGCATCGCATCGCGGTCGGCATCAATTGGCTGCCGCTCCCGCAGATCGCGGTCAAGGCAGAGTATTCGCACCGCTTCCTCCAGAGCCAGTACAACCAGGAACCTTCGATATCGCTGGGCATTGCCTACATGGGCTTCTTTACCCGATAATACTTTAAAAATCAAACTAATATGATAAAATTTCTCTCTATCCTCACCTGGGCCGCCCTCTGCGCGGCCGCCGTTTCCTGCACCGGGAACGGAACCAATGCCGGCGGACTGACCGCCAGCGAAAAAGCCATGAAGGCCGCTGCCGAACAATATGTCCCGGGAGTCGTCTATGCTACCTATGGCGATCTTGCCAGCGAAAGCAGCGAGTTGTACGAGCTGCTTGCGGCCGCCGCGGTCAAGGGACCGGCCAAATTGACCCAGGGCGAACTGGACGCCATCTGCGCCAAATTCCTGCAAGCCCGCCAGAGCTGGGAGGAATCCGAGGCCTTCCTGTTCGGTGCCGCCACCGACTTCGGGATCGACCCGCACATCGATACCTGGCCGCTGGACGTGGACGGCCTGGCGACCGAGCTGTCCAACGCTGAGAAGGTAGAGGCCCTCAAAGGGGAGGACGGTATCGCTTACGCTGCGGCGAAGCTGGGCCAGGAGCTCCTGGGCTTCCATGGCATCGAATTCGTCCTTTTCCGGGACGGCAAGAACCGCACGCCGTCCGCCCTGCAGGGCACGGAGACCCATCCTGCTTTCGCGGGCAAATCCGTGACCGGCAGCCAGGAGCTCATCTATGCCGCCGCCGTGGCCGGCGACCTGCGCGACAACTGCTATCGCCTGTGCGTATCCTGGAATCCCGATGCCCCTGCGGCTTATGTCGATCGCTGCGAGGAGCTGGAGGTAGCCACGACCGTGACCGGATCCGACCTGACCTATGGTGAGAACCTGCTCAGCGCCGCCGAGGCGGGCAGCTCCTACAAGACCTGGCAGAGCGCGATGGCTTCCATCCTGAAAGCCGGCTGCTCCAACATCTGCGCGGAAGTTGCCGATGTCAAGATGGGCAATGCCCATTCCGGCGAGGATGTCAACTATATCGAATCCCCGTACAGCAAACAGTCCTTCCAGGACTTCATTGACAACATCCTCAGCATCCAGTACAGCCTTTACGGCAAGGCCGGGGCGACCAGCGCCCAGGCCGGCAGCCTGATGGATTTCTTCGCCACCCAGGGCTACAAGGGTACTTCCTCCATCCAGAAAGCCCTGGAGGCATCGCTCTCCGCACTCAAGGCCTGCCAGGCCAAGGGCGCCTTCGTGGACATCTATGCCGACGCTTCCGTGCAGAAGGCGATGGACGAGATCAGCGCCCTGGATGACGAGATCAACAAGGCAGCTGCCTGGATCCTGCTCCAATAATAACCAAAACCCCGTATGATGAGCAAGCTTATAAACGTTTTTTCCGTCTGCAGCCTGGCCTTGATGGTGCTGG
Source organism: uncultured Bacteroidia bacterium (assembly GCA_902790635.1). Classification (GTDB taxonomy): domain Bacteria; phylum Bacteroidota; class Bacteroidia; order Bacteroidales; family UBA932; genus Cryptobacteroides. The sequence continues at coordinate 33,117 of CADASN010000018.1, read as the reverse complement.
GCTGCGCTCCCGATCCGTATGGTTCCCGCTTTGAGCCCAAACATGAGTCCGATGCCAAATATGTCGGACAGACCGTGGGCAATTTCACTGCCGAAGAGTGGTATCCGGGCGGCCTGCTGGGCACGACGGACAACGTGACGGAAGGCTGCTACGAGGACGAGACCCCCGCAGTCGACGAGCAGGGCCTGATGCCGGCGTTCAACCTCGGGGAAGCCGCCTTCGAGCGCAATTTCACGATCAATACCGCCCCCTTCAAGGGGCTCGGACCGGCTTATCTGCGCACATCCTGCCTGGACTGCCATCCCGGCTACGGGCACGGCAAGCGCCAGAATGACTACAAGGCCGGTTTCGGCAACGGCTACCTCCTGGTGGTCTATCACCCGGTGGACGGGGCCAACAGCGACGACGGGCCGTATGTAGCCGAAGTGACGGGAATGCCCCAGACCAAGGCCGTGGCTCCGTTCCTTCCCCCGATTGACGAAGACCAGATCCAACTCAAATGGCTGTCCGTGAGTTCCATGGAGAGCGGTCTCCCGATGGCTTTCCCCGACGGAGAGAAATATGAATTGATCTACCCGGAACTCACCATCCCGAAGTCAGCCTTCAATACGGACCCGACACCCTACGAGACCGGCAACCAGGCCGTCGCCTTCCGTCTGGAGTCCACGATCGGCATCATCGGAACAGGCCTGCTGGATGCCATCCCCGAAGAGGATATCAAGGCCCAGTACCAGGCAGAAGCCCCGTATGTGGAGCTGAATCCTGCCTTCTGGGACAAGGGCGCGAATGATTTCGCCGCCACGGCGTGGTACAGCCTGGCCGCGGGGCAGTTCGCGGACGGCACCCCGGCGCCTGCCGGGACCAAGAAACTCAAGCGCTTCACCTATGCGATGACGCGCGCATCCCTGCAGGACGGCGCCGGCGCCAATGCCATCTGGAACATCACCAATGTCAGCCGTTCCGACCGGCCGTTCCTCTACACCACCAAGGCTTGGGCCAAGGCGATGTCCGAGAATGCGGACGTGCTCGCCGCCATCCAGGCCGATCCGTCCTCGCCCTACTATGCCGACGGCATGAAAGAAGGGATTGCGGAGGCGGTCCTGAACCTGCTGGATCCGGGCACCAACCAGTTCGACAACAAGTGGCACAATTTCTCCCCGGAGATGGGTGATGACCAGTACTACAACTTCCTGGTCTGGCACCGCGGCCTGTCCATCCCGCGCGCCCGCGACCTCAACCGGGAGGATGTGCAGCGGGGCAAGGAAGTATTCAACCAGATCGGCTGCGCCGCTTGTCACCGCCCGTCCTGGAAGACGAAATCCGACAATTACTGGGCTCCCGCCGTGGTGGACGGCAAGCCGCTGCCGCGCTATGAGAACCAGACCATCTGGCCCTACACGGACATGATCCAGCACCGGCTCTATATGAAAAACGGCATCCACGGCAGCTGGTGCCGCACCACGCCGCTCTGGGGCCGCGGCCTGTCGAAAGCCAATACGGGTGCAGAGGACCGGCTGCATGATGACCGGGCCCGCAACGTCATTGAAGCGATCATGTGGCACGGCTACAGCAAGAAGAGTGACGCGTACTCCTCCACGGAGAAATTCTATAACCTGTCCAAAGAAGACCGCGACGCGGTCGTTGCCTTTATCGATGCAATCTAAGACACTCAAGATCCTGAGCTACGGCTCCATGGCCATCCTCATCCTGATGATGATGGCCGCCACGTTCGTGGAGAGGTTCCACGGCGCCGACACCGCCCAGCGGGTCATCTATCACCACCCGGTATTCATCGCCCTGTGGGCGGTGGCGGCCATTTCGGGATTGACCCTGCTCCTGCGGCGTCTCGGGACGAAAAGGCCGGTCACCCTGCTGCTGCACGTGGCTCTCGTGCTGATCCTGGCCGGCGCGCTGGTAACGCACCTGACCGGCCGGAGCGGCAGCATTCATCTCCGTGAGGGAGAACCGAATGCGACGATGGAGCTGGATGACGGATCTTCCGTGGAACTGCCGTTCCGGATGGAACTGAAAGAATTCCGGATGGAATATGACCCCGGAACCACGCAGGTGGCGGACTATGTCTCAGAACTGGTCTGTGCAGAAGAGGAGGTGACCATCTCGATGAACCATATCTACAAACGGGAGGGCTATCGCTTCTACCAGGCGGATTACGACGAGGACGGCAAGGGCAGCATCCTGGCCGTCAGCCGCGACCCCTGGGGCGTAGGCATCACCTACACCGGATACCTGCTTCTGCTGCTTTCGATGGTGGGGTATTTCTTCGAGAAAGGCAGCCTGCGGCAGGAGATGCTCCGCGCGACCCGCCGGAGCCGGGAGCCCGGCCGCGGGCGGAAGCCCTGGGCCATCGTGCTTACCGTGACCGGAATCGCTATTCTGGTCATTTGGTTCTTCGGGGCCTTCCCGAAAGGTCCGCTCATGCCGGTATTGCGCTCGCCGCTGCTGTTCCTCCACATGATCCCGATCATGGTCAGCTACGCGCTGTTCGGCGTGACGACGATCCTGGGCGTTGTCGGCTTGCTGCTGCCGGCCGAAAAGTCCGACCGCCTGGTGTCCGTCAGCTGGCGGATCCTGCTGCCGGCCGTATTCCTGCTGACTTTCGGTACTTTCCTGGGAGGCGTATGGGCCAACATTTCCTGGGGGAACTACTGGGCCTGGGATCCGAAGGAGACCTGGGCGCTGGTGACCCTGCTGGTCTATTCTTTCGCCCTGCACGGGAAGGCCCTGGGTGTCTTCCGGACCCCGAAAGCCTTCCATGCCTTCTGCATCGTGGCCTTCCTGTGTGTGCTGGTCACCTATTTTGGCGTCAACCTCTTATTAGGCGGAATGCACAGCTACGCGTAGGGCGCAACTGTGCATTCCACTTTTGTCTATTTGTCTATTTGGCGATATTCTCGCGCATCTCGGTATCCGCTTGGATGTTCTTCATCCGGTAGTAGTCCATGATGCCGAGGTTGCCGCTGCGGAAAGCCTCGGCCATCGCCAGCGGCACCTGGGCCTCAGCCTCGATGACGCGTGCCCGCGCTTCCTGCGCCTTGGCCTTCATCTCCTGCTCCTGGGCTACCGCCATGGCGCGGCGCTCTTCGGCGCGGGCCTGGGCGATGTTCTTGTCGGCATCGGCCTGGTCCATCTGCAGGACGGCGCCGATGTTCTTGCCGACGTCGATGTCGGCGATATCGATGGAGAGGATCTCATAGGCCGTGCCGGCATCCAGACCCTTGCCCAGCACCAGCTTGGAGATGCTGTCCGGATTCTCAAGGACGGATTTGTGGCTCTCGGAGGAGCCGATGGAGGAGACGATTCCCTCGCCGACGCGGGCGAGGATGGTCTCTTCGCCGGCACCGCCGACCAGCTGCTTGATGTTGGCGCGCACGGTCACGCGTGCCTTGGCGATGAGCTGGATGCCGTCCTTGGCGACAGCCGTGACGGGCGGGGTGTTGATGACTTTCGGGTTGACCGACATCTGGACGGCTTCGAGCACGTCGCGGCCCGCGAGGTCGATGGCCGAGGCCATCTTGAAGTCCAGGGGGATGTTGGCTTTGTTGGCGGAGATGAGTGACATCACGACCTTGGTCACGTTGCCCCGGGCCAGATAGTGGGCTTCGAGTTCGTTGGCCTTGAGCGTCAGGCCGGCCTTGGTGCCCGTGATCAGGGCCATCACGATGGTCCGCGGGTTGACACCCCTCCAGCGCATCAGCACGAGCTGGATCAGGGAGACATAGACCCCGGACAGGATGGCCTGGAACCACAGGGCCACCGGGAAGAACCAGAGAATGATGATGAGTCCGACGACCGCAATCGCGATCCAGATGACAGGGTTCATGTTATGCTTGAGTTATGGGTTTGACAACGGGTCTGTTCTCTTCGATGGCGATGACCTCCACCGGCGTGCCGGCGGCGACCATCGTATTGTCGTGCGACTTGACCTCGCAGCTCACTGCACCGAAGCGGCCGGTGCCCATCGGGGCGAGGCGGGTGTAGGCAATGCCGCGGTCACCCACGTGCACGCGCTCCGACTCCGTCCCGACCTTCGAGGTCACCTCGGTCTTGAGTTCGAAACGGCGCCAGGTCTTGGCGCGCAGCGCGAAGAACATCATCGTACCGAGCAGCAGCATGGCGGCGAGGGTGGTCCACCACCCGGCAGCCGTGGAGATCTCGGCAAAGGCATACCAGCAGGCCACGCCCAGCGAACCGAGGCTCAGGAATCCGGCAATGCCGATCCCCGGGATCAGGAGCATTTCAACGAGCATCAGGATGACGCCCAGCAGGAGAAGCGTAACGACAATCCACCACATAGACAAAGAGATTGATATCTTTACAAATATAGTAAAAAAAGAATACAATCTTCTTCCTCGTTGTCCTATGCCGCGCGGTGCGAGTCCTTGACCAGGCCTTCCACCGCGACATTCAGGTCGCTGGCTTTCAGCAGCTCATGCACGTCGAAGTGCAGGCGGAAACGCCAGTGGTGGTGCGGGTCGGCGGGCTGGTTGATGCGCTCAGCCATGCGGTCGGCCCGGCGCAGGCCTTTGTCGAGGGCCACCCAGTCCTGCAGCGGGAAGATGGCGAGCATCGACGGCGAGTCGAGGAACTCCCACAGCATCCGCTTCACTTCCCACGGCTCCGGATCCTGTTCGCATTGCATGCGCAGGGTGTCCATGTCGTGGCTGGAGGTCGCGCAGACGCTCAGGTACTTCCATCCGCCCTCCTGCTCCATCCCGCGCATCTTCAGCGAGAGGATCTTCTCATGGTCCATCACGCCGGGCACGCAGTCCGGCACCATGCCGAGGTCTTCCCCGCAGGCCAGCATCCCGGTGGCGCCGAGCAGTTCGGGGAGTTTGCGCTCCGCATTGCGGCGCCAGAACTCGTCGTGGCGATGGTAGAAGAAGTCGTTGTAGATGGCACCGAAGCGCTCCTGCTCCCACTGCGGCAGGTTGGCCGACGCCGGTGCGATCAGCGGCTGGTACATGCCCGGGTGGCGCGGATCGGGATGGAAGAGTCCCTCGATCGGCAGCTGCCAGGCATAGATCTCCTCCTTGGAGTACGGCAGGGCGGGGTTGAAGTGCCCCATCATCCCGCTGGTGTACTCCGTCGGGATCTCCCAGATGCGGAAGAAGCCGAGGATGTGGTCGATGCGGAAGGCATCGAAGAAGCGGCTCATCTTGCGCAGGCGCGCCTTCCACCAGGCGAAATCATCTTTCGCCATCTCCTCCCAGTTGTAGGTCGGGAAGCCCCAGTTCTGCCCGTCCGTGCTGAAATAATCGGGCGGGGCGCCGGTCGAGGAGTCCAGGTTGAAGAGCTCCGGGTGCCAGTAGGCCTCGGCGCTGTCGGCGCTGACGCCGATCGGCAGGTCTCCCTTGAGGGAAATGCCCTTCGCACGGGCGTAGTCCACTTCTTCACCGAACTGCTTCTCCAGGTGATACTGCATCCAGCAGTAGTACTCCGGCTCCAGCCTGTCACGCCGGGCGCAGAATTCGGAATACTCCGGCAGCCAGCCGGCGTTCTCCTTGACGAACTTCTTGTAGGCGGCAGAGGCCATATCCCTGGCGCCGCGTGCCTCGAAGGCCTGGCGGATATAGGCCATCTTGGCCTTGAAGACCGCCGGGTAGTCCAGCTCCGGCAGGGCGTTCAGTTCGGCCTGCTTCTTCTTGAAAGCGGCGTCGGCCTTGACGCCGATCTCCTGCAGGCGGATGTACAGCGGGTGCAGCGCGAAGGTGGACACGGGGCTGTACGGATAGGAGTCCGCCCACTGTCCCTTGCGGGTGGTGTCGTTGACCGGCAGCAGCTGGATGACGCTCTGCCCGGTGGCGGCGGCCCAATCCACGAGCGGCCGCAGGTCGCGGAACTCGCCGATGCCGAAATCATCGGGGGTGCGCAGCGAGAAAATGGGGACCGCGGTGCCCGCACCGCGGAAACCGGGACGGTCGAACTTCGCGGCCTGGTGCCTGCGCGGGAACGGGCAGCCCGGAATCGGGCAATCGATCCACGCGTCATGGATCTCGGCGGCGGATTTGGCACAGTGGTGCTCCCATTCAGTGCGGACGATCAGGCCGTCCCGCATCACCACGTAGGTGTAGTCCTTGAGCGCTGCGGCGGGGCAGTTCCGGACCTTCACGCTCCACACGCCGCCCTCGCCCCAGGTCATCGGGTACTTCTTGTCCTGGAGGACCAGTGCAAGGCTCTCGCCCCACACGGTCATGTAGTCTATCTTGAATGTTACGGTCATAGTCTATTTCTGCTTGAAACTGATGGCGAAACCACCGCCCGGGGCCATCGTGACGTCAATCGTGTCGTCCGGGGTCACGCTGCGCTTCGTGATGGCATAGGCCTGCGGGTTCGTGTCGTAGCGGGCGTCCGGGGCGTCGGCGTAGAGCGTCGCTTCATAGGTGCCCGGCTCGAGGAAGTCGAGCTTCACGCTGAAGCTGCGCTCCTGCTCGTCGGTCACGCCGCCGCAGAACCACTGGCCCGTCTCCTTGGCCTTGCGGGCCACGAGGATGTAGTCCATCGGCTCGGCCGCCAGATAGCGGCTCTCGCTCCAGTCCACGGCCACGTCTTTGATGAACTGGAAAGCGTCCAGGAAGCGGCTGTAGTGCTCCGGCGTGTCCGCCGCCATCTGCAGCGGGGAGTACATGGTCAGGTACAGGCCCAGCTGTCCGGCGATCGTCGAGTTCACGTGCGAATCGTTGCCGCACCAGTCCTTGAGGTTCTGCTCGAAGATGCCCGGAGTGTAGTCCATCGGGCCGCCGTTGAGGCGGGTGAAAGGCAGGATGGCCGTGTGGCCGGGAGTGATCCCGCCGAAGGCCTGGTACTCAGTACCCATGGCGGACTCGTTGCCGATCAGGTTGGGATAGGTGCGGCACAGGCCGGTCGGGCGCACCGCCTCGTGGGCATTGACCATGATGTGGTGCTTCGCCGCTTCGGTGATGCAGTAGAGGTAGTGGTTGATCATCCACTGGCTGTAGTGGTGCAGGCCCTGCGGGAGAATGTCCCCGACGTAGCCGGATTTGACGGAGTCGTAGCCGTAGCGGTTCATCAGCGCGTAGGCTGATTCCAGGTAACGCTCGTAGTTGCGCACGCTGGAGGAGGTCTCGTGGTGCATCACCAGCCGGATGCCCTTCTGGTGGGCATAGTCGTTGAGCGCGGCGATGTCAAAATCGGGATACGGGGTCTGGAAGTCGAAGACGAAGTCCTTGTTGCAGTTGGCCCACTCCTCCCAGCCGATGTTCCAGCCCTCGACGAGCAGCGCGTCGAAGCCGTGCTCCGCCGCGAAATCGATATAGGTCCGCACGCGCGCATTGTTCGCGCTGTGGCGCCCGTTGGGTTTGGCGGAGGCGTAGTCGAAACTGTCCAGATGGATGCCGACGGCATCCGTGTAGGCCCAGGAGCCCGCGCCCGCGATCATCTCCCACCACACGCCCATGTACTTGACCGGGTGGATCCAGCTCACATCCTCCAGCGCGCAGGGCTCGTTGAGGTTGAGCACCAGGCGCGAGGCGAGCTGGTCCGTGGCGCTGGCGGCCACCTGCACGGTGCGCCAGGGGGTCTTGGCGGGGGTTGTCAGGTTGCCCTTCCAGCCTTCTGCGTCCGGGGTCAGCCAGGTGCGCAGCACATGCGTGCGGCCGTCCACCAGCAGGTGCATGCAGGGATAGTCCACCAGTGCGGCTTCGTGGATGTTGACATACAGCCCTTCCGGCGTCTTCATCTGCAGGGAGGTCTGCACGCCGGAGGTGCTGAACGGGGTCTGGCTGCTGTTGCCGCGCATCTTGTCGCGGAAATGCGCCGCGACCTCCGAGAGTTTCGTGCAGTTGTATTCGTATTCCTGCGTATCGTAGTCGCCGGGAATCCACCAGGCGGTGAAATCATCCGCGCAGGCAAATTCGGTCAGCTCCTCCCCGATGACGAAATGCACCAGCGGCTGCCCGCCCGGGAACTCATAGCGGAAGCCCAGGCCGTCGTCGAACAGGCGGAAACGGATGTCCAGCAGGCGGCCGCTCTCCGGCTGCCGCAGGTGGACCAGCAGCTCGTTGTAGTGGTTGCGGATCTGCGACTCCTCGCCCCAGACCGGCTCCCAGACTTCGTCAAAGCTGTCCGTCTGCGTGCCCGCGAGCTCGAAGCCGCGGTCGAAGGCGATCGCCGGGGCGCTGTCCTCCTTGGACACGGAGCCGTCGGCGTTGTAATACAATTCCTCGGCCTTGACCGTGCCGCGCAGCGTGAAGCCCAGGCGGCCGGGCGTCAGCACGGACACGCCTTCGCGCTCCAGCGCGTAGCGGGGGGTGCCCTCCGCGGAGAGGTAGAAATCCAGGCGGAGTTTGCCGTCCGGGGAGGAGAGGTCCGCACATTTCTGCGGTGCGGAAGGGGCGGCGCACGCGGCCATCAGGACCGCAGCCAGCAGGAAGCTCATGCGTCTCATCGCTTAATTGACTATGTTTTTGGGGTTGCGCGGGAAATGGACGACCATCGCACTGCGGCCCGGTACGGTCCGGGGCGAGGGATCGACCTTCTCACCCGTGATGACATCGTGTCCTTCCGTGGTGTCGATGTGGCGGAGGACTTCGTCGTAGTCCTTCCAGGGAATTTCCCGGGGTTCAGGATTGTTGTTGAGGAAGACGAACACTGCATCTTCGCCGTTGGAATAGGGCACGTAGCGGAAGAAGGCGTAGGTGTTGTCCCGGGAGATGAAATGCCGGATCTGGCTCCATTTGAAGAAGTTGGGATTGTCCCGTCTCCAGCGCAGCAATTTGCGGAGATAGTCATGCAGCTCCTTCTGGACGGCATTCTTTTCCCAGTCCAGCGGGAATTCTACGCGCAGGCCGCCGTGGCCCTGGCTGCGGTCGCGCGAGACCACCATCAACTCGTCGCCCGCGAAGAACTGCGGGTAGCCGCGCACGGTGGCCATCAGCGCCATGATGAGTTTCATCTTGGCCGGATCCTTCCCGATCACGTCTCCGATGCGGTCGGTGTCGTGGTTGCCCGGGAAGACCATCATGTTCCAGGGATTGTGGATGTAGGCGTCGTTGGCGATGGAGTCATACCACTTGGTGATGCCTTCGTCCCAGTTCTCGTGGTCGGTGTTGATAGCCTGGCAGATGGCGGACTGCAGGCTGAAGTCCATGATGCCCGGGAGGTGGGAATTGAATCCGTCCGGGTTGGGGTTGTCCGCCTGCCAGTAGGCCACCTGCGGCACGTTCACGGACCAGACTTCTCCCACGATGTTCAGGTTGGGATACTCGCGCCGGACGGAGGCGCACCACTCGGACATCGGTTCCTTCTCGTTGTAGGGATAGGTGTCCACGCGGAAGCCGTCGAGCCCGGCCCATTCGGTCCACCAGGCCGCCCACTGCTGGAAATAATGCAGGACATAGGGGTTGTCGAGGTTCATGTCCACCATCGAGGTGTCGAACCAGCCGGCGACCATGTTGTCCCGGTCGAACTCCGAGCAGTACGGGTCGTTCCACACGGAGAAGGAGCAGTTGGAATGGGTATATTCGGGCCACTGGTGCACCCAGTTGGCGAAAGGCAGGTCTGCCATCCACCAGTGCCGGTCGCCGCAGTGGTTCGTGACCACGTCCATGATGACCTTGAGGCCGCGCTTGTGCGCTTCCTGCACGAGTTCGCGGTATTTCCAGTTGCTGCCGAAGCGGGAGTCGATCTTGTAGTAGTCGGTGCAGGCGTAGCCGTGGTAGGAAGATTCGGGTTCGTTGTCTTCCAGCAGCGGGGTGTTCCAGATGGTGGTGAATCCCAGGTCGGCGATGTAGTCGAGCTGGTCCTCGATGCCCTGGATGTCGCCGCCGTGACGGCCGAAGAAGGCCGAATAGGCGGGATTCTCCATCGTGTCGGCCGTCTCGTCATTGGTCGGGTCACCGTTGACGAAGCGGTCCGGCATGATCAGGTAGACGGCGTCGGAGGCGTCGAAGCTCTTGCGCTCCGCAGAACCCTCGGCCCGGGCCTCGAGCCTGTACGGGACGCGGAAGGATTTCCCCTCCCGGGAAAAGACCAGCTGGCAGGTGCCGGGCGTGGCATTCTTGTCGATCTGGACGTCGATGAACAGATAATTGGGGCTTTCGACCTGGTGCACTTTCGCGATGCTCACCCCGGGCAGGCCCTCGATGCGGACCGTGAAAGTGCTGATCTCCGGACCGTGGACCAGCAGCTGGAGCGGGGTCTCCATCCCGACCCACCAGCACGGAGGTTCCAGGTGCGTCAGGGCATCGGCCGAAGTCTCGATCTCCCAGGCCCAGGGGGCCTCCAGCTGGACATTGACATAGACGATATCATTTCCGGCGGTGCGCCGGATGTGCATCGTGTTGTCGTCCGTGGAGAGCAGTTCGAACTGGCCCTGGCCGGGGATCAGCGCCGGGTGCTCCTGGCGCAGCTTGGCCAGGTCGCGGTAGAAGTCCGTGACGGCGTTGGTCTTGCGGGCCGGGAGCGGGTCCTTGTCGAAGAAGGCGAAGCGGTGGTCGTAGCCGAACTCCTGTCCGGTGTAGATGAGGGGCTGTGCCTGCGGCAGGGTCCAGCAGAGCACGGTCAGCGCCTTCCAGGCGTCGCCCATGCGCTCGAACTCCGTTCCGCTCCAGGAATTCTCATCGTGGTTGGACGTGAAGGAGAGCCGGCGGGCGCCGCTCTTGTAGTTCTCCTGGTTCCAGTACATGTACTGCACGAGGCTGTCCGCATTGGCCTTGCCCTGGGCGATGTCGTTGAGCAGGTGGTGCAGCCTCCAGGCGTAGGTAGCGTCGAAGCCGGCTTCATGCAGCCAGGACTCCTCGCCCTCCGCGAGGAAATACAGCGGCCGGTCGAACTCCTGCCGGAAAGCCGGCAGCACGTCGGCCCAGAAGTCCTGCGGGACCTGGTAGGCTACGTCGCAGCGGAAGCCGTCCACGCCGCGCTCCAGCCAGAAGCGCATGGATTTCGCCATCTCGGCGCGCATGTCCGCATTGGCGTAGTTGAGCTTGGCGATATCCGTCCAGTCGTATTCGACGAGGGTATTGCCGTCCGCATCGCGGACATACCAGTCGGCGGGCTTCTCCGTGACCCACGGATGGTCGGGAGCCGTGTGGTTGGCCACCCAGTCGAGGATGACCATGAATCCCTGGGCGTGCGCCTCTGCGAGAAAATGGTCGAAGTCTGCGAGGGTGCCAAACTCCGGGTTGATGTCGCAATAGTCCTTGATGGCGTAGTAGGAACCGAGGGTGCCCTTGCGGCCCTTCTCCCCGATGGGATAGGGCGGCATCACCCAGATGATGTCCACGCCGAGCTCGCGCAGCAGCGGGAGGTGGGCTTCCGCAGCCGCGAAAGTCCCCTCCGGGGTGAGCTGGCGGACGTTGAGTTCATAGACGACGCCGTCGCCGGGACGGGCCTCGGGGGCCGGTTCTACCGTTTTCTTGCAGCCGGCCAGCGCCAGCAGGATCAGACCGAGGGCTAAAAATGCTCTTTTCATAGATAAACTGTCGTTTCGGACTTACAATATCGTCATTTTAATCTAATTCCCGAAAGGTTCCAGCGCCACGGTCGGGCGGCCGCCGGAGAAGGCTCCATAGTCGTAGCCGCAACGCTCGTGCTCCGCCTCCGGCTCCCAGTAGAAGAGGCCGCAGAAGTACGTCAGGCTGCGGGTGTTGGTGAAGAGATAGGCCAGCGCTTCCCGGGCTTTCTCCGGCTCGCTGGCCGGCATGCCGAACTCCACCAGCATGACGGGTTTTCCGCTGGCCTGGTGCAGGGACGGGAGGTTGGAGACGAACTGCTGCACGCGGGGCTTCCAGTCCGGATAGGCGCCTCCCTCCCAGTAGGAGGGGTAGAGCGACAGCCCGAGGATGTCGTATTCCAGCGCGTGTCCTTTCATCAGGGAAAGGAACCAGTTGAGCGTACTGAGATTCCAGCCGTTGTCGAGGTGCAGGATCACGCGCGCCTGCGGATAGACGGCTTGTACGGCTTCCCGCCCGGCGTGGAAATAGCGCACAAACTCCCCGACGGAAGTTCCGGCCACGCGGCCGCTCTCCCAGAGCATGCCGGCCGTGACCTCGTTGCCCACCTGCACCCAGGCCACGTCCGCGCCGGCGCCCTTGAGCGCCTGCAGGACCTCCTGGGTGTGGGCTTTCACGGCCGCGGCCATCTCCGTGGGATTCATGTTTTTCCACGCGGCGGGGACGGTCTGCTTGCCGGGATCGGCCCAGGAGTCGCTGTAGTGGAAGTCGATCAGCAGTTTCATGCCGAGTGCCTGGGCGCGTTTCGCCTTGGCGAGGACATCGGCCTTGCCGTTCCAGCCGCCTGCCGGGTCCACCCAGACGCGCAGGCGGATGGCGTTGGCGCCGAGTTCCTTCATCAGTGCGGTGCACTCGCGCTCCTGCCCGGCGGCGTTGTAGAATTTGTATCCCTTGCTCTCCAGTTCCGTGACCCAGCTGATGTCGGCGCCCTTGGCGAAAGCCTGTCCGGGAACGGATTCTTCCGGCCCGTCGCCGGACGGTTTCCCGCAGGCGAGGACAAGCGCGCACAGCGCCAGGCAGGCCGGGCAGCGCAGGATCATTGGGCGAACACGGCCGAGGCGTAGGCGCCGAGGGTCACGGAAGATCCGCTGGCCGTTACTACGCCGTTGGACACGAGGATGTTGCCGGACTGGATGTCGGTGCCGGGCACGTTGACGGTGATGACGCCCGCGCTGAAATTGTGGGCGACCAGTACCGTCTGTCCTTCGTAGCTCATGGTCCAGAGGGCCAGGGCGTTGTTGGAGGAGTTGACCGGGGCGATCTCGCCGTGGGCGAGGGCTTTGTAGGTGTTGCGCGCCGCGGCGAATTTGCGGTACACCCCCAGCAGCGATGCGGGATCGGCGTCCTGCGCCTCCACGGAGATGTCCGCGGAGAGCATCGCATGGTCCACCTTGCCTTGCAGGGCGGAGGCTGCGACGGCGCCGCTGCGGGTCCATTTGATGGGGGTGCGGATGAACTCGTCCCCATGGTCCTTCCGGCCCCAGTAACCGAGCTCTTCGCCCTGGTAGATGAAGGGCTTGCCCGGCGAGGTCAGCAGCACGGCTGCGGCCAGTTTCTCCTTGTCCTTGTTCCGGTCGAGATCTTCCGCGGCGCGGTTCTCATCGTGGTTGGTAAGCTTGATGGCATCGATGAAGTCGCTGCGCTGCGAGCGGAACTTGTTCCGGAAAGACAGGATCGTCAGGGCGAAGTCGCTGCCCCGGGCCTGCCGGATGCGGTCCTTGAGGGTCCACCAGTAAGGGAAATTGAAGTTGGACGGGAGCCCTTTGTAGTAAGGGGCCATCTGGTCTGCGGTGTCGGTCCAGGCTTCGCCGACCATGAAGAAGTCCCCCTGGCCGCCGCGGGCCTTGTAGGAGTTGTTGCAGCGGTCGTACCAGGCTTTCAGGAAGGTCACGTTGGCATCGACCTGCTGCTGGTAGATCCAGAGCACGGCGTCGAGGCGAAGTCCCTTGATGCCCATGCCGATCCATTTGTCGGCGGAAGCTGCGAGATCTTTGAATGCGCCGGAAGAGGCCGCGGAGGCCGCGGGGCCGTAGTTGATGTCCGGCATGGTCTTGTCGAAGCTGGCGAAGTAGGAAGAGCCGCCGCTGAAGGTGATGTCCTGTGCGGAACTGTTGTTGACCGGATAGGGCGTGCCGGGGACGAGTGCCTGCCCGTTGCCGCCCCATTTGGTGCCGCCGTCCCAGCTGGTCTTGGACGTGCGGAGCAGGAAGCCCCAGGAAGAGCTGAAGTCCACGGTGATCTCGAAGATGCCGGAGGAAGTCTCATAGAGCCCCGCCAGCGTGTCGTTTCCGTAGTAGAGCCACTTGGTGGCGCTGCCGTTGGAGGCCTGCGCCGCGTCGGTGGTCTGCGTGACGGTCACAGTCTTGGCGTTCCAGTCCCAGCGGAAATGCAGGCGGCCGTCCGTGGAGGAGAGGGCGTGCCAAGTGCCCATGCCCGGGGTCTTCGCTCCGGCGAAATTGTCCACCTTGCCCGCCGCCACGTCGGCGGCCGGGTTGTCGGAGAAGACATAGTAGCTGCGGTACGGACCGTTCTTGTCGTTGCAGGCCGCTTTGAACCAGGGATGGTCGCTGCCGGTGTGGTTCAGCACATAGTCCATGTAGATGCCGATGCCTTTCTGTCCGGCCTTGTCGATCAGCTCCTGGAAGTCAGCTTCCGTGCCGAGCCGGGGATTGATGACGTTGTAGTCGATGACATCGTAGCCGTGGTAGGACATGGAGGCCTGGATCGGCGAGAGCCAGAGGGCGCTCACGCCCAGGCTCTCAAAGTAATCCAGGTGCTGGGTGACGCCCTTGAGATCGCCCCAGCCGTCCCCGTCGGAGTCAGCGAAGCTGTAGACGTTGACCTGGTAGGTGATATCGGCAAGGCGTTCTCCCCGCTCGATCTGCGGTGCACCGCCAGGGATGCCACCCACGTCGGGCTTGTGGCAGGAGAAGAGGCAGAATGCTGCCAGCACGAGGCCGGCCAGGATAGGGAATCGTCTCATATCGCGTGTCTGGTTTGATTGGCAGACCGGGGCCCGGTCAGGGACCCCGGTCCGAAAGCAGTTCAGGTCTTGTTATTTGACCGGTGCGCTGACCGTGATGTTGCCGGCCTTGGTGTCATAGACGACATCGAAGCGGGTCATGTCAGTCACGGCGATGTTGGGTCCGTCCGTGGTCACGGCGGCGAAGGGCTCGCCGGCCTTGGCGTAGGTACCGCCCGCGCTGACAGCCCAGTCGGCGGTCTTGCGGATCTTCCAGCCACCGGAGATCGACTGGTTGTATGCAAACCACTTGCCAGCGCCGTCAGGCAGCATGAAGCGGTCGGCACCCCAGCTGTTGAAGTCACCGATCAGGCCCCAGAAGTCCGTGCTGAGGGTGAGGGTGTTCGCGGTCGGATCATAGACAACCATATAGGTGCCCGCCTTCGCGGCCTTGAGGTTCTCGCCGCCGTCCTTGGCTGCGATGGCCGTGTCGGCTGCGACGGCATCCTTGCTCTCGCCGCCCAGGTTCTTGTCCCAGCCGCCCATCCAGCGGATCTTGATCTCATCGCCGTCGGCGAGGGCCACAGGCACGCTGTACCACTTGCCGTCGGAGGCGAGGTTCATCGGGATGTCGTTGTTCCAGCTGAAGCCTTCGTAGGCGGCGATGCTGCCCACGACGCCCCAGCCGAGGGTACCGACGGTCTCGCTCATCGCGTTGTAGACCACCTGGAACTTGCCGGTCATCTGGAAGTTCTCGCCGCCGCTGATGGCTGCGGTGAACTGTCCGACAGCCGTCAGTTCGTCACCCTTGGCGCCGCCGCGGTTGACGTCCCAGCCGTGGTTGAAGCGGACTTTCCAGCCGGCGGAAGTGATGTCGAGCACTTCGCTGACCCAGATGCCCGGGGCGACCTCGGTCATGAAGACATCGTTGTCCCAGTCACCGTTGACGCCGATGACGGACCACTTGTTGGACGGCATGGCAGCCGTAATGGTGATGGTCTTGGCAGTCGGGTCGAAGGTGACGATGTATTCGCCGGCCTCGAGATTGATGTTGTCACCGCCGGGGACCGCGTCGAACGACTCGCCGAGCGCGGCGAAGGTGCCGCCGTAGTTCTCGTCCCAGGCAGCGTTGCGACGGATCTTGAACTCACCCTCGATCGCGGTGGCGGGGCTCACCCACTTGCCGTCGGTCTCGGTCATGAAGATATCGTGGTCCCAGTCGCCGCCGACACCGATCAGGCCGAACACGTCACCCTTGGACACGGTGATGGTCGGAGGGGTGCTGGTAAGGTCGAGCACGACCTTCCAGAAGCCGGCTTCCACCTTGACGTTGTCTCCGCCGGCAACCGCCTCGAACGGGGTGCCGGGCGTGACCATGACGCCGCCGTAGTTCTCGTCCCAGCCGGCATCCTTGCGCCACTTGAACTCAGTGGCTTCGGGAGCATTGAAGTAGGCTGTCCAGACGTCGCCGCTGGCGGTGGCGATGATGTCGTGGTCCCAGTCGCCGTTGGCGCCGATGATGTTCCAGCCGGTGACAGGCTCCGGTTCGGGCTCGTCGCCGCCGATGATGCCGCTGACGCCGCCGCCGAGGGTCTCGACGACCGTGAAGGTCTGGGCATCCGGATTGACGATGAGGTCATAGATGCCGTCTGCAGGGACTGCGAGGTTCTTGCCGCCTGCGGCTGCAGGAGACTCGCTGCCGAGGTTGACGACGAACGGCTCCACGTCGCCGGGGGCGCCGAAGTTCTCGTCCCAGGCCTTGTCCTTGCGGAACTTGAACTGGTCGTCCTTCTTCAGCTTGATACCCTGGGCCACGGAGGCCTTGCCGTCGGAAGTCATGACGAGGTCGCCATCCCAGCTGATGCCGTACTCGGACAGGGCGCCGATGACGCTCCAGGCGCTGGCCTGGGTGAAGTCCGGATAGGCCAGATAGGCTTCCGTGACGGTGATCACGGCGTCGCTGCCGGAGAGGTCGAGCCAGAGGTCGTAGATACCATCTGCAGGGACTGCGAGGTTCTTGCCGCCGCCGACACCGGTGAAGTCGGAATCCACGGAGACCACGAACGGCTCTACGTCGCCGGCGGCGCCGTAGTTCTCGTCCCATGCCTGGTTCTTGCGGAACTTGAACTGGTCGTCTTTCTTGATCGTGACAGCCTTGGCGACGAACTTGTCACCGTCCGGCGTGGCGAACATCTCGAGATCCTTGTCCCAGTTCATCTCATAGGCGGACAGGGCGCCGATGACGCTCCAGTCGCAAGCCTGGGTGTAGTCGGCATACGGGCTGCCGACCGGGATGGTCACGACGAAGTTGTCGATCTTGATACCTTCGACAGAATCGACGAAACCATTGCGGCCGTTGTCGCGGGAAGGATCCTGGATGGAGGCACGGACGTGCATCTCGATCGAGGGGATGACATCTCCGTCGGCATAGCCGAAGAAAGCGAGGGCCTTGCTGATGTTGACCATCGTGGCCGTGAGGGAGGAGCCGTCATCCTTGGAGGAGATGATGCGGCTGACGGTCTGTCCGTCGATGGAGACCAGCGCCAGGTTGTGGCTTGCGGCCATCTGCTCGTTGAACCCCATATTGAAGACAGCGGGCGTGTAGTTCACGGTGATCTTCTTCTCACCGAGATCGATGGTTCCCAGCAGCGGCGCAGTGGCGTCGTTGGGGTTGAACACCGCCAGTTTCTCCTGGATGCAGGACGTGGCGGTCAGGGCAAGCACGCCTGCGGATATGATGGATAAAATCTTCTTCATAGCGGTAAACGATTATTTGTAACCTTCATTCTGTACGAGGTTGCTGTTGGCGAGGCGGTCGGAGTCCGGAATCGGGAAGAGATTGCGGTAGGACTCAACGGCCTTGCCGTTCATGTCGTTGCCTTTCCACTGCCACAGGTAGGCATCGGTGGTGAACTGATCGAAGCGGATCAGGTCGTTGCGGCGCCAGCACTCCTGATAGAGTTCGCGGCCGCGCTCGTCGATGATGTCCTGCAGGACAATGGCCTTGGCCTCAGGGACCCCGGCGCGCTTTCGCACCTGGTTGTAGGCGGCGAGTCCGTCGATGGAAGCACCGCGCACCTGGCACTCGGCGGCCATCAGCAGGACGTCGGCATAGCGCATCATCGGGAAATCGGTATCCACGAAGCCCTGTTCCTGGCCCGGCGTACCGTCGCTCTTGATGTTGCGGTATTTCATGAAGGCGAAGCCGTTGGTGAACTCGCCGATGTCCTCGATGTCCTTCTTCTGCCCCTTGGTATAGAAGAGGTTGCGGGCGTCGTCGGAGGAGAACTTGTTGTAGAACTCAGGCGTGGTGCGGAGGCCGCCCCAGCCGGAGGAGATACCGAGCTCGGCCGGATCCATCGTGCCGCCGGTGCTGGCGAAGATCAGGTAGTTGGTCACGCCATAGCTGGTGGTGTTGATACCGTCCTGCTGGATAGCGAAGATGATCTCGTCGGTGCACAGGTCGTTGTCGGCGAGGAAGAGATCCTGGTAGGCGCTGAACTGGCTGCCGTTGGGCGTGGTGTGCAGGCTGTAGCCGTCATCCATGAGGTCCTTCAGCACGTCGGCGCACTTCTGCCACTGCGGGGTGCCGGTGAACACGCCGGCGTTGAGGTACAGCTTGGCGAGGAGGAACTTGGCGACACCCTTGTCGGCGCGGGAATACCCGTTGGCACGCGGGGCGGCCAGGTCGCTGCCGTTGATCAGGTCGACGAGCTCATTCTCCAGCCAGGTGAACAGCTCGGCGCGGGAGATCTGCTTGGGCACGCTGCCCACGATGTCGTTCTCGTCAGCGAAAGGCACGTTGCCGAAATTGTCGAGGGCGTGGTAGTAGGCGATGGCGCGCAGCACGCGGGCCTCGGCGATGTACTCGGCCTTGTTCGCTACGTTCTCGCCATACTTGGCCGCCTCGCGGATGAATTCGTTGGCGGCGGACACCTGCATGAAGATGCGGGAGTAGAACGCGTAGATGAAAGTATCGTCAGTCGTCCAGTTCATCCAGTGGAAGTTCTTGATGGTCTGGTCGTTCCAGCCGCAGACGGCCTCGTCGGTCGTCAGGCTGCTGAGGTGATACAGGCCGCGGATGTACTGGGAAGCACCACCGTCGAGACCGGAGATGGAGGCGGCGCCGTTGGCTCCGTAGTAGCCGGAGGTGGCGAAGCCCAGGTAGGTGCTCGCGAGATAGGCCTTGAACTGGGCCTCCGACGAGAGCGCTTTGTCGGCGGTATTGGCATTCGGATCGATCGGAGTGACATTGAGGTCACCGACGCAGGCGGTCATCGACAGGACGGCCGCGAGGGTTCCGAGGATGTATTTGATGGTTTTCATATCCTATCCAGAATTAGAAGTTGAATTTGACGCCGAGCACGAAGGTCCGGGGACGGGGATACAGCGTACCGTCGATGCCGCCGAAGACTTCCGGATCGATGCCGGAGTACTTGGTGATCGTGCAGATGTTCTGGACGGTACCGAACACATTGAGGGAGGCCGGACGGTCCGCCGTGATGTGGAACAGGTCCTGGAAGGTGTAACCGACCGTGAAGTTGTCCAGTTTCACGAAGGAAGCGTTCTCGAGATAGTAGTCGGACAGGTACTGAGCCTGGGAGAACATCGACTTGTTCGCGGAGGCCAGACGGTTGCTGATGAAGCTGTTGGTCCAGAGGTCGGCGAGCATCTCGGTGTCGGAAGCGACGTTGTTGTAGACCCAGTTGCCGAAGGCGCCGTGGCCGGAGAGGGCCGCCGTCCAGTTCTTGTAGGAGAAGCTGGTGTTGAAGCCGATGGTCACGTCGGCGTCGGGCTTGTGGGAGAAGTACTTGTCGTCCGCAGTGATGGCGCCGTCGTTGTTGCGGTCCACATAGACGCCGTTGACAGGACGTCCCTGCGGATCATAGACCTGCTGGTAGAGGTAGAAGGTGCGCATCGGATAGCCGACCTGGTGCATCTGCACGTTGTTGCCGGTACCGCCGGAGATACCGCCCGTCTCCACGCCCGTGGCGTTGTCGTCGGAAGCGGTGAGCTTCGTGATGCGGTTGCGGTTGTAGGCGAGGTTGGCACCCAGGGTCCAGCTCATGTCGCGGGTCTCGACCAGGATGGCGTTGGCGTCAATCTCGAAACCGAGGTTGGTCATCGAGCCGATGTTGGTGTTGAGGTAGTTCGTCAGGTTCGACAGGCCCGGGACCGGGATGAAGTTGAGGATGTCCTTGGTGTCGCGCTTGTACAGATCCAGGCTCGCGGTCAGGCGGTCGTTCCAGAATCCGGTGTCGAAGCCGATGTTGTAGGTCGTGGTGGTCTCCCACTTGAGGTCGGCGCTGTAGCCGAGGGCGGCGACAGGCTGCACCAGCTGGCCGTCGAAGTAGTAGCCGGAACCGAGCTGGGTGGTCAGGAACTGGGCGAAGGTGTCATAGTACCCGCCGACTTCCTGCTGGCCGGTCTGGCCCCAGCTCAGACGCACCTTCAAGGTGGACAGGGCGTCTGCACTGGCCATGAAGTCTTCCTTCATCACGTTCCAGCCGAAGGCCACGGACGGGAAGATACCCCATTTGTGGTTCTGGAAACGGGAAGTACCGTCGGCGCGGACCGTCGCGGTGAGGAGGTATTTGTCGGCGAAGCCGTAGTTGGCGCGGCCGAAGAAGGAGATGAGGAAGAGCTCACCCTTGTTGTGGGAGTCGCCCAGGGTGGCGCTGTCGCTGATACGGGAAGTGAAGCTGTTGCTGTCGCTGTAGAAGCGCTGCCAGGAGTAACCGGCCATCACGTCCACGTTGTGCTTCTCCGCAAAGGTCTTGTTGTAGTCGGCGTAGAACTCGAGGGTGGTGTTCATACGGCTGTAGTCGTAAGTGGTGTGGGAGCCGCCGCCGGACTGGTTGGTGTTGTGGAAGGAGGCTTCGGAGCCCATCGCCAGGTCGGTGATGCCCTTGGACTTGGCCCAGTCCATACCGAGGTTGAGGTTGAGCCGCAGATCCTCGAATCCGTGGATCTTGTAGTCGAACTGGGCGTTGCCGATGAAGCGGTAAGCGTCGGCGACGTCATTCTTGGCGTTCAGCAGGCCGACCGGGTTCATCGTGGCCATCGTGTTGATGTTGCCGGACTTGTCATACCAGGTGGTGTAGCCGTTGAGGCCGTTGGGATCCAGGACCGGCTTGGTCGGATCGTAGTGGTTGGCGGCGCCGATGGCATCCTGGTTGGCGTACCAGTTCTTCGAATAGGTGCCCTTGCCGTTGAGGTTGACGGTGAGGTGCTTGTCGAAGAAGGTCGGAGAGAGGTTGAGGGACAGGGTACCGCGGTTCATCTTGGAACCCTTGAGGGTACCGTTCTGCGAGGTGAAGCCACCGGAGAGGCGGTAAGGCAGGAAGCCGAGGCGGCCGTTGAGGCTGATGTTGCCGTCGAAGGTCGGAGCGGCCTGGTAGATCTCCTTCTGCCAGTTGGTGTTATAGAGGGTCTGGTTGCCGGAGGCGTCGGTCAGGCCGAGGTTGGCCTCGGCGGTGGAGTTGGCGCCGTAGAAGTTGCGGATGATGTTGACGATGCCGTCACGGTCCAGCAGCTTGTTGTACTTGGCAATCGTGTTGACGGAGGTCGTGAAGTCCACGGCGACTTTCGGCAGGACGGTGCCGGTCTTGGCGCCCTTCTTGGTGGTGATCACGATAACGCCGTTGGAAGCACGGGATCCGTAGATGGCGGTCGCGGAAGCATCCTTGAGGACGGTGAAGCTCTCGATGTCCTCCGGGTTGATCGAGGACAGCGGGTCGGACATGCCGGAGATGCCGTCATTGGAGACAGGCAGGCCGTCGATGACGATGAGCGGGTCGTTGGATGCGTTGATGGAAGAGCCGCCGCGGATGCGGATGGTCGCCCCGGAGCCCGGCATACCGGAACCGGCGGTGACCACGACACCGGCGGACTTGCCGCGGAGCAGGTCGGCGGGCGTCGTGATGACACCCTTGTTGATCTCGTCTGCCTTGACCGTGGCCACGGACCCGGTCAGGTCGCTCTTCTTGACGGTACCATAGCCGATGACCACGACCTCGTCCAGGAACTCATTGTCCTCGGACAGGGTGATGGTGGCAGGCATTTCGGAAGCCTTGAAGGTCAGGGTCGTGTAGCCGATGCAGCTGATTTCCACGGTCGCATCGGGCGAAGACACCTTGAGACTGTAGTTGCCGTCCAGATCGGTGACAGCTCCGTTGGTCGTGCCCGCCTCGATGACGGCGGCTCCGATCACGGGACCCAACTGGTCGACGACCACGCCTTTCACCTCGTATCCGCCTTGGGCAGACACGTTGGCAGCCATCGCGAGGGAAAGCGCGATGCCTGCAAGGAGGGTCAGGATTTTTTTCATTTGACTGATAACTATTTTTGGTTAAGATTTACGTTCCTTGACGAGGGCTACGGCGATCGAGCCGCAGATCAGCAGCACGCCGGCGACCACGAGCATGTGCGCCTGCACACCGCCGACCAGCCGCAGGACCACGCCGCCCAGGGCCGCCGCGACGATCTGCGGGAGGCAGATCGTGCAGTTGAACAGCCCGAGGTAGCTGCCCATGTGCCCGCCGCTCAACGCATTGGTGAGCAGGGTGAAAGGCAGGGCCAGCATCGCCGCCCAGGCCGCACCGATGAGGAAATACGACACGAACAGCAGGTACTGGTTGTGGACGAAGGCGATGGAGATGAAACCGGCCGCCCCGATCAGCAGGCTCACCACGTAAGCCAGGCGGAGCGACTTGAATTTCGGGAGGACGAGGGCCCACAGGATGGAGCCGACCGCCTGCGCGGCGAAAACGACACCCACCCAGTTGCCGGCGGCCTGGTAGCCCTCGGACGCGGGATCCGTGGTGCCCCAGCAGTTCGCGGCCACGGCACCGTTGGTGTAGGTCCACATGTACATGAAAGCAGCCCAGCAGAAGAACTGCACCAGGCCCACGGTCCAGAAGGTCTTCGGCGCGTGGAGCAGGAGCTTGAAGAGCCCCGGCTTCTCCGTCTCTTCCTGCGCCTGCTGCTGCGGGTCGATGCCGTGGAAGGCCGCGTACTCTGCGGGAGGCATCTCCTTGACTTTCATGAAGGTGTACAGCACGCAGAGGATGAGGATGGCGGCGCCGCAGTAGAAACTCCACACCACGGACGGCGGGACAACGCCTTTCGGGGCGGTGTTGGCGATGCCGGTCCAGGTGAAGAAGATCGGGAAGAGGTAACCCACAAGGCTGCCGGCGTTGCAGAGCAGCGACTGGATCGAATAGGCCTGTGCCTTCTGCTCCTCGCCCACCATATCACCGACCATCATCTTGAACGGCTGCATGGCCACGTTGATGGAAGTGTCCAGGAAGATCAGGGAGAAGAGGCCGAACCACATGGCGCCGTTCAGGCCCAGCAGCAGGCGGGTGCTGAAATGCAGGCTGCCCGCGTTCGGCAGGAAGGCCATCACGAGCACGGCCACGATGGCGCCGACGAGCAGATACGGCTTGCGGCGGCCCATCTTGCACCAGGTTCGGTCGGAATACTTACCGATGAGGGGCTGGACAATCATGCCCATCAGCGGGGGCAGGATCCAGAAGAAACTGAGCTGGTGCGGATCCGCACCGAGCGTGGCGAAAATACGGCTGATATTGGCACTTTGCAGGGCATAGGCGATCTGCACTCCGAAAAATCCGAAGCTGAGATTCCACATCTGCCAGAAAGTGAGCTTGCCTGGTTGTTGCATATCAAGTGTTATTGACTATCGGTCTCTTAAGCAAAAATGCGCTGCAAAAATGTAAATACTTTCGCGCGCATAAAAATAGAAAAGGATGAATGGTCGGATTTTCAGGATGAATGGTCGGATTCGTGAGAATTTTTATTATCTTCATCGGGTTTTATGAAGATTACAAAAGATTTCTGGATTATCCTGGGCTTCGCGCTGCTGCACGCGGGCGTTGCGCTCGGCTGCCGGGTGGCGAACCTCACGGACGAGATGATCCTGACCTTGCTGACGATGCTGCTGGTCGTCATCCTCTGCCTGCGCTCCCATGTGGACGGCAAGATGATGGCCATCTCCGTGGTGCTGGTCAATATCGTCGGCGTCCTGCTCGGCCGCGGGACCGCCTGGCTCTTCGGCCGGATTTTCACTTCCCCGCTGGCCGTTTATCCCCTTTCCACCTTCGTCTCCACGCTGGTTATCGGCTGGATCTCCTGCTGGGCGGCACGCCGCTATGGCCGCACGCACCTGGCCGGGGCGGCGTCGGTCAACTCGCTCCGCTGGCTCTTTCTGGCCTTTGTGGTCATCCTGGTGACGCGGCTGGCGATCCTGCTGCTGTTCTCGGAGAATCTTGAAGGGCCCAATGTCGCCATCTCCATCCTCCTGGACTATTCGCTGACGCTGGCCGTCGTGATGGTCCTGGCAACCTACGCACTGCAATTGCAGACCCGTGCCAAAGCGGCTTCCGAAGAGGCCAACCTGGCGCGTTACCGCTACCACAAGCTCAAGCAGCAGGTCAATCCCCACTTCCTCTTCAATTCGCTCAACGTCCTGGACTGCCTGATCCAGGAGCAGTCGCGTGAGGATGCAAGCCGCTACACGCACAAGCTGGCGGAGATCTACCGTTACATGATCAAGAGCGAAGACGAGACAACGGTACGCCTGCGCGACGAGATGGCGTTCGTGGAGCAGTACGCCGACCTGCTGAAGGTCCGTTTCCCGGAGGGACTCGCCGTCGAGACGGACATCCCGGGCGGGGCGCTCTCCCGTTCGGTGGTGCCCTGCTGCGTGCAGCTGCTGGTGGAGAATGCCATCAAGCACAACATCGTGTCCGCGGACCGTCCGCTGCATATCCGGATCACGGCCGGCGAAGACAGCGTGACCGTGACCAACAACCGCAACCCTAAGCTCACCCGGCCGGCCTCCACCGGTCTCGGTCTCCAGTACATCCGACAGCAATACCAGGATCTTTCCGGCAAGGCTGTTGCAGTCCACGAAGAAGAATCAAGCTACACCGTCACTCTCCCGCTCCTATGATGAAAGCCCTGATCGTCGAAGACGAGCGCATGGCGCAAGCACAGCTCGTCCGCCTCCTCAAGACCCACTTCCCGGACATCGAGGTCGTGTATGCTACGGATTCGGTGCGCGGGACGGTGGAATATCTGGCAGCCGACCCCCCCCATCGACCTTATTTTCATGGATATAGAATTGTCGGACGGGGATTGTTTCGAGATTTTCCGTCAGATTCCCGTCCGTCCGCAGGTCATCATGACCACGGCCTATGACTCCTATGCCCTGAAGGCCTTCGAGGCGGGGAGCATCGACTATCTGCTCAAGCCCATCGGCGAAGAGGCGCTCCGGCGGGCGGTGGGCCGGTGCCGCGAACGCGTCTCGGCCGGTGCCGCGCAGCCGGGGATTGACGTGCAGGCCCTGCTGGCCGCCGTAGCGGGAAGTACCCAGAAGCGGTACAAGGAGCGTTTCCTGGTGTATGTCGGGGAGCAGATCATTCCCGTGCAGGCGGACGAGATCGCCGCTTTCTTCTCCGAAGACAAGGCCAACTACCTGCTCACGATGACCGGAGAGCGCTATCTGATTGAGTTTTCCCTGGATGCGCTGGATGCTGAGCTGGATCCCGGACGCTTCTTCCGCATCTCGCGCGGCGCGATCGTGGCGCGCAGCACGGTGCGCAGCGTCAGCCGCCACTTCAGCGGCCGCCTGCGGCTGGAGCTCCAGCCGACGCCGCCCTTTGAGCCGACGGTTTCCCGCGCCCGCGTGGAGGATTTCCTGAAGTGGTTGGAATAATTACAGCTTGTAATAGCTGCCCAGGATTGCGGCGAACCAGCTCGGCGGCAGGAGTTTCTTGAGCGTCACGGAGAGGCGCTGCTCCAGCGTGGAGATGATGTACTGGTAGCGCGGACGCTTCATCCGCACGATCTTCGCGACCTTTTCCGCCAGGAACTCCGGTTTGAGGCCGGTGGTCTCGTCCTTCTCGATGCTCGCCAGGGATTTGGCGTAGGTCTTGTAAACCTCGTACGCCTCGGGAGCGGCGACGCTCTTGCGCTGTGCGGTGAAAGCGGTGGCGAAGTCGCCCGGCTCAATGACGACCACCTGGATGCCGAAGGCCTTGGTCTCGAGGCGCAAAGCTTCGCAATAGCCCTCGATGGCGAACTTGGAGGCGGAATAAAGCCCCTGGAAAGGGAGTCCCATCAGGCCACCGATAGAGCTGAAGCAGAGGATTTTGCCACCTCCCTGCTTGCGCATGGCGGGCACGACCCAATGCAGGAAGCGCACCATGCCCATCCAGTTGACATCCATCTGGCGCTGCGCGTCCTCCAGGGACGTGAACTCCAGCGGACCGCCGATGCCCATGCCGGCATTGTTGATGAACACATCGATGCGCCCTTCGGCGTCAAGCACCTGCCGGACGGCCGCTTCGCAGTCTTCGTCCCGCTGGGCGTCCGCCTTGATGTAAGTGACGCCGGGCAGGAAGTCCGTCGCCTTGCGATGCGTACCATAGACCTTGTGGCCGTCGGCGCTGAGGCGCGCGGCCATGGCCCGGCCGAAGCCGGAAGTGATGCCGGTGATGAGAATGACCATTATTCGATAACGCCGAGTTCGCGGAAGATCTTCGTGAGTTTCTCCACGGCCTCATCCACCTGCTCGATGGAGTGCGTGGCCATGAGGGCGAAACGGATGAGCACGTCCTTTTCCGGGACGGCCGGGGCGATCACCGGGGTGATGAACACGCCCACCTCGTAGGCCTTGCGGACGATGGTCATGGCTTTGATGGTGTCGCGCACGAACAGCGGGATGATCGGGGACTGGGTGTGTCCGGTGTCGAAGCCGGCGGCCTTGAAGGCCTCCTGGGCGTGGCGCGTGACCTCCCAGAGGTGCTCGCGGCGCTCCGGTTCATTGATCATGATATCGAGTGCGCAGGAGGCGGCGGCCACGGCGGCCGGAGTCATCGAGGCGCTGAAGATCAGCGTGCGGGAGTTGTGCTTGAGGTAGTTGATGACGGCTTTGTCGCCGGCGATGAAGCCGCCCAGCGAGCCGAAACTCTTGGAGAACGTGCCCATGATGAGGTCGGTCTCCTTGGTCAGGCCGTAGTGGCTGGCCGTACCGGAGCCGTTCTCGCCGATCACGCCGAGGCCGTGGGCGTCGTCCACCATCACGGAAGCATTGTATTTCTTGCAGAGCTTCACCAGTTCGGGCAGCGGGGCGATGTCGCCTTCCATCGAGTACACACCGTCCACGACGATCAGTTTCGGGGCGTTCCTGGGGGTAAGCCAGAGTTTCTTCTCCAGGTCGGCCATGTCGTTGTGGCGGAATTTGCGCACCTCGCTGAAACTCAGGCGGCTGCCGTCAATGATGCAGGCGTGGTCGAGGGCGTCCAGGAAGATGAATCCGCCGCGGAAACCCAGGCAGCCGACCACACCCAGATTCACCTGGAAACCGGTGCTGTAGGTCACGGCCGCGGGCTTGCCCACGAACTTGGCCAGCTTGGCTTCCAGCTCCTCGTGGATGTCGAGGGTGCCGTTGAGGAAGCGGCTGCCGGAGCAGCTGGTACCATATTTTTCAACGGCTTTGATGGCCGCTTCCTTGAGGCGGGGATCATCCGAGAGTCCGAGATAGGAGTTCGAGCCGAACATCAGGACTTTGCTGCCGTCAGCCATGGTGACGAGCGGATCCTGTCCGGAAGAGATGGGGCGGTAGTAGGGGTAGATGCCCTGGGCTTTCACCTCATCGGCGAGCGTGTACTTGGCACAAAGCTCGTTCAGAATTTTTCTCATGGGTGCGGTTTATCTTTAGTACAACATGCAAATATACACAATTTCCCAAAAATGCAAGATGAACTGCATATTAGGACGCGGCGAGTGACGCAGCCACGACGGCGGCGGTGGACCAGGCAGCCTGGAGGTTGAAGCCGCCCGTCACGGCATCCACATCGAGCGCTTCCCCGGCGAAATAGAGCCCAGGGAAGCGCTTTGCTTCCAGGGTACCCAGCCGGATTTCCGAGAGGTCCACGCCCCCGCAGGTGACGAATTCCTCCTTGAAACGGGCGCGGCCGGCGACGGGGTAGGCGTCCGCCGTGAGGGTCGCGGCGAGCCGCGCGGCGCCCTTGCTGCCGAGCTCCGCCCAGCGGAGGTCTTCGCGCAGCCCGGTGCGTCCCAACAGGTGGCGCCAGAGCCGGGCGGTAATGCCCTCCGGCGGGGTGCTGACGGCCATTTTGCGCGGATTGGCGGCCACTTGCGCGGCGATCCATTCGCGGGCCTCGGATTCCGAGGCGTCCAGCCAGCCAATCAGCAGTGTGCCCGTGTAGCCATTTCCCGCCAGGTGGCGGGCGGCGTAGGACGACAGGCGCAGCGTTGCGGGTCCGCTCACGCCCCAGTCGGTCAGCAGCAGGGTCCCCGCTGCGCGGAAATGCGTCCCTGCGAGCGACAGTGCCGCCTGCTCCACGACGGTGCCCATCAACGCGCGCAGCCCTGCGTCCGGGATCTTCAGGGTAAAGAGGGACGGCACGCAGGGCGTCACCGCCATCCCTTCCGGCAGCAGCCGCTGCAGCTTCTGCTGCGAGCTGCCTCCGACGGTCACGACGACCTTGTCGAAGTCATTCCCGGCACCAGTACCGTCATTCCTGGCACCAATACCGTCATTCCCGGCCTGACCGGGAATCTCCACCCGGAACCCCCCTTCCTGCAGGGCCACGATACGCTCCACGGGGGCATTGCATACGACTTTCACCCCCGCCTCCCGCAGCCCGCGCTCCAGCGTGCGCACGATCTGCATCGCATCCTGGCTCACCGGGAAGACGCACTGGTCCTCCTGCGTGACGAGCCGCACGCCCTCCGCCTCGAACCAGCGCCGGGTGTCCGCAGGGCTGAACACCTGCAGGGCGCGCTTCATCAGCTGCTCCCCGCGCGGATACACCTCCCCGAGGCGCTCTACGTCCCGGAAACTGTTGGTGAGGTTGCAGCGGCCCCCGCCGGTCACGGCCACTTTGGCCAGGAGCTTCGGCCCCGCCTCGAACACGGTGATATCGGCCTCCGGAAGCCTCCGGGCCGCATTCACGGCGCAGAAACATCCGGCCGCCCCGCCGCCGATGACGGCAATCTTCATCGTTCGTAGGAAGCTGCGTTGCCCGGGGATTCCTCCACCTCGACCTGGTAGCATTGCGGGATCTGGTCGCAGATCCAGCGCGCCAGGTTCTCCGTGGTGGGGTTGAAGGGCAGCAGTTCGTTGAGGTCCCCGTGGTCGAGGTATCCGCAGATGCGCCGCTCGATGTCGCAGAAATCCACCACCATCCCGTCGGCATCCAGCTCCTCGGAAGCACACCAGACTGTGATCTTCCAGTTGTGGCCGTGGTCGGGCTCCGTCTGCGTGCCGCCGGCGAAGGAGATGTGGTGGCTGGCGGAGACCGTCATCGTTTTCCTGACCTTATACATCGCTCTTGCCGATATAGGAGAGGAACTCGTTGCGTGTCTGCGCATTGGTGCGGAAGGAGCCGGTGAGGTAAGTGGAGGTCATCACACCGGTCTTGCGCACCCCGCGGCTTTCCTTGCACATGTGGCGGCCGCGCATCATCAGCGCCATGCCGCGCGGGGGATTCTCGGTGCCGAGTGCGTCGGTGAGCATCTCCACCACGTCGTGGACCAGGCGTTCCTGCACCTGCAGGCGGGAAGAACAATAATCCACCACGCGCCCGATCTTGCTCAGGCCCAGGATGCGGCCCTTGGGGTTGGGGAGATAGGCGAACCAGTATTCGCCGAAGAAGGTGCGGCAGTGGTGCTCGCACACGGAGTAGAAGGGGCCCGTGTCCACGATCATGTCGTCATAGATGATGCCGTCCTGCCCGTTGGGGAAGGTCGTGACTTCCGGGGCCTGGGCCGGATCGTAGCCGCGGAACATCTCGCGGAACATCCGGATCATCCGGTCCGGGGTGTCCAGCAAGCCGGTACGGCCCGGGTCCTCCCCGATATATTCGAGCAGCTCGCGGATATGCTGTTTGGCTTGTTCTTCTGTGATCATACTTCGTAGGTTGCAGTGTTGTCTTCCGTCTCTTTGACAATGACTTTGTAGCAGTGCGGGATCTCGCCGCAGATCCAGCGGGCGAGGTTCTCCGCCGTAGGGTTGAAAGGCAGGACTTCATTGAGGTCGCGGTGGTCGATACGGTCCGTGATGCGCTCCTTGATCAGCTTGAAGTCCACGACCATCCCGTTGGGATCGAGCTCCTCCGACTTGCAGAAAACCTCGATCTCGTAGTTGTGCCCGTGCGGCCGGGCGCACTTCGTCGGGTAATCCACCACGAGGTGGTGGCTTGCCGCGACGGTGAACTTTTTGGAGACGAAATACATATCGGCGCAAAGGTACAAAATATATCGGGGAATTCGTATATTTGGGAAACGGGGTTGATATCTGCGACATATGGACAAAGGCTATAACAAACTATCCTGGCGGGAGCGCATCGGGCTGGGGACCGGCCTGCTTTCGGCACGCACCTGGATGTGGTCAACATGATCACCACGCCCCGGCGGTATTTCTTCAATGACGAATTTCTGGAAGAATGTTTTTCCCGCTTGCGGGGGACGATCTGCAGCTGCCATCTCAAGGACATCCGCCTGCGGGAAGAGTACACCTTCCAGCTGGAAGAATGCGCCTGCGGCGCCGGGACGCTGGACCTGGAGCGCTATGCCGCGCTGGCCAGCGCCGAGGACCCGCAGATGCCGATGATCATCGAACATCTGCATACTGACGCGGAATACCTCGCCAGCATCCGCTATGTGCAGGAGCGGCTGGGGCTGGGCGTGCGGTGATGCTCAGGGTTTCCGCCGGACACCCCGCACGGCTTCGGCTTCGAGCGGATTGTCCGGCCAGGCGTGCTTGGGATAGCGCCGGCGCAGCTCCTTGCGCACTTCGAAATAAGTCCCGCTCCAGAAGCTCCGCAGGTCGGAGGTGAGCTGGACCGGTTTGTAGCCCGGTGAGAGCAGCTCCATCAGCACGGGCCGCCGGCCGTCGTCCACCCGCGGGGTGTCCACCAGGCCGAAACATTCCTGCAGGCGCACCCGCAGCACGGGGGCTTCGGCGCCCTGGCGGTATTCCAGGCGGATGCGGCTGCCCGTCGGCACGGCGATGTGCGTGGGGGCGAGCCGCTCCACCGCCTGCTGCTGCCCGTAGTCCAGCAGGGTCCACAAGGCTGCGCAGAGGTCGATTTTTTTGAGTTGGGGCACGCTGGTGGCGTTGCCCACGAAGGGCGGAAGCCAGTCCGGGGCCGTTTTCAGCACGGTTTCGGTGGAGAGGTCGGGCAACGCCA
This sequence comes from uncultured Bacteroidia bacterium, assembly GCA_902790635.1. Lineage (GTDB taxonomy): Bacteria > Bacteroidota > Bacteroidia > Bacteroidales > UBA932 > Cryptobacteroides. Next base: position 2,419 of record CADASN010000018.1, on the reverse strand, counting down.
GTTCCGGGTGCCAGGCAGCGACGGCGGCGATGCGCCGCTGAAGGTTCCCGACTTCGTCGGAGAAATCCAGCATCGCCGTTCCCTCCTTCTGGGTTGCTTCGCAAATGGCGCGTGTCAGCTGCTCCCGGACGCCTTCCGACAGGGTTCGGGCATCCACCAGCAGGCCGCCGATGCGCCGTTCGCGCTGCGCGAGGGCCGCGCCGGCCTTGCTGTCCCAGGCCACGCGGTCGCGGGTACGGATCAGTTCCTGCAGGTCTTCCGGGTCCACCGGCGCGGCCAGGAAAATGCGTCCCACGCCGCCCGGACGGACACTGAGGCTGGCGACGGTGAGCCATTCGCAGGCGGCCAGCGGGTCGTCCGGGTCCACCGCCGCCAGTTCGCCGGTCGCCAGCTGGAATCGCCCCGGACCGTCGCCGCGCGCCTTGGCCACGCGCTCAGGGTAGGCGGCGGCGAGCAGTTTGCCGACGGCGAACGGGTCTGCGGCCGCGGCGAACTCCTGCCGGGGGCGCCGGGAGGCATTTCCGCCCCTGGCGGCGTCTTTTTCGGCTTGCCGGGGGCACTCCAGGGCTTCCGGGCCCCTGGCGGCGTCTTTTTCGGGTTGCCGGGGGCGCTCCGGGGCTTCCGGGCCCCTGGCGCGGGCGGCGAGCTGCCGGTATTGCTCCGCGATTTGGCGGATACGGACCCAGGGGCCGCCCCGTCCGCCTCGGAGCAGGGCGTCGAGCCGCGTCGTGAGCGCTGCGTCATTTTCCCGCGCGGCCAGCGGATCCCGCTCCTCCAGCAGCGCAGCGATCTCCGCCGCCAGGGTTAGCATCTCCCCGTCATCGCCCGCTGCGCCTTCTTGCCGCGTCTTTCGCCGGCTCTCTTCCCCCGCCGCCAGCAGCATCTGCGCGATACGCGGATGGCAGGGCAATGCCGCGAGCCGGCGGCCGTGCGGGGTGATGCGCCCGGCATCGTCCAGGGCACCCAGCAAGCTCAGCAGCTGACGGGCCTGGGCGAGGTGAGGAGCTGGCGGCTGGGTGATCCAGGGCAGCTTCTCCGGCTGGTTCTCGCCCCAGGCTGCCGCGTCCAGCACTGTTCCCGCCAGATCCGCTTCGAGGATCTCCGGGACGCGGGTCGCTGCCATCCGGGCTTCCGTGGCCGGGCTCCAGAGCCGGCAGCACGTGCCCGGTGCCACGCGTCCTGCCCGGCCGCTGCGCTGGTCGGCCATGTCGCGGCTGATCCGCACGGTCTCCAGGCGGCTCAGCGCATTCTGCGGATCGAAGACCAGCCTCCGGCAGAAGCCGCCGTCCACCACGACGCGCACGCCTTCGATGGTGAGCGATGTTTCTGCGATGGGCGTAGCCAGCACGACCTTGCGCTGCCCGGCCGGGCTCGGCGCGATGGCCAGGCGCTGCTCCGCAGTGGACAGCATCCCGTATAGCGGGTACACCCGGGTCCGACTGCCAGACTCGGTCCCGCCGCGGCCATCATTCCCGGCTTGACCGGGAAGCCCTTCCAACAATTCCGCGCAGCGGCGGATCTCCCGCTCCCCGGGGAGAAATGCGAGAATGTCTCCCGGCTGCTCGCGATGGGCTACGCGGACCCAATGCGCCACGTGCTCCGCCACATCCTCCGGCGAGGCTTCTTCGGGGGTATGCCTGATCTCGACCGGGAACATCCGTCCCGCGCTTTCGAGCAAAGGCGCGTCCAGCGCCGCGCAAAGGGCGGCCGTATCGATGGTTGCGGACATCAGCAGGATGCGCAGGTCCGGGCGCAGGAGCTGCTGCGCCTCGCGCGTCAGGGCCAATGCCACATCGCTCTGCAGGCTCCGCTCGTGAAATTCATCAAAGATCACCACGGACACGCCCTCCAGCGTCGGGTCGTCCACCAGCATCCGGGTCAGGATCCCTTCGGTCAGTACCTCAATGCGTGTCGCCGCGCTCACGCGGCTCTCGAAACGGATCCGGTACCCCACCGTCCGGCCCACCGGCTCTCCCAGCAGCGCGGCCATCCGCTCCGCAATCTGCCGCGCTGCAAGGCGTCTGGGTTCGAGGAGCAGGATCTTTGTTCCGTGGAGGGCTGATTCATTGAGGGGCGTTTCCCTCAAACTCCCCCCGTCGCGTTGCTCTGACTCGAAGTTTTTGGAACCGTTCAGGTATCCCTCCAGGATGGTCAGGGGCAAGAGGGTTGATTTACCGGCTCCCGGAGGCGCCGTGACTACCAGGCGAGGCGTATTCGCCAGCGCCGCGTTCACGGCGCCGGCAATCTCCAGTATCGGCAGGTCCGGGTACGGTCTCATCGAATACAAAGATAGCAAAAACCCACCGCACTCCTCCACCGTTGTCTAGTCCTGATATAAGTTTACCGATGTTGAACAATAAGTAGTTTGGACAAAGAAGTCCTGATATCGGTTTACGATGATATCGCGAAGATAGTCTAT
>CADASN010000017.1 GCA_902790635.1 uncultured Bacteroidia bacterium | reverse complement strand
TATTTTCTTATACTCTAGTTCTCTCCTGACACCTTGATTCTCTATAAAGAAATCAACGCTCTCGATTCTTAGTTTCTCGGTACTTGCTTGTACTTATCTATGTCAGTCTTTTCAAAGATCTCTCAAAATTGGCGCTAAAAAAACCAGCCTCCTCGGCTGATGGCCAACCCCTTTTTCAAATCGGGATTGCAAAGGTAATCACTTTTTTTGAATCCGCAAATCTTTCGGAAATATTTTTCGAAAAAATTTGAATTCAACGCTGCGAAAGAACTTTTGCTCCCCCCGTTTCCGAAAGGGGTTGCAAAGGTAGTCACTTTTTTTGAACACGCAAATTTTTCTGCATCTTTTTTTGCGCCCTTTTTTCCGTATATTTGTACTGAACCAAGATAACCAATTGACCTGTATGAGGAAAGGCCTCCTGACCGCTTGTTGTGTTTTTTTTCTCGCACTCTGCTGTCCTGCCCAGGACCGGGGTTCCCTGCTCTTCCACCTGTCGGGCGAGCGCGGCGCGAGCGCTGATTACGCCCTGGGCGAGGCGGACCCCAATTTCCTGGCCGGCGTGTCCGTCATCCCGGACGGCGCGGCCGGACAGGGCCTGCACTGCGCCTACCGGCAATTGCTGACCTGGAAGGCGCCGGGCAATATCTACGCCCGCGAAGGGACGCTCTCTTTCTTCTGGCGCAGCGGCGAACCCTTCACCAAGACGCCCTTCCCCATCTTCCGCGTCTCCTTCGCGGACCACACCAGCTGGGACATGGTCTGGCTGCGCATCGACTACAACGGCCACGGCTTCGACGCCTTCGTCACGGACAACAACCTCGCGCGCATACGCGCATCAATAAATATAGAAGAACTGCCCGCCCCGGACGCCTGGACACACTTTGCCCTGAGCTGGGACGAGACGCGCGGCATCCGTTTCTACATCGACGGGCAGGAGCGCGCCCGGCGCGACACGACCGTCACCCTGGACACGGGGCTCGACCAGTTCGGCCCGCATTCGCGCATCATCAGTCCCTACCAGGTCCAGAGCGCCTACAACATGCAACGCGGCGGCGACATCGACGAGCTGCGCATCTACGGGAAAATGCTGACAGCCACCGAGATCGCAGCGCTCGCGCAGGGCGGGGACCCGCAGACGGCGGCACCGGGACGGCAACTTGCCGACACGGACCAGGAGCGCGCCTGGCAGCATCCGCTCGGCTTCGACGGGGCCGCGCCGCCCGTGCTAGAAAGCCCCCGGACGACGGTCCGCAAGCTGGGCGTGAACGAGATCTACGACCTCAAGCGCTGGTACTGGAAGGCCGGAGACGGCATCCGCGAGACCACCTGGCCCGGCGTGTACAACCGCTCCCGCATCGAGGGGCGCAACGACTACTTCCAACTGCCGGACTGGGACTGCTATTCGAGTTCCGGGCGGCAAGTCCGCTTCCTGCTGCCTGACGAGCCCTGGAACTACGTGGAAGTGACCGGCGGCGCGCACGGGCGCCTGGGCGTCAGCGACCAGGCGGACGGCAGCGGCGCCGCCCCGCTGGCCCGCAAGGAGCCGGGGACCCAGCGCAGCTTCCACCGCTTCGGCCAGACCCGCACCGGCCAGACCCTCACCTTCGACAACGACGTCCAGGAGACGCCCATCCAGGAACTGAATGTCTTCCATGTCCACGAAGGCGACGCCCCGCCGGGCATCCTGCGTCTCGAATACACCCTGGAGGACTTCGACAGCCACCAGCACCCCTCGCTCCTCGAGCTCGGGAAATGGGTCCGCGGACGCTACCGCCCGGGCGAACGGCGGATGCTGCTCGCACAGCCGGCCCAGGGACGGTCCTACGACAACCCGATGGACCATGCCCTCCGGGCCGCAGGGCCCGCGGAAGGGGGCAAACCCCTCGCGCACATCGTCATCCCGAACGACATCCGCGACCTGGGAATCTACGAGCCGCAGACCGTGGAGACCGCCCCGACGGAGTTCGGCGAATTCGGCATCTCCTGGCGCTCCAACATCCGCTCCTACTCCTGGATCCGGCTCCGAGCCGGACTGGACGGCATCCGCCTCAGTCTCCCGGCCTTCGGGAAGGAACTCGCCGGGGCCGACGGATTGATCCCCCTCAACATCCAGGTCAAGGATCCCATCTGGCCGCTGCGCGACTGGATGGACTTCTCCTTCAGCGTCCGGCCCGGCGAAGCGCACACCCTGTGGCTGGACCTGCGGGACCGCATCCTGCCGGACGACAAGCCGCTGTACCTGGTCCTGGCGGGCGCCGGCCCGGCGGACTTCCCGGACGAGACCCTCAAAAGGATACGTATCGAGCTGGTATTCAAGGATTACGAAGCTGCGCGGGCAGAACACATAGCGGACCGCTTCACCCAGGTTCGCGACGCCTACGCCATGCTCTGCGAGGAGAACACGACCAGCCGTCGCCTGAGCAAGTACCGCCAGATCGAGGCGGACCTCAATGACCTGCTGAAGGTGGATCCCGAGAACGTCATCGGCCGGAAATACTGGCACATCTACAACAGTGAGCATCCCCTGCCCTACACGGAACCGGTAGCGCCGGAAGGCGTGCCCGAATGGGCTTTCCTCCAGTTGGAGGTACTGAAGAAATACCGCGAGGTCTTCGAATGGTTCATCGACCGGCGCCAGATCGCGAACGGCGAATTCGGCGGCGGCATCTCGGACGACACCGACCTGACGAACCATTTCCCCGGGCTGATCCACCTCGGTGTCCTGCCGGACAAATTCGGGGAATCCCTGCACCGCTTCATGGAAGCGGTCTATGCCGAAGGCACCCTCACGGACGGGATGAGCACCATCCAGACCGACGGGCTGCACACCTACGAAGAAGGGGTCAACACAGTCGTGCAGGTCAACACCGTCGAATATGGCAACCCGCGCCAGGTCGAGCGCCTGATGGAGAGCGCGAAGAGCGTCCGCGACCACCTGCTCGGACAGACGCCGGGCGGGCACCTGCATTTCCGCTCTGACTATTTCAGCACAACGGAGATGGCGGACGCGGAGCCCTGGACCTGGTCCTCCTACCGCGAATACTACCACACCGGCCCCGGCCTGCTGCTGGGAGATGCCTACGGCAATCCCGCCGCACGCGAGTACCTGATCCGCTTCGCGGAATCCACCCTCGCCCACGCCGTCACGGACCCGGACGGGCGGATCCAATTGCCCAACGAGATCAATTTCCTCACGGACGAAGCCCGCTCCTGGGGCGGCCGCTTCTCCCTGCCGCTGATGTGGTACGCCTGGCGCTGGACCGGCGATCAGAAATACCTGCAGGCCGTGCGCGGCAGCGGCTGGGACTTCCGCGAATACACGCCGGAAGCCCTCGCCGCCCAGTTCCGCAAGGAATTGCGGACCCTCGACGCCCGCGATTATATCATGACGGAAGGCAGCCTCTGGACCGACCGCATCGGCTTCAACTGTGAGACCATCCAGTACAGCCGCCTCGGCGGCATCGCGATGACGCGCAGCGAGAACCTCGTCCCGTCGAATCCGATCCGCTGGCATTTCGAGCACCCGCAGGATGCGGAGCAGCTCGCCATCCTCGTGAGCGGGTCGTCTCCCACCGGCTTCGAAATCGAATTCTTCAACACCGGCCGCCGGCCGATGAAGGCCGTGATGGAAGGCGTGGAAGCCCTGGGGGGCGAATGGCTCCTCACCCTCCCGGACGGCCGGGAGCGGCGCATGCAGTTCGGCCGGGCCCGGAGCGTGGAGCTGCAGATCCCTGCCCGGAAGTCCTGGCGGATCCGGATGCGCCTGCAGGGGGCGGGAGAAGATTTCGCCCTGCGGGCGGACGTGGGCATCGGTCCGGAGGATCTCGAGCTGACCCCCGCCGGGCTGGCCGTCACCGTGCACAACCTGGGCGGAGTGGCGGTGCAGCCTGTCAGCGTGGTGCTGCGGGACGCCCGCGGACGGACCCTCGCACAAACGGAAACCCCGGCCATCCCGGCACCCGCTGATCTGGTGCCCAAGACGGCCAGGGTTGTCCTGCCGGTTCCGCAGGGCTGCGACCTGTCGGCCTGCAGCGTGGTCCTCAACCCCGGAAGGGAGAATGAGGAGATCTATCCTGCGAACAATTCTACATCATGCCGCCAGCCGGCATCGCGGGTGCAGCCGGAGTAGGCTCCGGGATGTCCACGATACCGCACTCGGTGGTCAGGAACATGCCGGCCACGGAGGCAGCATTCTCCAGCGCCACGCGGGCGACCTTGGTCGGGTCGATCACGCCGGCTTCGTACATGTGCACGAACTCGCCGGTACGGGCATTGTAGCCGAAATCGCCCTTGCTTTCCTTGATCTTCTGGATGATGACGGATCCGTCCACGCCGGCGTTGATCGCAATCTGGCGGAGCGGTTCCTCGATGGCGCGGGCCACGATGTGGATACCGGTCGTCTCGTCCTCGTTCTCACCCTTGAGGCCGGCGAGGGCTTCGGCTGCGCGGATGTAAGCTACGCCGCCACCCGGGAGGTAACCCTCCTCCACGGCGGCACGGGTCGCATTGAGGGCATCCTCGACGCGGTCCTTCTTCTCCTTCATCTCCAGCTCGGTGGTCGCGCCGACATAGAGGACGGCCACGCCGCCGCCGAGCTTGCCAAGGCGCTCCATGAGCTTCTCCTTGTCATAGTCGGAAGTGCTGTTCTCGATCTGCTTGCGGATGGACTCCACACGCTCCTGGATAGCGTCGGCTGCGCCTGCGCCACCCACGATGGTCGTGTTCTCCTTGGTGATCGTGACTTTCTCGGCTTTGCCAAGCATGTCCGGCGTCGTGTTCTCCAGGGTGAAGCCGCGCTCCTCGGACACCACGACGGCGCCGGTCAGCGTAGCGATGTCCTGCAGCATCTCCTTGCGGCGGTCGCCGAAGCCCGGAGCCTTGACGGCAGCGATCTTGAGGGCGCCGCGGAGCTTGTTGACCACCAGGGTCGTCAAGGCTTCGCCGTCCACATCCTCAGCGATGATGAGCAGCTCGCGGCCTTCGCGGGCGATGGGCTCGAGGATCGGGAGGAGGTCCTTCATCGCGGAGATCTTCTTGTCGGTGATGAGGATGCTCGGGTTGGAGAGCTCGGCCTCCATCTTGTCACCGTTGGTCATGAAGTACGGGCTGATGTAGCCGCGGTCGAACTGCATGCCTTCGACCACCTTCACCTCGGTGTCGGTGCCCTTGGCTTCCTCGACGGTGATTACGCCGTCGCGGCCGACCTTGGACATCGCATCGGCGATGAGCTTGCCGATGTAGCCGTCGTTGTTGGCGGAGACGGTACCGACCTGCTCGACCTTGGAGTAGTCGCTGCCGACCTTCTGGCTCTGCTTCTTGAGGTTCTCGACCACGGCGTCAACCGCCTTGTCGATACCGCGCTTGAGGTCCATCGGGTTGGCACCGGCGGTCACGTTCTTGATGCCGACATTGATGATGGCCTGGGCGAGCACCGAAGCGGTGGTCGTGCCGTCACCGGCCTGCTCGTTGGTCTTGGAAGCGACTTCCTTGACCATCTGGGCACCCATGTTCTCGAAACGGTCCTCCAGTTCGACCTCCTTGGCGACGGTCACGCCGTCCTTGGTCACCTGGGGAGCACCGAATTTCTTCTCTATCACTACATTGCGGCCCTTCGGTCCGAGGGTCACCTTGACTGCGTTTGCAAGCTGGTCCGCACCGGCCTTCATCTTGGAGCGGACATCGACGTCGAATTTGATTTCCTTTGCCATAATTACAGAATTGCTAAAATGTCAGACTGCTTCACGATAAGATACTTCTTGTCCTCAACCGTCACTTCGGTGCCGGCATACTTGCCGTAGAGGACCTGGTCGCCGGGCTTGACTTCCATGGGTTCGTCCTTTTTGCCGGGGCCAACCGCCAGGACCGTGCCCTGCTGGGGCTTCTCTTTCGCTGTGTCGGGGATGTAGATACCGGATGCGGTCTTGGTCTCAGCCTCCTTGGGCTCGATCAGGACTCTGTCTGCTAAAGGTTTGATCATGATGTTATGTTTTTAGTTTGATGTCTGTGTACGCCACGGACCCGCCGTGGCAGGAGGGATAAAATCAATGTCCGTGCCAATGACAAATTGTCATTTTCCGGGATTATTTATATATTTGTGTATCCATTGACACCAATAACCGTTTTTTTCCATCCCATGAAAAAGATTCTTTTGATTCTCGCCGTGCTGGCCCTTCCGGCCCTCCTGCACGCAGAATCCGTCGATCTGCACTGGATCGACAAGACCCCGGCCTACAACGTCGGCCAGAGCTGGGGTGTCCCCTTCGCCAAGGGCACGATGAACGAACAAGGCAGCTTCACCCTCACGGACGCCAGCGGCGCCGTCATCCCGCAGCAGCACTGGGTGCTGTCGCGCTGGAGCGACGGCAGCGTCAAGTGGATGGGCTTCTACGCCACCCTCGGCCCGGACCAGGCCGGCGCGATGAAACTCAGCGCGGTCAAGGCTGACGCGAAAGCGATCCGCGCCGCAGCGCGGAAAAAGGCCCCGGCGGAGCCGACCCTGGTCGTCCGCGACGACCTGACAGGCATCGTCGTGAACAACGGTCTCTTCGAGATCGAATTTGCCCGCAGCGGCTCCCGCATCATCGAGCGCATCACGATGGACGGCCGCGAAGTTGTCTCCGGCGGCCGCCTGGTCGCGCAGACGGAAGACCGCTCGCAGACGGACGTCCTCGCCTACCGGCATTTCGAGAGCCGCCTCAGCTCCGCGGAAGTGGAGCGCAGCGGCCCCCTGGCCGTCGTGGTCAAGGTCTGCGGCGTGCACAAGGCGCTGCAGGGCAGCCGCGAATGGCTGCCTTTCACCGTCCGCTTCTACATCCACAAGGACGCCGCCCCGATCCGGATGGTGCATTCCTTCATCTATGACGGCGAGCAGCGCTCCGACTACATCAAGGGCCTGGGCGTGGAGTTCGACCTGCCGCTGCGCGAGCAGCTGCAGAACCGCCACGTAGCCTTCGCAGGCGACGGCGACGGTCTCTGGGACGAGGCGGTAGAGCCGTACATCAACCAGCGCAGCGTCTCGCTGCCGATGCCGCCGGGCCAGCGCCCGGGACAGGGCCAGCAGCCGCAGCCCGGCCAGATGCCCCGCTACGTCAATTTCCCGCAGATCCAGTTCGAAGGCCAGCGCGTGCCTGACGCCGAGGAGTACGACGCACGCTCGCAGGAACTCGTCCGCGAATGGGCGAAATACGACGACTACAAACTCGTCCAGTCCACTTCCGACGGCTTCACCATCCAGAAGCGCACCGGCGCCCACAGTGCCTGGTTCGGCACCGCCGGCGGCCGCCGCGCCCGCGGCTTCATCCTGGCCGGCGACATCACCGGCGGCCTGGGCGTCTCGCTCAAGAATTTCTGGCAGTCCTTCCCGGCGGAGCTCGACGCTTCCGGGATGCGCGGCCAGACCGGCAAGATCACCGTCTGGATGTGGAGCCCTTCCGCAGAGACGATGGACATGCGCCACTACGACATCGAAGGCCATGGCCTCAACTCCTCCTACGAGGACTGGGTCGAGGGCTATGACACCGCCTACGGCATCGCCCGCACCAGCGAACTGACGCTCTTCCCCTTCAGTGAGATGCCCACGCGCGAAGCCATCTCCTGCTACGCCAACATCGGCCAGGACATCGTCCAGCTGCTCCCCACGCCGCAGTACCTGCACGACGCGGGCGCATTCGGCGTCTGGTCCCTGCCGGCCGCCAACGGCAATGACACGCAGCGCTACCTGGAGAAGCAGATCGACACCTATCTCAAATTCTATGAGACCAATGTCGAATCCCAGCGCTGGTACGGCTTCTGGAACTACGGCGACGTGATGCACTCCTACGATGTCAACCGCCACTGCTGGAACTACGACGCCGGCGGCAAGGCCTGGGACAACACCGAGCTCGAGACCGACCTCTGGCTGTGGTTCGGATTCATCCGTTCGGGCCGCGCCGACTTCTGGCGCATGGCCACGGCGATGACGCGCCACACCTCCGAGGTGGACGCCTACCACATCGGCCCGATGAAGGGCATGGGTACCCGCCACAATGTCATGCACTGGGGCTGCGGCGCCAAGGAAGCCCGCGTGGGCCAGGCCTGGTGGAAGCGCTATTACTATTATCTGACCACTGACGACCGGCTCGGCGACCTGATGCACGATTCGCTCGCCGCCAACGAGGCCTTCATCGACTACGATCCGCTCGTGCGGGCGCAGCCGCGTTCGCAATATCCCACCCAGCAGCCCACCCGCCTGCGCTGGGGTCCGGACTGGACTTCGCTGGTCGGCAACTGGTTCACCGAGTGGGAACGCACCGGGGACAAGAAATACCTGGATCTGATCCACGCCGGCATGAAGTCACTCTCGAACCTGCCCAACGGCCTCTTCACCGGCAAGGGCCCCTACGGTTACGACCCGGCGACGGGTGTGCTGACCTATGAGGGCGACCCCGAATGGATCACCAATTCCAACCACCTCGCCAACCTGCAGAGCAGCGTGGAGATCTTCCTCGAAGTTCTGGACGAAGTCGGCACGCCGGACTTCATCAAGACCTATATGGAATATGCCAGCTGGTATGAGGTGCCACAGAACGATCCCATCCGCAACCTCCCGGAGAACGCGCGCTACAAGAACTGGTGGGGACACTGGAACATCGCCCGCCTGCTGGGCTTCGCAGCCAGCCGCAGCGGTGACGAGTACCGCGCCAAACTGGCCTGGAAGCGTTTCCTGGGCGGCACGGTCAATGCGGAAGGACAGGTCATCGACCGCGTCTCGCCGCAGTGGATCGGCGGCACGGACGCACTGAACCCGACGGTCGAAGACCGCCGCGTCAGTACGAACGATGTGGCACAGTGGAATCTCGAGGCCATCATCATGCAGGAACTGCTGCCTGACTACATCCCTGACCTCAAGGACATCGAGCCCTCCGCTTTCGGCGCCCGCCCGCGGTAGCGGCTAATACATGAATCCCGCCGGCGTTCTGCTAATATTTGTTCAGCGGGACGCCGGCGGTCATTTGGTGCACGCGGCGCTTGACATCTTCGAGCACGGCCTGGTGCGCGGCGAGGGAAGCCTCCTGCTCCGGCGTGAACGCTTCACCCTTCTTGACTGTCAGGGCATCGATATGCCTGGCGCAGGAGTCAAGCACCTCATCGACCAGCGCGACGATGTCCACCATGTCCTTCTCCACGAATCCGCGGGAAGTGATGGCGGGCGTGCCGATGCGGAAGCCGGAAGTCTGGAACGGGCTGCGCGTGTCGAAGGGGACCATGTTCTTGTTGAGCGTGATGGCGGCAAGCTCGAGCTGCTGCTCGGCGATGCGGCCGGTGACCTCGTCGAACTTGCCCCGCAGGTCAATCAGCATCAGGTGGTTGTCCGTGCCGCCGCTGACCACCTTGTAGCCGCGGCGCAGGAATTCGGCGCACATGGCCTGGGCATTGGCGATCACCTGCTTCTGGTACTGCACGAACTCCGGCTGCTGGGCCTCGAAGAAGGCCACGGCCTTCGCCGCGATCACGTGCTCGAGCGGGCCGCCCTGCACGCCGGGGAAAACATAGGAGTCGAGCACCTGGCTCATCTTCTTGACGACGCCCTTCGGCGTAGTGCGACCCTGCGGATCGTCGAAATCCTTACCTATCAGGATGATGCCGCCACGCGGACCGCGGAGGGTCTTGTGCGTCGTGGAGGTCACGATGTGCGCGTATTTGACAGGATTCTCCAGCAGGCCGGCTGCGATCAGTCCGGCGGTGTGGGCCATGTCGATCCAGAGGATGGCGCCGACCTTGTCAGCGATGGCGCGCATGCGGACGTAGTCCCACTCGCGGGAATAGGCGGAGGCGCCGCCGATGATCAGCTTGGGTTTGTTCTCCAGGGCCAGCTGCTCCATCTTGTCATAATCCACAAGGCCTGTCGCCGGGTCGAGACCGTAGGCCACGGCGTGGTACAGCAGACCGGAGGCGTTGACGGGAGAACCGTGGGTGAGGTGTCCGCCCTGGCTGAGGTCGAGACCCATGAAGGTGTCGCCGGGCTTGAGGACGGCCATGGTCACGGCCATGTTGGCCTGGGCGCCGGAGTGCGGCTGGACATTGGCCCATTCGGCTCCGTAGATCGCCTTGATGCGGTCGATGGCCAGCTGTTCGATCTGGTCCACGACCTCGCAGCCCCCGTAGTAGCGCTTGCCGGGGTAGCCTTCGGCGTATTTGTTCGTACAGACGGAGCCCATGGCCTTGAGCACTTCGTCGGTAACATAATTCTCGGATGCGATCAGCTCGAGGCCGGACTTCTGACGCTCCTGCTCTTTCTTGATCAGGTCGGTGATTTGGATATCCTGCTTCATAGGGTCATAATTACAATATTTACAAATATAATACTTTTTCCGTACCTTTGCGCGCAATGGGCGACAGGAAATTGCTAAATATCGAATTGGGCCGCATCAAGGCCGACCGCTACCGCGAACTGCCCCCTTCCGGGGTGGTCCTGGTGCTGGACAATATCCGCAGCGCGCACAACGTCGGCAGCGCTTTCCGGACCGGCGACGCCTTCAAGGCGGACCGGGTCTTCCTCTGCGGCATCTGCGCCGCGCCGCCCTCGGCCGAGATCCACAAAGTGGCACTCGGCGCGGAGAACAGCGTCCCCTGGGAGCACGTCGATGATACCCTGGCCCTCGTGCGCCGCCTGCAGGCGGAAGGCTGGACCGTGGTCTGCGCGGAGCAGACGGAGCACGCGCTGCCGCTGCAGCGATTCCGCCGCGAAGCGGGAAAGCGCTACGCGGTGGTCTTCGGAAATGAAGTCGACGGCGTCCGACAGGATGTCGTGGACGCCGCCGACCTGTGTGTGGAGATCCCGCAGTACGGTACGAAGCATTCGCTCAATGTGAGCGTCTCCGTCGGGATCGTGCTCTGGCAGCTGTGCATGCCGCCGGAGCGATAGATTATTTCGCAGGCTTCCAGGCCTTGAGGCCGGCAATGACCGCGGCGGTGAAGCCGGCTTCTTCCATCGCATTGAGTCCCTTGATGGTGATGCCGCCCGGCGTCGTCACGCGGTCGATTTCTGCTTCAGGATGCGTGCCGCGCGCCTCAAGCAGCACGGCCGCGCCCTTGACGGTCTGCAGCGCCGCCTCGACCGCCTCCGAAGGATAGAGCCCGAGTTCGACACCCCCTTCCGCGGCAGCGCGGACATAGCGCAACGCGAAAGCGGTCCCGCAGGAGGCCAGCATCATGCCGGCGTTCAGCCGCCGCTCGTCCACGAACGCGCAGCGCCCCACGGCGCCGAACAGTTCCTGCACGGTCGCATGCGTCTCCGGCGTGCCGGCCAGTTCGAGAACGAAGCTCATGCTCTCGCGGTATTCGATTGCGAGGTTCGGGATCACGGTATAGGCCCCGCGCAACCCGGCGCCCCCGATCCAGCCCTGCAACTCCGCGGCGGGGATGCCCGCCACCAGCGAGATCAGCAATTTCCCGTCGAGGACGGGAAGGATCTCCTCCAGCACTCCTTTCGCCAGCCAGGGCTTGACGCCCAGGATGACGATGTCCGCCTCGCGGGCGGCTGCGGGGTTGTCCAGCGAGGTCTGCAGGCCGCGCGCGGCGAATTTCTCCAACGTGGCCGCGTGCCGGGCCGTGACGGTGATCCGGGCCTGCGGGAAGGCGCTGGCGAGCCCCAGGGCTGTGGCGCCGCCCATGTTGCCGGCGCCGATAACTGCTATCTTCATATCCATCAAAATGTTTCCGTTCGACAAATGTAAGCAAAAAGCGCATCCGGGTCAACCCCTTCCCGCACGAGCGTCCCGTCCGCCTCGAACAGGTCGAGCGCCTCGATGCAGAGGTTGTCCACGTAGTCGTTCCACGCGTCGCCGCTGTGGCTGCGGATCCACTCGAGGCGGACCTGCAGCGAACGCTCCTTCTTGACCTGGCGGAAGAGCTGGACCAGGTCCAGGTCCTTCCTGCTCCGCACCTGCCCGGTCAGCTGGGCGATGCCGTTCTCGCTGTCGCTGCGCACCAGCACGCTGCTCCCCTCGGGGACGTGCAGCAGCGCGTGGATGATGGCGGCGAGCTCCTGGCGGTTGCTGGTGGAGTAGCGGCTCACCTCGCTCCATTTATATATAATGGTACCGGCCTCGCCGTCCAGCACGATGCAGGCGGCGGCGCCGAAGTTTTTCGGGAGCAGGTAGCTCCCGTCCGTGTAGGCCAGGTAGTCGTAGCGCGGTTTGCCGCTCTCCCGGAAGTCCCAGTACTTCATAGGCGGCCGGCCAGCGTATCGCGGTGGCGCAGGGCATCGAGGCTGAAGCGCAGGGAGAACTGCTGCTGCCAGCCCAGGAAGCCCTGGGCGTCGAAATGCAGCCGCGCAGCGACGCGCATGGACAGGTAACGGGTCAGCGACGGCGTCCAGGCCAGCTCCAGGCGGTCGTAGAAACCGCTGTAGCAAGGCGAGCGGAAATACAGATCCGTCGTGTAAGGCTTCTTGTCAGGACCCAACATGCCGCGCAGCGGGAGCAGATTGCCCCCGAAGTAGGTCTCGTTCTGCAGGGCGACGTTCCAGCGGCGTGCCGTCAGGATCACATCACCGCCGAACGGCACATCGACCGGACGGTTGCGGGAACGGTCGCACTGGTAGCCGACCAGCGCCCCGGCGCGCAGCGAGAGCTCCTGCCAGCCGGTACGGCCGGCGAAATTCATCTTGAACCAGCCCTCCAGCAGGTGGTTGTCCACCACGTTGGGAGCGAGCTCCGAGCAGGCGAAATGGTAGAAATGGCCCGTCCAGCCCAGCGCGAGCCAGCGGGTCGCGTCCCAGCGGCCGAAACTCATCACCTGGAAACGCTCCCGGCGGTCATGGCCGTACTGGCCCAGCCAGTCGCAGCCGAGCTCCGTATAGAAATGGCTCGCGCGCCACTTGAGCAGTACGCCTTCGAGATTGCGGTCGGTGTCGCGGCACATGCCGGAATAGAAAGCCTCCGTGTACTCGCCTTCGAGGAAACGGCGCGGGAAGATGCCCGCCAGGCCCTCGAAAGCGCCCTTGCGCGCCTGGATGTGCGCGTCGTACCAGACCAGCGGCTCCCGCGCCAGCCCGGCCCAGGTCTGCGAGCCCATGTCATGGGCCAGTTCAAGGCCCACGGCGAGGCGGTGGTGCACCCGGCGCGACTGCTGGTAACTGAAGCCGACCGTCGGCGCCAGGACCGCCACGTTCAGGGTCCCGGAAGGAATCAGGGCATCCTGGGAAATGGAGAATTCGCGGTTGTCGAAGATATAACGGAAATCAGCATCGTACTCCCACGCGAAACGGCCGCGGGCGGATGCGTCCTCCGCACGGAAGAGCCGCACCCGGGCGGGCTGGGCCGCTGCCGGAGACATGCTCCAGCAGACCAGCAACAGGAAGATAATCTTTCTCATCTTCACAAAGGTAGTCCCTTTTGCAGAAAAAAGCAACCTGCCCCGCTCCCCTCCTGCTGCAGGGTACCAGAAGTAAAGGCGCGTTTAGAGCCGTGCTGGATCAATCCGCTGTTTTTCAACGACTACTGAAAACACGGGTACTCAAAAAAAGCCACCCGTGTTTATACTTTTAGTTGATAATCAATGATTTAATCTATCACGCCATGCCACTTTCCTGGGCTTTGTGCAGCAGGAAAAGGGAGGTTTTTTCCGCCGCGGAGAACTCGGCAATAAAAAATATTTGAAAATTTTTGGTACTATGTGATACAAGGTATTAAAATTTATTTATATCTTTGCATCAACAAAGTTCTATGACGATGAAAAAAGTATTGAACATCAGCCTTGGAAACAGAAGTTTCGCCATCGAAGACGACGCCTACAAGCGTCTCAGTGATTACCTGCAGCATTTCCGCACCCGGCTCGCCGGGTCCGCGGGAGTCCCTTATACCCAGAACGCCGAAGTGATGGAGGACCTCGAGTCCCGGATCTCCGAGCTCTTCCTGCAAGAGGTCGGCAGCGACGGCCGCGTCGTGGACATCCGGCTCGTGGACCGCGTCACCAGCCAGCTGGGGATGCCCGACGGCACGCCGGAGGATCCGCAGAGCGCCGGCAGCGCCAGTGCGGACACGGATGCTCCGGTCCGCAAGAAGATCTACCGCGACTACGACAACAAGCGCATCGCTGGCGTCTGCGCGGGCCTGGCCACCTACCTCGACATTGACGTGGTCCTCACCCGCGTGCTGATGCTGGTGGCCCTGGTCGCCGGCACCGCCGGATTCTGGATCTACGTGATCTGCTGGATCGCCATCCCGAAGGCGGTCACCGCTACGCAGAAATGCGAAATGTACGGCCTGAACGTCACGGCCGAGAACCTGGCGAGATTCGCCAACAACGCTAAGAAGTAGTATTATGGAGAACACCGCTGAAAACGTACGCGCACAAATGCGCAAGGGGGTGCTTGAATACTGCATCCTATCCATCCTGAACAAAAGGGAAGCCTACGCCTCTGCCATCATCGAGGAGCTCAAGTCCGTGGGCATGATCGTAGTCGAGGGCACGCTCTATCCCCTGCTCATCCGGCAGAAGAACCAGGGACTCCTCTCCTACCGCTGGGAAGAATCCACCCAGGGTCCGCCACGCAAGTATTACGTCATCTCGGACAAGGGCCGCGAACAGCTCGCCCAGATGGACGAAGCGTGGGATGATCTTGTCACATCCATCCGAACCATCAAGAGCGTATGAAAGAGATCGAACGGGTCAGCCTGGGCGGATACGCCTTCACCCTGGACCAGGACGCTGCGGAACTCGTAGCGAGCTACCTGGACGAACTGGAGCGGCACTATGCCGCACGGCAAGGCGGCAGGGAAGTCCTCGAAGGCATCGAGGAGCGCATGGCCGAGCTCCTGCATGAGCAGTGCGGCCGCGACGGTGTCGCATCCAAAGCCGTCATCGAGAACATCATCACGATCCTCGGCCGCCCGGAGCAGATCGAGGCGGAGGAAGGAGAAGCGCCGGACAAGCCGGCTGGCGACGAAACCAGCGCGAAGGGCGACAGCCCCAGGCGCAAGCTCTACCGCGACATGAGCAACAAGGTAGTCGCCGGTGTGTGCAGCGGACTCAGTACCTATTTTAATATAGACGTCGCGCTGTTCCGCATTCTCTTCGTCGCAGGGACGGTCGCCATGGCGATCCCCCGCTGGCACGGACACATCACGGTACACCTGCTCTTCCCCATCCTCTATCTCATCCTCTGGGTGGCCATGCCCGCTGCCAAGACAGTCCGCCAGCGCTGGGAGCAGCGCGGCGAGGACGGGAGCATCCACGGCATCCAGCAGAGCATCGAGAGCGGAGCGCGGGAACTGAGTGAAGCCGCCTCCCGGATCGGGAACTCCCCCGCCTGGGAGAAATTCGGAAAAGGGCTGGGCAAACTGATCGGCCTGGTCCTGCTGATTATCGGATTCTCCGGACTGTTCGGCGGCGGATTGCTGGGCTTCGGCAGCGGTCTCTTCCAGGCCAGCCGGCAATCGGTCACCGGCCTGTTCGGACTCGGGCAGCTCTACAGCCAGGGCATGTCGGAGCTCTACGATGTGGCACCGTCCCTAGCGATGGCCCTCCACCAGCCGTGGATCCGGATCCTGGTGATGCTGGTCGTCTTCCTTCCCTTCCTCGGAATCACCTATGGAGCGCTCCAGCTGCTCTTTGGCTTCAAGACACCGAGCTGGCACCCGGGTCTGGTGATTTTCATCTTGTGGCTACTCTGCATCATCGCCGTCGGAATCCTCTTTGTGACGGGTATGTGGTCCGCAGAAATCCTGTCAATTTAGTACCTTCCAAACCGGCTTTTGGTCCAAAAGTACCGCCCGGAACCTCGGGCGGTACTTTTTCTTTTTCAGAAATTATTAAGTTTAACATTTCCGTTTTAGAAACTTTTTCGATTAAAAACGCAAAAAATATTCAAATCAAAAATTATTTTACCTATATTTGCAACGGTTTTTGCATTGAGATAGTTAGATTTACGCCCAGAAAAGCGAACTGAATGGCTCAGAAGTGGCTCATAGTCCTTTTTGCGACGCTTTGCACCTGTATCTGCATGGCGCAGGGGACTGCCAGTGCACCGGCGGTCATTACTTTCGTCACGGACGACAACCCGATGCCCGAGACCATCACGGCCGCTGACCGCGCGGGCGAAGAACTGGCCCGCCAGCGGCTGGCCTATTACCTGGCGAACTACCAGGTCGCCCTGATCCAGGTCCGCTCCGGCGCCTCCCCCGACGGCAGCACCGACAGCAACCGGCAGCGCTCCGACCAGCGTGCCGCCAAGGCACTCAACTGGCTCAACAGCATCGACGGGATCGATCTCGAGACCATCCCCTGCGAGACCAAGTCCGTCGGAGAAGACTACGAGACCCTGGCGGCCCTCCTGCAGGACAGCGATATTCCCAACGCACAGAAAGCCATCCACATCATCGAGACCGTCCCTATCTGGGTTATCGAAGGCGGCAAGATCGTCAGCTCCCGCAAGAAGCAGTTGATGGACCTCCGCGGCGGCACCTGGAACCTGATGCGGGAGCAGCTTTTCCCCGAACTCCAGCAGACCCAAATCGTCATCAACTTCGAGAAGCCCGGCACGGACAGGCAGCCGTCCTCCTCCAGGCCGATCCGCATCTATTTCCCGCTCAACGACCACGTCCTGCACGCGCTCTACTATACCAACATGCAGGCCCTCCAGCAGCTGGATTCGCTGCTCCGCGCCCGGGAATATACGCCGGATGACGTGATCCAGATCGTCGGCTACAGCTCTCCGGAAGGCGTCGAACGCCACAACTACCGGCTCGCCGCCCACCGGGCCGAGTCCGTCCAGCGATACGTCGAGTCCTCCTGCCCCGATTTTGCCGGCACGCTGATGATCCGCTCGGGCGGAGAAGCCTGGGTGCCTTTCCGCAAGATGGTCCAGCAGGACGCCGAGCTCAGCGAGGACACCCGCGAGAAGATGCTCGGCATCATCGACTCCGACATCGACGCTGACAGCAAGGAAGCCAAGCTCAAGCAGTTCTCCGCCTGGAGCAGCTATGTCCGGAACCAGTTCCGGGATTTCCGTATGGCGCAGGTCAGCTCTTTATATCCGAAAAACCAGTCCAACCGGGACCAGGAGCGTCTCCAGCCGGTCCTGCCCGCACCTGTGAGCGGCATTGTCCACCCTGCGGAGCAGCTCTGGCGCCCCCTGCCGGTCCAGGAGGAGTCCTACGCGTGGAAGACCATTTTCGCGGTCAAGACCAACCTGGCATACGATGCGCTGACCATGCTGAACTACGCCATTGAGGTCCCCCTGGGCGACCGTTTCTCCGTGGTGTGGGAGCATTATTTCCCCTGGTGGGTGATGCGGAACAACCGCATCTGCGTCGAGTATCTCACCCTTGGCGGGGAGGCTCGCTGGTGGTTCGCCCCGCAGCCTCGTCCCGCGACAGCGCGGCGCGTGGAGCGCGACCGCCTGGTAGGCCACTACCTCGGCGCCTACGGCTTCTGGGGCAAGGCCGACCTGCAGTGGGACCGCATCGGCTGCTACCAGTGCTACCCGGTCTGGAGCGCGGGCCTGACCTACGGCTTCGTATTCCCGGTCAGCAAGCACCTCAACCTCGAACTGTCCGCCAGCTTCGGCTACGCGCGCATCCCTTACCAGCATTACATCCCTTCGGATGACTGGCAGATCCTCTGGCGCGACCACGACGACGCCGGCACGACCCACTACTTCGGACCGACCAAGCTGCAGGTCACCCTGGCCTGGCCGATCCGCGTCAAATACCGCGTACGGGAGGGCGCCAAGCGATGAAGGCATTCCGCCGTGTCATCCTGAGCACCCGTCGTGTCATCCTGAGCGCAGTCGAAGGATCTCTCCTCCTGCTTGCCTCCTCCTGCGACTTCCGTCCGCTGCAGGACACGGGCAACGTGAGCTATGTGCGTGTCTATGTGGACGATGCGCTGCTCAACGTCACGCAGGGCTTCTACGATGACTACATCCGCGAAGAGACCCACGGCGAGATCGACGTGCACTTCGTCCATCCCGCCTACGCGCGCCCGGAGATCCTGCGCGTCGGCCTGTTCGACACCTCCACGGGCGAGCTGGTCGCAGAGCGCTACCTTCGAGGCCAGGGCGACGACGAGCGCGGACACTACTACGACGGCTACGTGGTCGTGAATCCGGGCACCTACAATCTCGTGGCCTACAATTTCGGTACGGAATCCACCATCGTGGGCGACGAATACAACTGCTTCGAGATGCACGCCTACACCAACGAGATCGCCGCTTCGCTCAAGAGCAAATTCAAGAGCCGCACGAAGACCGAGGAAGGCACCAAGGCCGAGGAGGACATCCGCTACGATGCCGACCACCTGTTCGTCGCCCGCGCCGTCAGGATGGTCTCCGACAAGCATCAGGGCGTCGATACCCTGCGTAACGAGAACGGCCAGCCCTGGTTCACGGCCGAGACCGTTGTCAAATCGTATTATCTCCAGATCGGCGTGATCGGTGCCCAGTACATCGCATCCGCCTCCTGTCTGCTGACCGGCATGGCCGCCTCCACGCACTTGCTGGAGCCGGACTTCGAGCAAGCAGACGAGACCACCATATACTTCGAGATGCAGCAGGGCGCCTGGCCCGACGGCTACAAACCAGGACGCAAGGACTACCGATGCATCTATACTACCTTCGGAACGTTCGGCTGCCTGCCCGATGTGCCCAACGACCTCAAGGTCTCCCTCGAGTTCGTGACCAGCTACGGCGCGCAGATCGATACGACGTTCAACATCTCCCCGGAGTTCCTCAAGGCCGATGCCATCGATCACCAATGGCTCCTGCCGGACTTCGAAGTCAAAATCCCCGACCCTCCCGATCCCGGCCCCAGCAGCGGCGGCATGGCGCCCAGCGTTGATGAATGGGGGGAGGTACACAGCGAATTTGAAATCTGATGCCTATGGACAATCAAACGACCCACTTCTCAATCCATCCCGAGCCGAACCCCTGCCATCCAGGACGAAGCAAAGGATCTCAACATAGAAACAGAAATTTAACAAAACAAATTACTAACATCTTAATTTTCTAAAGCTTTATGAAAAAAATTTACATCCTTGCAGCCATCGCGCTCGTAGCGGGCGCCAGCTGCACCAAACAAGTCCCGGCTGACAACAACAGCCCGGATGTGGCGATTGGGTTCACTCCCATTTCTCAGCGGACTGTCACTAAAGGCCAGGTCTTCGGTGAGCAGTTGACAAACTATCTCGGTCCGGATGAATCTAATCCCGCATACGAAAACTTTCTTGCATATGCGGCCTACACACAGAACAACACTACTATCCCGTCTGCTGATTTCTTCCCTGCCGCCGGAGTAGAGTGCTTATACAACGCTACTACCGCCTCCGAGATAAAAGATTACTGGGCCCCTGCGGAGCCTTACTATTGGCCGAAAGCAGGTTACTTAACCTTCCACGCCTTCTCTCCGTCAAAATGGACTGATAGCGATGGTTCAACTGACATTGGCTATGCAGGAACAGTAACTAACAACTGGACTCCTACCTCCTCGGCCACTGGTGGTATTACGGTTAGCGGATTCACTGCTGGCACTAATAAAGCTAAACAAATTGACATCCTCTACAGTAATATTGAGGCTTATAAGCAGCGCAGCATGTACACGCCTGAGAATGGTATGCCTTATGATGACAAGACAGGTGGTGATGTCGGAGCACACAATGGTGTTAACATTATGTTCAATCATGCGATGTCAGCCGTGAAGTTCCGTGTAGTCACGGATAAAGACTATGCTCCTTCTACCGGTAATTACAAACATGAGTTCACCGTCAAACAGATTGATGTTTGGCATGTTAATACTGACGGCGAGTTCCATGAGAACCGAGCTTTCAATAACGCATCCAATCTCGATGCCTATGCCAATGTCCCGGATGGTGTAACCAAATATGTCACCAAGAATCAAAACAACGCAAATACGGCTACTCCTTATTGGATTCCTTCGGAAACTCCTGAAAAGAATTACGAAGAGGTATTTAAAGGGTCCCAGGTCGTCAAAACAATTGACACTTCGGCCCCCACTACAGCCCAGGTGGATGCTGCCGGTGATTTTGGTCTTTACGGCGACTTCATCTTCCCTATGCCACAGTTCTTAAGCCATGGTTTAGGTGACGGCAGCAGCGCTGGTAATAATCAGGTGATGGTTAAGGTTACTTACGATTACAAGTTCACCCTTAATGGCTCCGAAACCACTTATTCTGGTCTCACCACGACGGTTTCTCTTGCAGGCAATTATGCAAAGAAATATGATGGTAATGATACGACTTCCGGCGGAACTACTGATGGATATCAGGTTAACAACTGGCTCATCAACCACAAGTATTTTTACACCTTGGTATTCAAGCTCGATCCTATTATCTTCGACCCGAAGGTAGATGTTTGGGTGAACGTTGAAGACATCAACGTTGATCTTCCTTACCAGAACTAGTCTGACTCTCTTTTATCCAGGCGGGCTTGACCGCCCGCCTGGGTACCGACCCTAACAGGCAATGTACAGACGTACAGGACATATTGGACTTCTGATCGCAGGGCTTCTCAGCCTCGCGATGGCAGGGTGTACCCTCCGGATCCCGGATGGGAACGCCCCCGATGTGCCTCTTGTCTTCGACCCCGTGATGTACATACCCGCCAAGGCGACCGCCCTGAACGGGGAGTACCCCGCAGATGTCGATTTCAGTGTGTCAGTCTGGGACTACGCCCAGGGCGAAAGCATTTCCGAGGCGAAGCCCCTCCTGTCCCGAGCGCAGATTCGCCGGAGCGCCGCGGGCATCTGGGCGCCGGAGCCCGCCGTCCTTTGGCCCGCCAAGGACCGCCGCATCCTCGCCCTCGCCGCCTCTCCGCACGGCAGCGAAGCCAGCATCAGCACCACGGACGGCATCTACTTCTCCGGCGTGGACACGGCCGTGGACCAGACGGACCTGCTCTACACGGCGCCGCAGGCCGGATTGAGCCGCACCAGCGGCGGGGTTGTCAACCTTCCCTTCCGCCACGCCCTGTGCCTGGTGGACTTCAGCCTGCGCTGCAACGCCGGCACCGGCGAGACCGCCACCCTGCTCGCCGTGACCCTGGACCCCGTCATCTGCCGGGGCGACTTCCACTCCCTCCCCGAGCCGGAATGGACCACCGCCGGCACCCCCGTCGAGATCACCTTCTTCCAGGGCGAGCAGGAGATCTCCCACAACAACACCCCCGCCGGGGCCAGTTGCTGGACTATCCCCCAGCGCCTCACCACCGCCCACATCACCGTCAAGATCCGCCACAAGGACGCCGACGGCAAAGAGACGGAGCACACCCTCACCTCCTCCGACATCCGGTTCCTGCTGGAAAGCGGACGCCACTATACCTTCACCCTGTCCTGCCTGCTGGACACGGAGACACTGAAAATTGATATTATTGACAACCTGCTATAGTGAAATTTAGACATTTCATATTTGGCATTCTGCTCATCGCCACCGCGGCGCTCCTCGCGCCGGGGTGCAGGAAGATTGAGCCGGTGGTTCCTGGAGAATCCGAGAGTTCTGAAACTCCGGAGGCCCAGAAAATACCACTGGTTTTCAATGCTATTGCCGATAGTACCATGACCAAGGCCGTCACAAACAAGGCCATGGGATCAGCGTACGACACAAACGAATCCTTCGCCGTATATGCCGCCTATTCCGAAGGTCTGTTTGACGCATCAGGTTCGTATTCTAATTTCTGGACCCAACCTACAGAACAGTGCAACTACAATTCCAGCTACAATGCCTGGGCTCCTTCCACTACTTATTACTGGCCGAGGGCCGGTTACCTGACCTTCCAGGCTTACTCACCTGCTGGCGCAAGCAGTGATATGACCAAATTGTCCCACTCATGGTCCAATGGATTCACTTTCACCGGATTCACTGTCCCTGCCGCTTACAGCCAATACGACCTGCTCTATACCGAACGTGTCGAGAACTGTCAGCGGTCCAATTATACTGTCACCCGAGACAACGGGTATGATGATGACCCCAATTATCCGACATTCATTTACAACGGTATCAACCTTGCTTTCAAGCATGCCTTAAGCCTTGTCGAGGTCCAGGCCGCCTCTGCTCTCGGCTCCAACGCGACGATCAAGTTCTATGTCCAGAAGATTGTATTGAAAAACGCTTACAACAAAGGCACTTTTACACAAAACAACGCCGATCCTTGGAACGTGGACACGTCGGAAGACCTGGTTGACTATCCCGTCCTGGATAAGGGCTCAGACTGGCAAGTCCTTCCCGGCGCGGAAGAGAGCCCGGCGTCCATCAACCCGGCACTGACGCTGATGGTGATGCCGCAGACTCTCCACCGCAGTGCCGGTACGACATTGAACACCTCGACCGACGCTTATCTGGAAGTAACCTACAAAGAAGGCAGCGCAGGAACGCCTACAACCATTCCAGTTCCCCTCCCGGATCCATGGGTGACAGGGAAGAAGTACACCTACCGGCTCCTTTTCTCCAACCACATCGAGTTTACCGCCCAGATCACCGACTGGGAGGATGAAATCCGGGGATATCACCGTATTGTTATTTAGCCTATGTATCTGCGAATCCATCATATAGTTTTTGTCTTTACAATCACTGCTCTTTTTGTGCCGGGTTGTACGAAGCAGCGCGACCTTGATGTTGACGGGGGGGAGATTCGCTTCTCGGCCAGCAGCGTCCAACTTGTGGAGGAGACCAAGAGCGGCGTCACTTCTTTGGACCACCGCACGGAATTTAACGAGCATGATGTCATCAAAGTTTTCGCCTGGCACAATGAGGAAGGACAGATTTTCACTGGCGAACCTGTTGAGCTTACCGATGCAACAAATCATGTGTGGACCTATTCCCCTAAAAAGAGATGGAATTGGACGGATAATGACTGGTATGACTTCCTCGCAGTGCCCAGCACGATCAGCGGAGCGGTCAGCACTGCCCCAACCAGCAGTTCAGCCTTCTGCCTGTCTGTCCATTATGATCCCAGAGTCTCTCAACAGGACCTTCTGATGGCAGGTACCCGGCGAAGGGTCACGGACGAGAATCCCAGCGATGTCGTCCAGCTGGATTTCCAGCATATGCTCAGTGCTATCAAAGTGATATTCTATCGTGACTCCGGAAGTCAGAAGTTCGTTATTACCTCTTTCGGCTTCGACGACCTCATCGTTAGCGCCGACATCCTGGGATATTGGGACGAATTCGCCAAAATGTTTACCTTCCGGACGGACAACAGGGAGCGTACGCATCAAAAACAATTCGGCGAAGACAGAAACTACGCCAAGCCCTGGCTGGAGCCGGCCAAATATGTCGATACTTACGATTGCGGTTTCTATGACCTTCTTATCCCGCAGAATCTGGAAACTGACGACTCTCCGTCACTGGTCGTGACATTCCGGGACGACGTCACCGGTGTATATAACGAGTACACACCTGATCCCATCCCATTGAAAGACATTGTAAACAAAAGCACCGGCGCTCCCATTTCCCAGTGGGAACCGGGCCATGTTTATGTCTATGAAGTCCATATTATGCTGAATGGCGGCGTTCTGGTCAATGTGATCACTACCAAGTGGGAAGACATTCCCGCACAAACACCCGGTTTGATGATATGACAAGGAAACATCTCATATTACTGCTCGGTGCAGTCACACTCTTCAGCGCGGCTTGCCACCGCATTGAAGAACCAGCCGGTGGTACAGTTACGCTGACCTTCCATGCCGGAGAGCCCGCTACGCGCGCGGAGACACCGGGCGATGGCAACGTGGCCGACGGCGGCGGCATCTATTGCACTGCAGTGGAAAGCGGGACTCCGCCGGATGTAACCGTCACCCCAGACCTGGTCATTTTTATCGCAAACGAAGATGGAATCATCAAACGCTATCCTGGCGACGGAACTCTCGTCGAAAACGATTATGTTGAAGGGACTACTGCTGGTATAGGGCGGGCTACAACCCTTTCCATTTCCTTCAACTTTACAGCGGGGCAAGTTGGCTCCTATTCCGTTTTTGCTGTCGCCAATAAGGGCGGATCCGGCGGCACCATAAACATCCCTGACTTGAGTTCAATCTCATCCATTTCTGAACTGAACGACTTAATAATCGACTTGAATGCCGCCGACGCTTCCCCCGAGGTTGGAGGCCGCATGCCCCTTTCCGCTATGGGTACTCTCAATGTGGCTCAAGGCTTATACGGAAAATTCAACGGCCTGCTGGAACTTGAGATGCTCCGCTGCGTTGCCAAGGTTCAGCTCAGTTTCATAAATTTGACGGGAGCGGCGCTGGACTTGCATAACTGCCAGATCAAGTTCAAAGACATGGACACCCGGCAGGCTTGGCTTTTCCAAAGGGATCCCGACTTCGTAGAACGCGGCGACTCCAACACGGACGGCAAAGATGACAATTACCGCGATTACGACACATCCACGACCGCAGCCATCGCCAATTTGATTCAGTTTCCGGCCGCTGACAACCCGGCTACTACTGATGTGGACGAACGAGTCAAAGATGCCTTTGACAGTCCGCTGCTGTTCTTCCCCAGCATTGCCCCGATGCAGTCCGTACCTTCTGCCGGGAAGCGCTACCTCTGCGATATATCTTTCCGTATAAAAAAGGCCTCTGCTGAGAATTACGATCCAGATAATTCCTCGACCTATGAAGAGAAAACCTTCACCGACCTTCCCATCCACAACAGGTACTCACAGGACATCCTGGCCCTAAGCCGCAACCAATATCTCCAGATTGAGACCACCATCAGTAAAGGAGGCAATGTCTCTTTCAACTTCATTGTCAACAACTGGACGCCACACAACCCAAAGGTTATTTTCAATTAACGTATGAGAAGATTCTCCATCATATTTCTTTTGGTCACCACCTTGCTGAGTGCCGTTTCCTGCATCAAGGAGCAATTTGATGCAGGTTATAGTGTGCCGGAAGGGGAGCCAGTCACCATGTATCTCAGTTTCGGCGCAGAAGAAGAGTATGATGTCTCTGTCGGGACCAAAGCTGAAGCTTCCCGCGTGGACGAATCGCGCGTGCATGACCTATATGTCTTGATTTTCTGCCCTGAAACAGGTGGAGACGGCGGGAAGAAACTCTATGGACGCTATTTCACCTATGAGCACCTGATCCCGGAACTCTCCACCCTGGTGGACCAAAAAAACGAAGGCTGGTATGTGGACAACGTGACCGTCAGCGATATCACCAGCAATAATGCAAGTCTGAAAAACAAGCAGACCCGCGGCGTCGTCAAGATCTCGACCGAATCCAAGGAAAACTGCACACTCGTCGTGCTGACCAATCTGACCAATACCGTTACTTCCCTGGATGACCAAGATGCGCTCCAGCGCCTGTCGGGAATTCAGACGCTGGAAGAACTGAAAGGAGTTAAGGTCAAACTGGAGCAGAATGTCGTGAACCGAAACGACCTGTTCCTGATGCTAGGCACAAAGACGGTGAATACCGGTGATATGGTCTGGGGATACATAAACAACAAAAACAACCCCATCTACTACGACGGTACGAACAAAGCCAATGACGGATCCAATAATAAACCCGACTACCAGATCCAGTTAACCAAACTGGACGCCAAGGTCAAATTCCGAATCACACACAACACGGAGAATATTGACGCTGTCACTCCGCGTCATTGGCAAGCCTGTATGCTCCCGGAATGGAGCTATCTCATCCCAAGAGACATTGATTCCGAATATGTGCGGGACATTCGTGACCCGGAGGATTACTTTGATGCGCAAGAGGCTTACTTTGAAGGGAAAGAGGCTGAGAACGGTATCAATTATGATGTGTTCTGCTTCTATATGCTTGAGAACCGCCAGACACCGAAAAAATCAGTCAATGATCCGGATGTTGACGCCTCAGCTTATAGTAGCAAGTATTATCTGCGTGAATTCCAGAAAAAAGATGCCGATCCAGAGCACAGTGGCTATGTAATCAACGGAGACTGGGTATTTGCACGAAAAGAAGCTTCTTACGTCACGTTCGACCTGGTTTTGACTTTATCAAGCCTCGGTATTGAACGCTTGGGCGATAGCGGGAAAGCCGCTGCACTCACTTCAGAGGCTCGCTTTACGGTTCACCTAGGGGATTTTACTAATTCTAATTCCGGAGACTTCGACAATTACAGCACTTACCGCGGCCATTCTTACACTTATGACATTACAGTTAATAACTCGGAAAGCATCTCCGTGGAAGTGAGAGGATCCGACGGACAAGGCACAAACAGATTTGAGCGGGAACCTGGTCAGGAAGGGTCGTTGTTGCTTACCACGGATGGAATTATCAACAGCGACGCCCATTACGAATACCACAGCCTGGATTTCCGATACGACAGCGATCTGGGAAACGACACTGCTCCTGACTGGAAAAGAAGACAAAAAGTCTCCTGGTATGTCAAAACCCCCTTCTATACCGGGGGTGGCGAATTTGACCATGCCAGTGGTCTTTATCAATTGCCGGCCAGTGAGAATGTCTATCCTGATTATCAGTGGATTTTATTCTCCTTAAACAAAATGGAGGGCGGGAAATACCTTACCGCCCGCAAAAAGTATCCCGGTCTAAATGATACCGACAAGCGTGGCAACTATAATCCCAACTGGGTCCCTTCAACCGGAAACGAAACTCCTCCGGAACTGATCGATATCAACCAGCTGATCAATTTTATTTTCATACAGAATCAAAGCGAAGCCAGTGGCAGTGAAAACAAATTCGACAGCGAAAAACATATCCGGTTCACGGCTTACATAAACGAATACTACTACGAGCGGGACCCGAGAACCTATGAAAAAAATAGCACAACGCATGCACCGGATCCCTTGACCGGAGTACTTAATCCTGAATTATGGCGGGAATTCGTAAACGCCAAGCCGCGGGAGCTCCACATCCTGTCCAACACGCAGATCAGCGAAGACCGCCAGAGCGACGTCATTGTCTCCAGCCACTCCATCATCCAGCAGTCCATGCAGACCATCTATAATATATATGCGCCCGACCTCAGCTCCCTCTGGGCCGTGGAGCACACGGACGAATTTGCATGGAAGCATCTGGGAGGAGACGGATGGCGCTGGTGGAGCGGAGTACCGGCAGATGCACATCTTTATAACGACGACGAAAACGGACGCCTTAACACGGCGGGCATATGGGGCATTGCCTCCGGCACTGAAAAACATTGGACGGACTATATGGCGTTCGAAGTGGATAACAACACGCCCGAACTCAAGAACGATTATTTCTACCAGGCCTATTCCTGCATGGCCCGCAACCGGGACAACAACGGGGACGGGGTCATCAACCAGGATGAGATCCGCTGGTACACGGCCTCCATCAATCAGCTGGTGGGCCTGTGGATCGGCAAAGATGCCTTATCCCAGACGGCTCGCCTATACCAGCCCATTGACGAAACGATAACCGGCAACAGCGCGGCAGAGCAAGAGAAATGGCGCTCGCTAACCATTTCCAGCACCATCATTCCGAGCGGTTCTACTATGAATCAGCCCCGTATCATCCGTGCGGAAGAAGGCGCCACCAAATCCAATTATGACAGGGTTTTCGGAAATTTTAACCTTACGGTACGGGACAAGGTAGCCACCGTCCGTTGCGTCCGCAATGTGGGTACCTTCCAGGACAAGGGTAATACGAAAGAAATTACCTACGCGCCCTATGACAAATTCGTGGACCAATACTATGACTTCGAACAAGGACAGGACCCGAACGGCAAGGCCTGGCCCAACGAAGACGGCTCCTATACCCTCCGCTTCAGCCGATTGAATGCCAAGTCCATCCGAGAATACACCGCGGAGGACCTTCCCTACAGCGACGAAAATTCCATGAACAACCGGGTCTATCTGCGCCTTACCGCTCAGAACAAAGACGAGCGTGGCAGCAGGACCGACTATGGTTATCAGAAAACCATGAATGCCAACATCACGGTGCATAACGATTATTGCCCTCCGGGGTATCGGGTGCCCAACATGACGGAGCTCGTTATGATGGTGTCGTTGCTCCCTACTGATTATTGGACAGATGACAAAGCATACCCCTGCCGTTCCTTTTATTCCCGGGGCGTCCTTGGAAGCAGGCGGACCACAGGGGAAACCGGAAAGATTGGCTGGGTTTTCACCAAGTCCGATTTCCGCATCTGGATGCAGAATGACAATGACAATGAGAATAAACCTCGCATGGACATCCGCTGCGTTCGGGACGACAACATGATTGGGGATATCACAGGGCAAATCACCGTCACCGACAACGAACACCGACGTACAGGAGAAGATATGGAGATAGACCTCTACTTCCATTCCATGGCATCCGTGATCCGATCTGTTATTCTGAAGGTTTGCTATACTGATGCCTCCGGCAACAAGCGTGAAATAGAATTGTCTAACGACGGTTTGGAATTGTCCGGTACGGAACTTCGCCAGACTATCAAACGCACGCTCCCGGCCAGTATTCCTGTCTATGGTTTCATGACGGTCAGGGCCATCGTGCGCAACGCTGCCGGTATCGAGCGCACCTTCGACGCACCCATCCGCGTGGTGTCAGAACTCTATACCTCCCTCAAGCTGCTCCCCTGCGAGTATGACGGCGCCCCGGTCACCTCCTTCCCCATCCTTGCCTCGGCATCCCATATCGACACACCTGTGACAAAATGGGTGCTCCGCATCACCAGCCCGGACAAGCGGACCGTACGGGAAGAGATCACCCTGTCCGGCAGTCCCACTTATTCCAGCACAATCTACCATTACACTCCGGGCACGCTCAAGACGGGCACCTACACCTTCCAGTTGGAAGCTGTCTGCGACGGATTAACCACCCGTTCGGAGGAAGTCTCCATGGATGTTTTGAAGGTGAATTACGATCCGATGAGCAGCGTAAACTGGGCTGAAGTCGATGACGCCGATGATATTGCTGACGACGCATATAAGTGGAAACGAGAGATGATCCAGGGGCTGGACTTCGCTTCCGGAGACTTCATCGAGACGGATATGGATATCTCCCGCTGCGTGTATAAGGCAGTTTATGCCTTGTCAGAGGAGCCATATACTCGTTTTGGTCCTAGCAATCCAGAATACGGGAACCCCGAGTATCTCAGCAAGTATTTAAGTGTCGGCTTGGACAACCTCATCAGTTTCGGCGTCAGCGATATCACCTGGACCAACAACTCCTTCCATGTCTATTATCCGGCTGTGCCCGTAGGCATGACCTCTGGAGAACTGCTGACTTTTGACCCCGTTTGGGATGCGACGGATAAAAATCATGGATATGAGGGCATCAATTATGTCACGGTAGAGCACGACACACCCCTGCATATCCGTCTGGACAAGGATGGTGTTTTCTGGAACAACAATCTGATGGAAATCTCCAAGTTTACAGATGCCAACCAGGCTAAAGTTCAGGCAGTACTGGACCAGCTTACAAACGCGCGAACCCTGTATGTGGGTGCCGCAGAGGGAAACCATCGCTCCCGCGCCATCTATCGTTTCGTGCGGGTAGTCTATAACGGAGAATTCTCCACCACCCGTAGTGGAAACAGTGATTTTAAAGAGGATCCCCAATTCGGAGGCAACTTATAAAACTTAGTTTATGCGTAGAATCACTTTCAAGTATCTGATTATCATCCTGTTGTTTTCCCTGCTTCCGCTCGCATGCCAGAAGCAGCCGGAAGCGGAGCCAGAAGGCTTCCGGGACGGCGTATGGACTAAGGTTCACTACAGCGCCTCCGTCTCCTGCAGTGCAGAGACCAAAGCTACCCTGGATGCCATCGACCGCCACTATCTTTTTGAAAGGGACGATTTGCTCTATGTGGTGGATAAAACCACTGGCGGGAATGACTTGTATGGCTATCTTTTCCTGATTTCCGGTGCCGGTGCTACTACGGCAGTGTTTGAGGGAGATTTGATGTATTTTGTCGAGACTGCTCCATCGTCCGGTAGATTTGAACCGGAACGGCCGGCGAATGACTTGGTCATTACTGCCACGCTGGTGAGCAAGACGCAACGGGAAAACGGGGTTTATACATTTGTCGAGAACAATGACGGCAAAATTGCCAGCGGTCCCAATTTCGGAGATGGCTTTGCTTCCACCTTCAAAGAGGCTGTCCAGAAATACAGCACCTTCAAGGCCGATGCCACGTACGGCAATCCGTCCTTCTCTTTGGTTCAAGAAACGGCCTTTCTGTTGTTTGACCTGTCATTCGACGACGATGTACCGGCATCCCTGACCGTCTCCGTAAAGAATGATTTCGGCGGGAGCGGTGAGACTACGCTCTTCACCAAGTCCTCCGTTAGTCCGGATACCAATCATAAAGCCAGTTTTGTAGC
This sequence comes from uncultured Bacteroidia bacterium, assembly GCA_902790635.1. GTDB lineage: Bacteria > Bacteroidota > Bacteroidia > Bacteroidales > UBA932 > Cryptobacteroides. Next base: position 8,500 of record CADASN010000017.1, on the reverse strand, counting down.
TGCTTTCCCTGGTGAGACCATAACACTGTCCGGAGCCAAATTGATTGTTTCGGACGGCGGCTCGTTCAATCTGATGAAGTCTCTTGCCTCCGTTCCCCTGCAGGGCAACCGCTACTATAATGTAGCCAAGACCTTCCTTAACCTGACCTATTTTACCATCCAGGCAAGGGATGCGGCCACCACCATTGAATTCACGACCACATTCCGGGATTCCACCTATGGACTCCAGTACAGTTCCGACGGAGTGACGTGGACGAATGTATCTGTTACTCCATCATTTTCTTTGGCCGCCGGCCAAAGTGTGAAAGTACAGGGCAAGGGAGACAAATACCAGAACAGTGATGGAACCACCCCGTTGTTTACCAGCACGGGTCCCTGTTATATCTATGGAGATATTATGAGCCTGTTCTGCGATGGGTCTTATAATAAAAAAACCGCTTTCAGCGGATCCAACAACAATGCGCTGGAAGGCACTTTCAGAGAGATGACCAATCTGGATATTCATCCGGCCCGTCCGTTATTGTTATCTGCCCAGACGCTTGCGCAGAGCTGCTACCAGCAGATGTTCTACGGTTCGAGTATTACGCGCGCCCCGGAATTTGCCAATGACGATGGGGGCTTTGCCGCCGATATCCCTTCCAAGGCTTGTTATCAGATGTTTCAAGGCTGTACGGCGTTGACGGCTGCCCCGGAACTGCCGGCTAACGGCACCATCGCAACGGAGGGTTATCGTGGGATGTTCTACGGCTGCACGGCGATGGCTACTCCTCCCAGCCATTTAGCTGTAAATCCTGTAAACGGATCCAATTCTAATTTTATGGAAATGTTCCAGGGATGTACATCTTTGCTCCTTTCCCCGGAAATCTCGGCTACGGAAGTCAGAAGTAAAGGCTGCCAGTCTATGTTTTCAGGATGTACAGCTCTGACGGCAGCCCCTGATCTCCCTGCCGTGACAGTGGCTGCAAACGCATACAACAGTATGTTCAACGATTGCTCATCCATGACACAAGGGCCAAGCGTGCTTCCGGCGACGACAATGAACAACTATTGCTATGCGAGCATGTTCAAGAACTGTAGTTCGCTCACGGCTGCTCCCCAGATAGATGCAGTTACTTTGGCACAGTATTGTTTCTCTGAAATGTTCTCCGAGTGCAGTGTTCTTCTCACAGCCCAGGATGCCTTTTCTTTCAGCGGTGACATTCCCCAGCAAGCTTGCAATAAGATGTTTTATAACTGTGCGGCACTCAACAAAGCGCCCGAAATGCTCTCCGTGACGGGAACCATAGGGACTTCCGGCTGCAACGAGATGTACAGCGGTTGCGCCCAGATGCGCGCCGCTCCTTCCAGCCTCAACGCCGCTACGGTATCTGCTACGGGGTATATAAAGATGTTTTACAACTGTGCATGGCTGATGGATTCGCCAGCCATTACAGCCACTAGCATTGGCACAAGCGGGTGCCAAGAGATGTTCCGCGGTTGTACTCGCCTGCAGAATCCGCCCGCCACGCTCCCGGCTACCGAGCTGTTCAAGCAAGCATACTATCAGATGTTTTATGGCTGCACTGCCTTAGTCTCTGCTCCCTCCTTGCCGGCTACCACTATACCAGAGTCCGCCTATAACCAGATGTTCTACAACTGTAAAGCATTGGTTACGCCTCCATCTTTGCTGGCCACTACGCTAGGAACGTCTGCCTATCAACAAATGTTTTTTGGATGCACTAAGCTAGAGTCCATTCCATCCTTCCCTGCTGAAGTGAATTGGACGGGGAGCGTCCGGGTCTGTTACCAGATGTTCCAAAGTTGCACTTCTATTACTGAACTCACGGGACCGCTCTTCGGCGGTACTTTAACCTTGTCGAAAGGATGTTTTGAGGATATGTTCTCCCACTGCACCAGCCTGGCTACCATACCAAATAACTTACTACCTGCCACTACACTGGCCGAAGATTGTTACCGTGGTATGTTCCAGTATACAAATATTGAACATGCTCCGGACCTGCTCGTGGAGGATATTTCTTCCAGTCCCAATTGCTATCGATATATGTTCTACAGTTGCAAGAAGCTGAACTATATCAAGTGTTTGACCACAACTGATGTCTCTGTAAAAGTTGGAAGTGATTATAGGTATACCAATAAATGGGTAGGAGATCGTAGTGCCGGAGGGACTTTTGTCAGAAATGGCAATAATGAAAGCTGGACAACGGGTGACCACGGTATCCCTTCTGGCTGGACAGTTGACCCCCCTATCACTCCATAATTCGCTGATTCCTAGTTTCTATGAAAACACATAATAATATAGCCGAACAACCTTTCCTCCAGCACCTCGAGCAGGTTGAGCGTCACAAGAAAATCCTGTGGGAGACCCGCAAGGCGGCGGTGAACTATTTCCTGCAGGGCAGGGATCCCGCGTGGATCGCGAAGCAGACCGGGGTGCAGCCGCGGACGGTCAGCGAATGGATCCGCCGCTACGAGGCAGGGGGGCTGGAGAGCCTGCGGCCCTACCAGCACGGCAGCAAAGTGCCGGCGCAAGCGGTCACGCGCCCCGCTGCCAGCACCGCGGAGGCTGCCCCTATGGCTCCGGAGGAGCCGCAGCCCGTCCGCCATTCCCTCCTGCGGAAGCGCCTCGCCTTCCTCCGGCAGCTCTTCCTGGAGCCCCGCTGAGCCGTTTCGCACATGCAAATGATTTCATTCTTACCAGAAGCGGTGGGCCCGAAGCCCACCGCTCCATATTTTCATCGCACAGCACGGAAGCTCGCCGCTGACATGCCCGGTCACAACGCCCCGCAGAGTTGTTCGGTCACAGCGCCCGGACCTGATCTTCGGTTAAGCCAGTCGCCTGAGCAATAATCTCAACAGCAACGCCAAAACCTTTAAATTGTTTAGCGTTTTTTATACGCTCCTCCTCGCGTCCTTATGCTCGTCCTTCTGCTCTCCCTTTCTCTAACCCTTTCTGCTCGGCAAAATCCAGGGAATTCTTGTAATCCCATTTCTGTTTCATGGAGGCGATATACTGCTCCTGCTCCTCGAAGGTCATGCTGGCAAACGTTGATTCTTCCATAAACTCATCGAAATAAGGGTCGTCCCACAACTCGGGCTTCTCCTTACCCCCAGTAGCGGACCAGGTCCGCTTTCCGGTGCCGGACCTGGTCCAGGGCACTGGCCCTCTAGGCATTGTGCCGCACATTCGGTGGACCAAGTCCACCTGCTTTTATTGGACCAGGTCCACCCATCCAGAGTTTCTGTCTCTCCGCTCTTCCAGCCTTCTTTTTTCTTCGCCACTCCCAAAACCCTCCCAGTAAATTTTGTCTTCGTTGGCGTTAGGAATAAAAATTCAGCAGGGCGAACCCTGCTGAACCCGGAGCTGGAGTTCCTTCAAACGGATGAACGGACAGCACCAGTTCTATAGAACCGGACAGGCCCAGCTAACGCTTTACATAGCGCCAGTGAGCTCTCACTTGTTCTGGTTTACCGTTGCGAACACGCTGAAAGGCGCGAACACGAACGCGTCTGACACTTGCACCTTGTACAATTATGCCAACGAAGATCTTGTCTATTATGAGCATTATTTTGTGAAGAGTACATCGCCCGCCTATAAGAAAAAAGAACGCCACGCCTTCGCAGGAATGGCGCTCTTCATAGTTTTGCTCATAATAAACAGCCAATAGTTGGCTACAATAATTCAATTGCAAAAGTAACGACTATTTCTTGAATCGCAAGAGCGGAGTCAAAGAAAATACGCCCCGCTTCGACACCCAAGTCACCACAAAGAAGCCACGCCCTGCAACATGGCTTCCGGGCTCTTGTCAATGTCCCCATGACGGGGACACCGCTGCCAGGGGCGCCAACCACCTGATTCGCCCCGGGCAGGCCCCAAAAGTAGTCGCCAGGGGCAAAACGACCCTTCCCTGCCCCTGGCGAGGGGGGAAAGGAAAGAAAGCTGGCCGCGAACAGCCCCGCGCAACCCCAATCAGTCCACCGCTCCCGGACACAAACCAAAAAGCCGCCAGCGATTCGCTGACGGCTTCGGGTAGGGACGATCGGGGTCGAACCGATGACCTCTTGAATGTGACTCAAGCGCTCTGAACCAACTGAGCTACGCCCCTGTCTTGGATGGGACTGCAAAAGTAGGTGTTTTTTGTCAAACGCGCAATAGTTGGCGCATAAAATATTGACTGACGGCAATCCGCGAACGGGAGCACATTACTCCCCCATCAAATCCTTCGCAGCCAGCACCAGGAACATGTAGTGCGACGAGCCGCCGCCCAGGACATATTCCACCTGCTGCCACAGGTACGGGAAGGTGAGCAGTTCCGGGTAGTCCGGGCGGATCAGCGCCGTGCCGGAGACCGTGCCGCCGGGGATGTAGGACCAGTCAGCGCGGTTCAGGCCATAGCCGACCGTCGCGGACGTGGCGCCCACTCCGCCGACGAAGGAAGCCTGGTTGGAGCCCGGATGCCGGCCCAGGATGAAGTGCAGGGCATCCATCACCTGATCCGGGGAGAAGATGTCCGGGTAGGCCTTGGCCAGGAAATAATGCCGGTACCCGAAGGACTGGATGTCCCAGCCGGCGCCCCAGATGCTCGGCCGGTAGGGTACGCCGTAGGGTGTCTCGGCGCTCTGCCGGTCCAGCACGGCTCGGTACTGCAGCAGCGCCTCGCGGAAGGCCGCGCACTGCTTCCTGTATTTCTTCTGACCTTCCATCTGCTTCTCCACCCGCGCCATGTACCAGGCACAGCCGCCTGCAGAGGCCACCACGCTGTCCCAATGGCTCAGGATGAAATCAAAATACTGCGCCTCACCGGTAGTCAGGTACAGCTCGACCGCCAGCTGCATCCGGCTCATCGGACGCCCGCCTGCGGCCTCCGCCCGGGCAAAAGTCGTCCGCGCGATGTCCACGCAGTGGGTCGCCAGCGTATCGTTGAAGCCCCGCAGCGCCCGGGCGGAGGCCGCGAGGTTCACGGCGGCGCCGACCCCGTCACCCGTGTCCGGGAAGATCCAGCGGTCGTCGTCGTTGCCGAGCACACCGTCGGACATCGTGGAGGTGTCGCCAAGCAGGGTGTACTGACGTAAATTATTGGTAATAATACCCTTTGCGAAGCGTCCGAGGGCGAGATACGCGCCCACCGTATGCAGCATCCCGTGCTCGATCTGCTGGAGGATGTCGTTGCGGCCGTCTGGCTCGTGGATTTCCACGTGGCGGCGGACCTGGTCGATCGCCGTGGCGTCGATCTCCGGGCGGAAGGCCTCCCAGGCCATCGTGAGGATGTAGCATTCATTGCCCGTGGTGTGGCGGACGTCGTCGTCACCGGCATCATGCCAGCCGCCGGCATTGACCCCGGGCACGGGATCGAGAGCACGGAAGCGCGTGCCGTTTTCCGCCGGCTGGACGTAGCCGTCGATATGATTGCCCGGCGGGGCCATGCGCGCATCGTCGAGGTGGCAGGCGTCGTGCCAGACGCGGTATTTCTCCATCACCTTCATGTGGCACATCTGCACCGGCAGGAAGTATTCGATCACGGGCTGCCAGACGCCGCGGTCGTACACATCGGCGGCGATCCGGAAAATCGGCGACTCGCTGTCGCCGTAGCGGACCTGGTAGAGCCCCTCCTCGCGCAGCTCGGAGAAATCGACCTTCAGATACGCGTAGCGCAGGAATTCACCCGCCCAGCGCACCGCCGGGAACGTGCGGACCAGCTCCGGCCCGTCCGTCCCGATGCGCAGCAGCGAAGCCTCCGCCAGCGGGGCGTCCCGCCGGTCGGTCTCGATGATGGCCACCTTCTTCTGCCCGGGCAGATAGCCCACCTGCGAGGTCTGCACGACCGGCCGGCTGGTCCAGCCCGGCACGACGTTGGGCTCGATGTACCATTGGACGGCCCGCTTCGTCACGCCCGCGGGGATGTCAGAGCGGAGCACGAACCAACCGTTGTTGTGGTTCATCCGGCCGTCGTAGAGCTTCAGCTCGGAACCGGCCACGATCCGGATGGTCAGCCGCGTGAACGGATCGTCCGGCCGCAGGGTGAAGCATTTGCCTGCGGCATACGGTTCGGCGATCACGGCATCCGCCGTGAAAGGGCTGTAGCCCTCGCCGATGAGGTGCTGCACGTCGGCCTCCGGCGCCCGCGCGGGGCGGAAATCGCCCACGCTCTGATACACATAGCTCTCCTGCGTGAGCAGCGGGGAGTTCGGCTGCGGCGGGAAGATGCCCTGCCGCTCATCCATGATCCAGGGCTTGCCGAAGAGGTCCCCGGGGAAGAATTCGAGGTTGAATCCCGCCCGGTCCGCCAGCGCTTCCGGCACCGGTCGGTCGAGGTCCACCGTCACCAGGAAACCTTTTCCGGACGGCTCCAGCGTGACCGTGTAGGTCAGCTGGACGTCCGGGTAGATCATCGGATTGAAACCCGTGAGATGACGGCTGGAGTCGGGGTAGCAGAGCACCGTCTCGATGCGTTCGCCCACAATCCTGCGGTCCAGCTGCTTCGGCACGGGCTGCCACTGCCCCGGGGTGGGCTCGAAGCGGATGTCGCCGTTGCTCGCGACGCGCCGGCCGTGCATCAGGATGGAGATGCCGCCCTGGTGCCCCTCGGGATAGAAATCGTTGAATGCCATCACGTCCACGCCGTCCCGCTGGAAATAGCCGGACGCGTTCAGGCGGAAATCCTGGGCATGGCCCGGGCAGGCAAGGAGAAACAGTCCTGCCAGGACCGGCAGGCAGCGCCAAAGCGAAGCGATACGTCTCATACTAACGGATTTGCAGTTGATACAAATATAACAATTTGCGCCGACATAAAAATGCCGGCGCAAATGCAATGTGTCAGATTCTGAAGCTTCTAGAAGAGGAAGGCCACACCGGCGGTGAGCTGGTTGCGGCGATAAGCGGTATCGTTGTTCTTGTAGCGGCTCAGCATACCGAAGTCGTAGCCGACGTTGATGCGGAACTTCTCCATGATCTCCACGCCGACGCCACCGCCAAGCATGATGTCGAAGCGGTTGAGGTTGGAATTCTCCTGGTAGCGGTCATAAGATCCCTTGTTCCCGCCGAGGGCGCCGGTGATCTTGGAGGCGACACCGATCGAGGCGCTCGGGCCGGCATAGGCGAAGAACACGAAGTCAGGGTTGAACTCAAGGCCATAGCTGAAGTGCAGGGGGATGTTGATGAAATGATCCTCCCGCTTGCCGGACACCGTCGTGATGATCAGGTCGGTCGAGTTGCTCTTGGCAGCATAACCGTAGTAAATACCCGGGGTAAAGTTGAGGCCTGAGACCACGGGAACCGTGAAGCTGACACCGGCATAGAAGCCGCTCATCGGACTGGTATTCGTGGAATTGCCGGACTTGACCAGGTCAATGGAATTGAGATAACCGGCATTAATGGCAGGCTGCGCGAAAGCGGAGGTACCTGCAAGCAGCAGAAGCGCTGCGGACAGAAGGGTAATGATTTTCTTCATACTTATAATGCTTAAGTGTATTGTGCATTCGGACGTATCCATCATGTAAGATGCAAAAATCATGCCCGTCGCTGCAAAATGTTTATTTGACAGCCCTGGAAGGCCGTTTTGTCAACTATCCAAAAAAAGCCATCCTCCTAATTGCAAGAAGTATGAGTTTTTTTTATACCTTTGTGGTCCGGTTCACTGGTGAGTTGTCCGAGTGGTTGAAGGAGCCTGCCTCGAAAACAGGTGTACGGCAACGTACCGGGGGTTCGAATCCCTCACTCACCGCATCAAAGCGTCTGCTATCGCAGGCGCTTTTCGCGTCTCGTTCGGGATTCCATCCCCTTATCCCCCGCCGCTCCGCGGCTGCCCCCAGGGGCATGCCGGCTCCACTTCGTTTCGCCGGGTGCCTCTTTCCCTACCCCTTTCCCCTTCTCTTTCGCGTTTCGCCTCGCTCCAAGGTCCAGGCCTGAGTACGGGAGATGTCCCAAAAACAGGGACGTCTCCCCCAAAAAACGCGGTTATTGCAGGAGACGTCCTAAAAATCGGGACGTCTCCTCCACTCTCCCGCCGGAATACACCGCGATGCTCTGCATACATGCACAGCACCCACTTCACATGACATAGGAACGCCTTGATACAGAACGAAAACGAAAAACACGCCCCTCCCCAAAAGCAGCCCGTGTTTTTGTAATAGATTAATAATCAACGGTTTGACCCAACACAGTTCTGTCTGCGACCAGCCCACAACTGCTCTTGGTACAAAAACGTGATATGCCATAAGACTCACTATCAAGCAGAACTGAAAACACGGGTACCTGAAATAGATACCCGTGTTTTCAGTTATTGCTGAGAACCAACGCATTACCCTGCCACGGCTCTATTATCGGTTCTGAGAGGGAATTGAGTGTGGTGGTTTAAATCATTGATTTTTAATACACTGCGGAAACACGGGTGGTTAAAATGAGTACTGTCTAGTCCTGATATAAGTTTACCGATGTTGAACAATAAGTAGTTTGGACAAAGAAGTCCTGATATCGGTTTACGATGATATCGCGAAGATAGTCTAT
>CADASN010000016.1 GCA_902790635.1 uncultured Bacteroidia bacterium | reverse complement strand
TGGGCGAAAGCAAGCGCACCGCTCACGAGGAGCATGAAGCCTGCGATCACCATGCGGAGATGATTCTTCATCATTTGGGAAATTTGGTTAAACAATAATGGTTACTATACTAAAATAATATTGGTTACATAGTACGGTCCACAAAGATAACAAATTTTCATATATTTCTAAAAATGGTTCAGATATTATAAAAAATTAATCAATAGTCGCGTTGTAGCTCTTTACAGGAGGCACGGCGGCCGGCCGGATTCTTTTTGGGACATTTCTGAGATAATGCTTATATTTGAAGACCACAACCAATAACCGATGAGACGTCTCCTATTCTTTGTCCCGGCCCTGCTGGCCGCTTTCTGCGCCCGGGCGCAGCAGATTCCCGATCCTGCCGTTTTCGCCGCTCCGCCGGCACAGTACCAGACCGCCGCCTGGTGGCACTGGATGGACGGTGCCCTCACCCGGGAGGGCGTCACCAAGGATCTGGAAGCGATGAAAGCCCAGGGCATCAGCAACGCCACCGTCCTGAACATCTACCGCCTGATCGGCATCGAAGACGGCTTCCAGTCCGTCAAGTTCGACAGCCCGGAGTGGTACGCCCTCTTCCGGCATGCGGTCGAAGAGGCCGACCGGCTCGGGATGCAGATCGGCGCGGCCAACTGCGACGGCTGGTCCGAGAGCGGCGGTCCCTGGATTACCCCGGAGACTTCGATGAAGCAGTATACCTGGCGCAAGACCTTCGTCCGCGGAACCGGCCGCGAGCAGACCCTCCCGCTGGCCTTGCCTTTCTCCAAGGAGCGTTTCTACCGGGACGTGGCGGTCGTGGCCTACCGCGACGCCGCCCCCAACAGCTTCGTCGCCGCCGCGCCGAAGATCTCCTGCCGGGGCAGCTATCCCGTCGAGACCCTGATCAAGAGCCACAAATACCACGACGAGACCCGCCACATCGACCTCTTCGACGACTTCCCGGCGGAGATCCTGATCGACGGCAATCCCACGACCGGGCTGACCATCAACGAAGACAAGACCATCCGGCTCGACTTCGCGAAGCCCTTCACGGCGGAGCAGTTGCAGATCTACGTGATGGTCTCGGCCGCCCGCTTCCCGATACCGGTTTTGATCGAAGTCTCGGACAACGGAGCGGACTGGCGCGAAGCCGGCCGCGTGTATGTCCGGGGCGCCAATTCACTCCAGAAGCTCGCCTTCCCGCGCACCGCGGCGCGCCACTGGCGCCTGACCGTCAATGAGCCGCTTTCCCCGACCACCCTCAGCGAGCTCTGCCTGCTGCAGAAGGGCGAGCGCGGCGTCTGGGACTCCGCCCCGGGCGTGGCCATCGCGCGGCCGGATGACGTGATTGACCTGACGGACCGGATGGCGGCGGACGGGACGCTCCGCTGGGCCGCGCCCAAGGGGGACTGGACGGTGATCCGCTTCGGATATACCTCCAACGGCAAATTCAACCACCCGGCTTCACCGCAGGGCGTCGGGCTGGAGTGCGACAAGATGGACTCCACGGCACTGGACATCCATTTCCGGGCTTTCCCGGAGAAGCTGATCCGGGCGGCAGGCCCGTACGCCGGCAAGACCTTCACCTATTTCCTCGTGGACAGCTGGGAATGCGGGCAGCAGAACTGGACGGCCGCGTTCCCGCAGGCGTTCGAAGAGCAGCAGGGCTACAGCCTCACACCCTGGATCCCCGTGCTCTGCGGGGAGCAGATCGGCAGCGCCGCGCTCTCGGAGGCTTTCGTGCATGACTTCGACGCGGTCCGTGGCGAGCTGGTGCGCGTGCATTATTTCAAGCACCTGGCGGACCTGTGCCACCGCGCCGGGATGCAGCTCTGGTCCGAGGGCATCTACGGCGGCGCCTCGATGCCGCCCGTGGACGTGCTGAAATCCTATGAGTTCTGCGACGTGCCGATGACGGAGTTCTGGGCCCAGGCCAGCGAATACCGGGAGTGGCCGATCGTGTACCGGCCGGCCAACTACGGCAACCACGCCATCCCGTACCATGTCTCCCTGATCTATGACAAGCCGGTGGTCGGCAGCGAGGCCTTCACGGGGATGGCGCTCTACAGCGATTCCCCGATCGACCTGAAGCTCTACGGCGACCAGGCCTACACGCAGGGAGTCAACCGCATGATCCTGCACAGCTATGTCCACCAGCCCGACGACCGCCGTCCCGGCGTCACGCTCGGCATCTACGGACAGACCTTCAACCGCAACAACACCTGGTTCAACTTCGCCGACGGCTTCTTCGCCACGGAGGCGCGCATCCAGTACCTCCTGCAACTCGGCGACCGGCGCGCGGACGCGCTGGTCTATCTGGGCGACCGCCTGCCGAACACGGAAATGAGCGCCGCGGAGATCGCGCGCACCCTGCCGGAAAATATCAAGTTCCAGTATATCAATCAGGAAGTGCTTCTGAACAGGCTCAGCGTCCGCGACGGCCGCATCTGGCTGGACGGGAAGCATCCGTTCAAGTTCCTGGTGCTGCGCGGCGACCGGATGGAGCTCGGGACGGCCCGCCGGGTGGCCGCGCTGGTGGATGCCGGCGCCGTGGTCTGCGGCCCGAAGCCGGTCTCCACGCTGTCGCTCAAGGATTTCGAGCAGAACAATACCGCCTTGAAGGAGATCGCCGACCGGCTCTGGGACGGCGGCAAGGTCCTGAAAGACCTGCGTGCGCTCCAGGCGGCCTACACCCCCGACCTGCGCGTCCGGGGCATCGGCATCGACGACGTGCTGTGGTACCACAAGACCGCCGGCGAGGTCGATTACTATTACCTGTCCAACAAGGACAACGCCCGGACGGTCCATTTCGAGGCGGTCTTCGATGTGCCGGACGGCCGTCCGGAGCTGTGGGACCCGATGACCGGCCGTGTCCGCGAGCAGGCGATGTATGCCTTCGACCACGGCGCGACCGTGGTGCCGCTGACCCTCCGGCCCCGCCAGGGGATCTTCGTGCTGCTGCGCCGCGGAGGCAACCGCGTGCAGCACATCTTCCGACTGACGGACCTGCAGGGGGACCAGCTTTTCCCGAATGCGACGGGAGATTTCTCCCGGGCCGTTCCCGAGGCTTATCGGGACGCGGACGGGGAGATCCACCTGCGCGACCTCTCGGCCGGCTCCTACATCGCCGGCTACTCGGACGCCGTGGCATGCCGCATTGACCTCAAGGCCCCCGACCGCGTGGTGCTGGACGGTACCGTGGGCACGATGACCTTCGAGGACGAACCGGCCCTCGGGACGATGCCCATCGGCGGTTTCCGGGAGTTCACGGGCTTCCTCGATCCGCGGATCAAGCATTATTCCGGCCGGGTCACCTACCGGACTTCCGTCACGCTGCCGGAAGGCTTCATCAAGCCCGGCCGCCGCGTGCTCATCGGCATCCCGGCCTTCGGGAGCACGGCGCAGCTGACCGTGGGCGGCCATACGCTGGAGACCCTCTGGGATCCCGCCGCCCTGACGGACATCACGGAGTTCGTCCGCACCGGGATGAACGAGCTCGTCATCACCGTCACCAACCCCTGGCGTAATCGCCTGATTGGCGACAAGGCCGGCGTGCCCTCGACGGAGGAGCACTGGACGACCTCGCCGCTCCAGCAGAAGCACATCCCGCCGCAGCAGATCCTGCACGAATACGCCCTGCTCTATCCGGCGGGCATCTCGCAGCCCGTCACGCTCTACAGCGAGGGCGTCGAACGCGTAGTCAACAATTAACCGGACCGATATGAGAATCCGCCTGATCCTGGCCGCCCTGCTCCTCGGATGCTGCGCAGCCGCGCAGACCGTCGAGCGCTGGGGCTGTTACGAAATCTCCCTGCCCGCCACCGTGCCGGGCAATCCCTTTGACGTCGAACTGACCGCCACCTTCACCCACGGGACCGAGTCCTGTACCGTCCGCGGGTTCTACGACGGGGACGGCTGCTTCAAGATCCGTTTCATGCCCGGCGCCGAAGGCCGCTGGACCTATGTGACGACCAGCCGGGTGGCGGCCCTGAACCGCCGGCGCGGCAGTTTCGACTGCACCCCGCCTTCGGCCGGGAACCACGGACCGGTGGTGCCGGACGGCCTGCATTTCCGATACGCCGACGGTACCCGCTACTATCCCGTCGGTACGACCGCCTACGACTGGATGCATGTCGGGGACGAGGCGGCGGAGCGTACCGTGGCCTCGCTGCGCGAATCGGGCTTCAACAAGCTCCGGATGCTGTTTTTTCTGCACAACCTGCCGGTCGAGTACCCGGACGTCTATCCCTTCGTGAAGAAGGCGGACGGCAGCTGGGACTATACCCGCTTCGACCCGGCCTATTTCCAATATGTCGAGCGGCGGATCCTCGCCCTGCAGGAGATCGGCGTGGAGGCGGACCTGATCCTCTTCCACCCTTACGACGGCGGCCGCTGGGGCTTCGACCGCATGCCCCTGGAGGCCAACCTCCGTTACCTGTCGTACATCACGGCGCGATACGCCTCCTTCCGCAACGTCTGGTGGTCGCTGGCCAACGAATGGGACGGGGTGAAAGGCATCCCGGCGGAGGACTGGGACAAGTTCGCGGCTGCCGTCTCCGCCGGAGACCCCTACCGCCATCTGCTCTCCATCCACGGCTATACCGCGACCTACTACGACTATTTCGACCCGGTCTTCACGCACGCCAGCATCCAGGACCACGGTCCGGTGATGGAGCGCGGCCGCGCGCACACGGTCAGCCAGATCTACAAAAAGCCGGTCCTTTTCGACGAAGTCTGCTACGAGGGCAATGTCGGCAGCCGATGGGGCTGGCTGAGCGGGCAGGAGATGCTGCGCCGGATGTACAACGGCCTGATGAGCGGGACCTATGTCACCCATGCGGAGACCTTCAACGCCGAGGAGGGGACTTCCGCCGAGGACGCCCTCAATTTCCTGGCCTACGGCCGGGATTTCCGCGGCGAATCCTGGCGCCGGATCAAGTTCCTCCGTGCCGTCCTCGACGACTTGCCGAACCCGCTCGGACTGGCTGACCACAACTGGGACGAATACACGTCCACCGCGGGAGCGGGCTACTATCTCGTCTATTTCGGCAATGAGATCCGCAGTGAGTGGAGCTTCGACCTGCCGGTCAAAAACGGCCCCTGGCCCCGCCCGCAGGCGGGTGAGCGCTACCGGGTGGAGATCCTCGACACCTGGAACATGACCGTCACGCCCTGGCCGGTCACCTTCGAGACCGGCGAGCCCGGCCGCTACCGCATCCGGGACAAGGAGGGCCGCAGTGTCCGCCTGCCCGACACCCCTTATCTGCTTCTGAGAATCAAAAAGATATGAAACCGTTAGCCATCATCCTTGCCGGAGCGCTGCTGCTCGCCGGCTGTGCCGGACCGGCACCGAAAGCCCCCTACGGGACCTACACCAATCCCATCCTCGGGGGAGATTATCCCGATCCCTCCATCGTCCGCGACGGAGAAGATTACTACATGACCCACTCTTCCTTCGACTACAACCCCGGCCTGGTGGTCTGGCATTCGAAGGACCTGGTCCACTGGGAGCCCATCAGCTATGCCCTCCAGACCTATCTGGGCAGTGTCTGGGCCCCGGATATCTCCAAGGTCGGGGATAAGTTCTATATCTATTTCACCGTCCACGGTGCCGGCAACTGGGTGGTCAGCGCCGACACGCCCTACGGCCCCTGGAGCGACCCGGTGGACCTGCACGTCGGACAGATCGATCCCTGCATCGCCGTGGCCGAGGACGGCACGAAATGGCTCTTCCTCAGCGGCGGCAACCGCATCCGGCTGACCCCGGACGGGCTGGACACCGTCCCCGGGACCTTCGAGCATGTCTGGGACGGCTGGCCCATCCCGGAAGGCTGGCTCACGGAGGGTCTGGCCATGGAAGGCCCGAAGATCCGCAAGGTGGGGGACTGGTGGTACTTCGTGGCGGCCGAGGGCGGCACCGCCGGCCCGCCGACGAGCCACCTGGTGGCCATCGCCCGCAGCAAGAGCGTGGACGGGCCCTGGGAGCCGTCGCCCTACAATCCGCTGGTCCACACCTACCACAACACCGACCGCTGGTGGTCCCGCGGCCACGGTTCGCTCATCGACACGCCGGACGGCCGCTGGTACATCGTCTATCACGCCTACGAGAACGGCTACTACAACCTCGGCCGCCAGACCCTCCTGGAGCCGGTCTGGCTGGATGAGGACGGCTGGTGGCGCAGCTACGGCGAGAACATCGTCGAGGATCCCATCGCCGCGCCGCTGCCCCAGACGCCGCTTCCGGACCGGCACGACCGCCTGGGCGAATTCCGCATCGGCCTGGACTGGAAATACTATAAGGATTTCGACCCGTCCCGGGCGAGCGTGGCCGACGGCGTGCTCACGCTGAAGGCTGCGGGCGCGAGCCCGGCCGACGCGGCCCCGATGATGTTCGTGGCTGGTGACCAGGCCTATGAGTTCGAAGTCGAGATCGACCGGGATCCGGGGACGACGGCCGGCCTGGTGATATACTACAACAGCCAGTATTACATCGGCGAGGGTATTTCCAATGCCGGGACGCTCCGCTGGCGGCGCGACAAGGGCGGCCGCCGTGCGATGCGCACGCCTGACGTGACGCACATCTGGCTGCGCCTGCGCAACGACCACCAGATCGTGTCGGCCTATTACAGCCTGGACGGCGTGACTTGGAAGCAGGACGATTGGGGGATCGAGATCTCCGGCTACAACCACAATGTCTTCCATGAGTTCCAGAGCATGCTGCCCGGCCTGGTGGCTGCCGGTGAGGGGGAGGTCCGCTTTAGCAATTTCAAATACCGTAAACTCGATTGAAAATGTTCAAGAAACTATTTCTAACTGGTCTGACAGTCCTGTTGTGCTGGAGCCTCGTGGCGCAGACCATCGACTACAAGGGTACGAAGGTGAATCTGGGGCCGCGGGCCCTGCTGGTGGACGGGAGCCTGACGGCTGCGCAGGCCGCCGCGTCTCCCTATATTTTCAATGATTTCCGCGAAGCGATGTCGCAGCTCCAGGACGGTACGCGCGAGGCACCGATGCGCGTCTATATCGCCCCCTGGGTGTACTGGGTGGACGATCCGGACGACGGGCTGATCCGCCGGGCGGAAGGCGGCGGCACCCCCTTCGGGATGGTGGTCCGCTGCCAGGCCCTGCAGCTGCTCGGTCTGACGGACAATGCCCGCGACGTGATTCTGGCGTCCGCCCGCGGGCAGACCCAGGGCGCGGTGGGCAATTTCACGATGTTCGACTTCTGGGGGGACGACCTGGTGGTCAAGGACCTGACGATGGGCAATTACTGCGACATCGACCTCGTCTATCCGCGCAGGCCGGAGCTGGGCCGCAAGGCGAAATACTCCGCTATCACGCAGGCCCAGGTGTCTTTCTGCCACGGGGACCGCATCTATGCGGAGAACGTCCGTTTCGAGGCCCGGCTGAACCTCAGCCCGCTGACGGGCTCCAAGCGTATCCTTTTCAAGCACTGCCACATGGAGAGTACGGACGACTCGCTCAACAAGTGCGGCGTCTATCTGCACTGCGACCTGGATTTCTGGGGCCGCCAGCCCTTCGGCAGCGTCGATACCTACGGCACAGTCTTCATGGACTGCGACTTCAACATCATGCATGACGAGGCCGTGCAGGCGGTCAGCAAGGGGGTCGGACGCCATTCGCTCATCGACGTGCGCTACCATACTTCCGGCCGTCCGGTCTACCTGGCCTGGACCTTCCGTCCGGAAGAATGGCTGCGCTGCTACCAGTACAACATCACCCTCGACGGGCAGCCTGCCTTCGTGGGGGCCGCCAAGCCCTACAACACCGTCCTGCTGGACCAGAAGGCCCAGCTCGCCGCCTACCGGCTCGTCGAAGACGACGGCACGGTCCTGTACAATACGTACAACCTGCTTCGCGGCGAGGACGACTGGGACCCGGAAGGCATCAAGGAGCGGGTGCAGGCCCTGTCGAAGCGCGACGGCCGCGACTACGGGACCGTCCCGACCTGCCTGGACCTGAACCTGCGGGAAGCTTCCCTGCAGACCGGCGGCGAGCCGCTGCAGTTGGGGGCGCATCTGTACCGCCACCTGGGCTACCGGCTGGATGACCAGCATGTCTTCTGGCAGGTCCAGCCCGGCTTCGAACGCTTCGTGAGCCTGAAAGCGAACGGCTACGACTGTACGGTGACCGCGATAAACCACGAGGACCGGACGCAGACCTTCGATGTGATCGCCTACACCCGGGAGGGTCTGGAAGGCGCTGTCAAGCTGACGGTTGCTCCCGATTTCGTGGAGGCGCCCGCGCTGACGAAGGCCCCGGTCCTGACCCTTTCCGGCGGGCAGGCCGTGGTGGATTATGCCGCCGACCTGCAGGGCCGCGCGGATGAGTCCCTCGTGACCTGGTACCGCTGCGCCGACCGCAAAGGCACGAATGCCGTTCCGGTGGCCGTTTCCCGTGCGGGGAAGCCGCTGAAAACCTACAGGCTGACGCCTGCCGATGCAGGTCATTACCTGGCCGTGGGCGTGGCCCCCAAGCACCTTCGCTGTCTGCCCGGCGAAGAGGTGCGCGTCGTCTCGAAGGCGCCGGTCAAAGCCTCCCAGGCAGGGACTGCACGCGTGCTGGAGACGGATTTCTCCGATTTCCCGACGGATAACCAGCTGCTCGTGCGGCCGGGCTTCTGGACGGTGGACGCCTTCAAGCCGGCGGACACGGCCGAGTACAGCTGGAGCGTGGACCTCTCCCAGCCCTGCTGGACCTGGGGTACCGGCATCAACGGCGCCAAGGGCGTCGGCATCCAGCAGTTGCAGCAGGGAGCGCGCCTGCGCTACACGCCCGTGGCCGGGAAATACGGCGACATGTCGGTAACCTGGCAGGTGGATCCCGCCAAGGACGGCGGGCAGGGCTTCGCGAGCGCCCGCCAGCAGTACCTCGACCTCTTCATCAAGTTCGATACGCAGACGCTGACGGGCTACGCCCTGCGCGTCATCCGCACCACGAAGTTCTCGGATGCGGTCGATGTGCTGCTGGTCCGCTATGACCGCGGCGTGGTCACGCCGCTGACCGAGGGCGTCTCGACCAACTGCTTCCTGACCGGATGCGTGCTGACGGTCCGTGCCGAAGGCAGCCGCCTGACGGCGCATGTCGAAGGCCCCAACCACATGGCTACCTGCGCGGATGATCCGCGCATCCACCCTTCGGTGGACCTGGAGGCGGCCATCGTGCCGAATGCCTTCGGCGGTTTCGGCCTGCAGCACACCAGTACCGTCGGCACCGAAAGCCGCATCCTGGTCCACTCCGTCTGTGCGGAGTGGCGCTGACCGGCGGATTCCGGGAGCGGAGGGATTCCGGCGCTCCCGGAAAGCCGGAAATGAAGTGAGAATATCACAAAGAATTATTATCTTTGTACGATTTTTTACGTTAGTACTGTATGAAGATCGCCGAGGCCGTGTTTGCTGGCAGCAGCACCCGGATTTCACAGAAGCCAAAGCGGAAATTGCCGGAATTTGCCTTCATCGGAAGGTCCAACGTCGGCAAGTCTTCCCTTATCAACTCCCTGTGTGGCAACCGCAAACTTGCGATGACCTCGTCCACTCCCGGCAAGACCAAGGTGGTCAACCATTTCCTCATCAACGACAGCTGGTACCTGGTAGATCTGCCCGGCTACGGCTATGCCCGGATGGGACAGAAAGGCCGGGACGAACTCGCCGCCGTGATCCGCGACTACATCACCGGCTCGCAGGAGATGGTGCTCCTGTTCGTGCTGATCGACGCGCGCCACGACATCGGTCGGATCGACATCGACTTCCTCTCGGAGCTCGGCGAGCACGGCATCCCCTTCGCCCTGATTATGACGAAGTGCGACAAGCTGGGGCCCAATGCGCTGCTCGCGCAGGTCGAGCGGGACCGGGAGATCCTGCTGCAGGAGTGGGAGGAGCTTCCTCCCGTGTTCTGCAGTT
This sequence comes from uncultured Bacteroidia bacterium, assembly GCA_902790635.1. Classification (GTDB taxonomy): domain Bacteria; phylum Bacteroidota; class Bacteroidia; order Bacteroidales; family UBA932; genus Cryptobacteroides. The sequence goes on along the minus strand of CADASN010000016.1, from coordinate 32,863 downwards.
CCTCGCAGACCCACCAGGGCCGGGAAGAGATCCTGAACTACATCGGAAGACTGCTGGAAACCATTTAACTCACCATATTTTACCATGATCCACACCCATCGATTGGAATTGTTCGCCTGCAGGGCCTCCGAGAATTTCGCTCGCCAGGTCGTCAACCAAATCAACCTGATCCAGTCGCCGGATGAGCCGGAATTGCATCTTGGTGAGCTGGAAGTCACCCCGTTCAGTGACGGTGAGTTCCAGCCGCAGTTCTCGGAAAGCGTCCGCGGCGCATCCGTCTATATCCTCCAGTCTACCTTTCCGCCCGCAGACAACCTGATGGAGCTCCTGCTCACCATCGATGCCGCCAAGCGGGCTTCCGCCGACGAAGTCGTCGCCGTGATGCCGTATTTCGGCTGGGCCCGGCAGGACCGCAAGGACCGCCCGCGCGTGGCCATCGGCGCGAAGCTGGTCGCCAACCTGCTCCAGGCCGCCGGTGCCGACCGCGTGATGACCTGCGACCTGCATGCCGGCCAGATCCAGGGCTTCTTCGACATCCCCGTGGATCATATCTACGCCAGCAAGGTCTTCATCCCCTATATCCGGAACCGCCATTTCAAGAACCTCGCGATCGCCGCGCCCGACATGGGCGGCGCCAAGCGCGCCAATGTTTACGCCCGCGAGCTGCTGTGCCCCGTGATCATCTGCCACAAGACGCGTGAGCGCGCCAATGTCGTCGGTTCCATCACCGCCATCGGCGAGATCGAGGGCAAGGACATCATCATCGTGGACGACATGATCGATACCGCCGGCACGCTCTGCAAGGCGGCCGAAGTGCTGATCAACCGCGGCGCGAACAGCGTCCGCGCCTGCGCCACCCATGGCATCCTCTCCGGCGATGCACTCCAGCGCATCCATGATTCCGTCCTGGAGGAGGTCTTCATCACCGACACCATCCCCCATCCGGAATTTGCGGACGATCCCAAGATCCGCATCGTCTCGATGACCGAGGTCTTCGCCTCCATCATCCACAAGGTCTATAACTACGAAGCCATCAGTCCGGACTTCGTCCAATAGTCCCTCCGTATGTGGCAGTTCTTCCTCGTCGTGCTCATCGTGGTCGGGCTCTGCGTCCTGGGCCTGGGGGTCAACATCCTCTTCCGGGGCAAGGAGTTCCCGAAATACGACGTGGGTTCCAACGAGGAGATGCGCCGCCGCGGCATCCGCTGCTTCAAGGACGAAGATGCCGCCCTGCACCGCAAAGCCTGCGCAGGCGCCGGGACCGACGCCTGCCAGGATTGCCAGTTCAAATCCCAAAACCTTTAGTCTATGAGTCTCGTTGCCATCGTCGGCCGGCCCAATGTCGGCAAATCCACCCTTTTCAACCGTCTTGTCGGCATGCGGCAGGCCATTGTCGATGACACGGCCGGCGTGACCCGCGACCGGCACTACGGCCGCTGCGAGTGGTGCGGGCGGGAGTTCTCCGTCGTCGATACGGGCGGCTACACCACCAATTCGGACGATGTCTTCGAGACGGCGATCCGCTCCCAGGTCCAGATCGCGATCGACGAAGCGGACCTGGTCCTGTTCATGGTTGAAGCGGCCACCGGCATCACGGATTACGATGCCGAGATCGCCGACATCCTGCGCCGGACCCGGAAGCCGGTCGTGCTCTGCGTCAACAAGGTGGACTCCGGCGAGAAGATGTATGACTCCTATCAGTTCTATTCCCTCGGCCTGGGTGAGATCTACAGCATTTCCGCTGCGAACGGCAGCGGTACCGGCGACCTGCTGGACGCCGTCGTGGCCGCCCTGCCCGATGAGGAGCAGAAGGAGGACCCCTACGCGGGGCTGCCGCGCATTGCCATCGTGGGCAAGCCGAACGTGGGCAAGTCCTCGCTGACCAATGCGCTGCTGGGGGAGGAGCGCAACATCGTCACCCCGGTCGCCGGCACGACGCGCGATGCCATCGAGACCCACTACAACAAATTCGGGCACGAATTCATGCTCGTGGACACCGCCGGCATCCGCCGCAAGACCAAGGTCCACGAAGACCTCGAATTCTACTCCGTGATGCGCTCCATCCGCGCCATCGAGCACGCCGACGTCTGCATCCTGATGATCGACGCGACCACCGGCATGGAGGCGCAGGACATGAATATCTTCAATCTCATCCTCAAGAACCGCAAGGGTTGCGTGGTAGTGGTCAACAAGTGGGACCTTTTCCTCAAGGATTCCAATACGATGCGGGAGTACACCGATGCGCTCAAGGCGCGCCTGGCCCCGTTCAACGACATCCCTGTCATCTTCACTTCGGTCGTGAAGATGCAGCGCATCCAGGACGTGCTGAACGCTGCCACGGAAGTCTATGCGAACTACTCGCAGAAGATTCCGACGGCCCGTCTCAACGAGGCGCTGCTCCCCGTCATCGAGGAGACCCCGCCGCCCGCATGGAAGGGGAAATATGTCAAGATCAAGTACATCACCCAGCTTCCCACTTCCTTCCCGGCCTTTGCCTTCTTCTGCAACCTTCCGCAGTACGTCAAGGATCCCTACAAGCGTTTCCTGGAGAACCAGCTCCGCAAGCATTTCAATCTCACCGGCTGCCCCGTCCAGATCTACTGCCGGCAGAAATAGCGTCTTCATCCCTGCGGCAGCCGTTGCAGTTGAGCCTTTTTTTGTTTATATTTGTAAACTATGGAAAAGGCGGAGTTCATAGACCTGCTCGAGCTGCAGTCGATGCTGCGGGAGGAGATCGAGGCGTCCTTCCCGGAGCGTTGCTGGGTGCGTGCGGAGATCGCCTCCGTCCAGGCCAAGGCCAACGGCCACTGCTACCTGGACCTCAGCCAGAGCGAGGACGGCCGGATCGTGGCGAAGGCCAAGGCTGTCATCTGGCGGAGCCGCTACATGGCGATCCGGGTCTATTTCCGCGAAGCGACGGGCGGCGACCTTGCCGCCGGGATGGAGGTCCTGCTGCGTGTGCAGGTGAGCTACAGCGAACTGTACGGCCTGACGCTCACGGTCGATGAGGTCGAGCCGCGCTTCACCCTCGGCGCCGCCGAGCTGCAGCGCCGCCGCACGCTGGAGAAGCTGGAAGCGGACGGCCTGCTGGACAAGCAGAAGCAGCTGGAGCCGTCCCTGCTCCCGTACCGCCTGGCCGTGATCTCCGCACGGGATGCCGCGGGCTACGGGGATTTCTGCCGCCACCTCCAGGACAATGCCTACGGCTTCGTCTTCGAGACGGAGCTCTTTGAGGCGACAATGCAGGGGGAGGACGCCCCGGCGAGCATCGTGGATGCGCTGGAGCGCGTGGAATGCGCCCCGGCGCCCTTTGACGCCGTCCTGCTGATGCGCGGCGGTGGCTCGGCCCTGGACCTTGCCTGCTTCGACGACTACGGCCTGTGCTTCGCGATTGCGAACTGCCCGGTACCGGTCTATACCGCGATCGGGCACGAGCGCGATTTCCATGTGGCGGACCAGGTTGCCCACGACTTCGTCAAGACGCCGACGGCCCTCGCGGACCGCTTCATTGATGCCTTTGCCGCCGAAGACGAGCGCATCAGCTCTTTCGGCAACCGCCTGCGGATGGCCTTCCTGGGCAAGCTGGCGGCGATGGAGCAGCGCGTGGCCGCCTTGGGCGAACGCATCCGCGGGGCGGACCCGCGAAATGTCCTCGCGCGCGGCTATACCCTCGTCACCGACGCGCGCGGGGTGGTGGTCAAGTCCGCCGCGGCGCTGCCGGCCGGGACGAAGTTCAAAATACTGTTTGCTGATGGAACTGTGGATGCCATTGTACAATAGTGTATTCGCCGGCGACGGAAAATGAATGATATGAAGGAACAATTCGACTATAACGAGGCGATCGCCGAACTCGAGAAGATCGCCACCCGGGTGGAGGACCCGGCCACGGGGCTGGACGACATCGAGCGCTGCATCAAGCGCTCGGACGAGCTGATCGCCCGCTGTCGTGAATATCTCCGTACGGTACGAAACCAAATCGATACGCTATGATACCCAAGATTTACCAGACTGACCCCTGGCTGGAGCCCTTCAAAGGCGCCATCGACGCCCGCCACGAACGCATCCTCGCCGACCGCCGCAAGCTGGCGGGCGAGGGCCTGCTCTCCGCGGCGGTCAACAACCACATCTACTATCCGCTCCACCTGGAGAAAGGGGAGTGGGTGTTGCGCGAATGGGCTCCCAACGCCACCCGTATCTACCTGATCGGCGAATGCAACAACTGGAAGCGCACGGAAGCCTACGCCTTCAAGCCGGTCGGCTCCGGCAACTGGGAACTCCGGATTCCGGAGATGTTCCTGCATCACGGGGAGCTTTACAAGCTCTGGATCGAATGGCCCGGCGGAGGCGGCGAGCGCCTGCCTGCCTACGTGACCCGCGTGGTCCAGGACCCGGAGACCAAGATTTTCTCCGCACAAGTCTGGGCCCCTGCGGAGCCCTACAAATGGACGGGCCGCAAGCCGGCACGCCGGCCGCACCCGCTCATCTACGAGTGCCATATCGGCATGAGCTCCGAGCAGGAGAAGGTCGCCAGCTTCGAGGAGTTCCGCCGCGACGTGCTGCCGCGCGTGGCGAAGCTGGGCTACAACGTCCTGCAGATCATGGCTCTCCAGGAGCATCCGTACTACGGATCCTTCGGCTACCAGGTCTCCAATTTCTTCGCGCTGAGCTCCCGCTTCGGCACGCCGGAGGAGTTCAAGGCGCTGGTGGATGACGCGCACCGCCGCGGCATCGCCGTGATCATGGACATCGTCCATTCCCACTCCGTGGAGAATGAGGCGGAGGGGCTCGGCCGCCTGGACGGCCGCGACGACCTCTACTTCTACCAGGGCGCCGCGGGCCATCACCCGGCCTGGGGCTCGCGCTGCTTCGACTACGGCAAGGACGAGGTGAAGTACTTCCTGCTCGCCAATTGCAAATACTGGATGGAGGAGTACCACCTCGACGGCTTCCGCTTTGACGGGGTGACGAGCATGATCTACTGGGACCACGGCCTGGGCAAGGACTTCGGCAACTACTCCCTGTATTTCGACCAGGGGGTGGACGAGAACGCGGTCAGCTACCTCGCGCTGGCGAACCAGCTCATCCACGAGCTGAATCCGGATGCGATCACGATTGCCGAGGACGTCAGCGGCATGGCCGGCCTGGCGGCGCCCTTCGAGGCCGGCGGCGTCGGCTTCGATTTCCGCATGGCGATGGGCATCGCCGACCACTGGATCAAGTGGATCAAGGAACTCTCCGACGACCAGTGGAGCATGGGCGGTATCTGGTGGGAGCTGACCAACAAGCGCGCCGACGAGCGGACGATCTCCTACGCGGAGTGCCACGACCAGGCGCTCGTGGGGGACAAGACCATCATTTTCCGCCTCATCGACAAGGACATGTACTGGAGCATGGAGAAGAACTCCCAGAACCTGCTGGTGGACCGCGGCGTGGCCCTGCACAAGATGATCCGCCTCGTGACCCTCGCCACCTGCGGCGGCGGATACCTCAACTTCATGGGCAACGAATTCGGCCACCCGGAGTGGATCGATTTCCCCCGCGAGGGGAACGGCTGGTCCTTCGCCCACGCCCGGCGGCTGTGGTCGATCGCGGACGACGAGCGGCTCCGCTTCGGCGGCCTGCAGGCCTTCGACGCGGAAATGATCCACTATGTCAAGCGCGAAAAGACCCTTTCAGGGTCTCCCCGGCAGTTATACGTCGACGAAGATAGGAAAGTTTTGATTTTCAGCCGCGGAAATAGTATATTTGCATTCAATTTCAACCCTGCTGCGTCATTTGAGAATTTCACGTTCCAGGCACCGGACGGAGAGTATGCCATGGCATTCAACTCCGATGAAGCTGTTTTCGGGGGGTTCTCCAGGCTGGGTAAGGATGAGCGCCACGTCACCCTGGACGGGAAGCTCTCCCTTTACCTGCCTTGCCGCACCGCACTTGTTTTGAAGAAAGTTAACTAGACATATATGGCATTCTTGAAATTCAACAAGTCAGAGCTTGTCAACCTGGCTTACTCGCTCAAGAGAGAAATCCTGAGCGCCAACAAGACCGGTGCCTACTGCAACACATCCATCGTGACCTGCAACACCCGCCGCTACCACGGCCTGCTGGCAGTCACGCTGGACCGTTTCGGCGGGGACCGTTTCCTCCTGCTTTCCGCGCTGGACGAGAGCCTGATCGTGGACGGGAAGCAATTTAACCTGGGCATTCGCTGCTATGGAGACCTTTACGAGCCGCGCGGCCACAAGTACGTGGTGGATTTCAGCGCGGACCCGGTGCCGCAGATCACATACAAGGTAGGCCAGATCCTGATCCGCAAGAGCATCGTACTGGCGCAGGACCGTGACCAGGTCCTGGTCAAATACGAACTGCTCGAGAGCCCCGCTCCCGTGACCCTTCAGCTCCGTCCGTTCCTGGCGTTCCGCAACATCCACGAACTGACCCATGAGAACCCGGAGGCCAACCTGGCCGGTGCCGAGATCCAGAACGGCATGTCCTACCGGCTGTACGCCAACTTCCCCAACCTGAACCTCCAGGTCAGCGACGGCCGTGCGACCTACAAGGCCGGAGCCTACTGGAACAAGAACATTACCTACTCCGACGAGTACCGCCGCGGATTCGACTGCCGCGAGGACCTGGTGGTCCCCGGCCAGTTCGAGGCCCGGCTCAAGGCGGGCGACTCCCTGGTCTTCTCCGCGTCCCTGATGCAGGAAGACCCGACCGAGTTCAAGCGCCGCTTCAACACCTGCGTCAAGAACGCCGGCGAGATCACGAGCTACCGCGACCAGCTCCGCCGCTGCGCCGACAGCCTGATCATCGACCACAACGGCCGCAAGCGCATCCACGCCGGATACTCCTGGCTCTACACCGGGATGATGCGTGAGACCCTCATCTCCCTGCCGGGGCTGACGCTCTACGGGCTCAACGACCCCAAGCAGTTCGAGGAGATCCTGGACAATGTCATCGCTGACGACCAGGAGCGCCTCTTCCGCCGGACCACCCAGATCGAGGCGCCGCTCATGATGGCGGGCGTTCTGCAGTCCTACATCGACTACGGTGCCGATGAGAAGCAGGTCTGGAAGAAATACGGCATCATCGTCCGCGGCATCATCGAAAGCTACCTCCCGGGCGAGCGCGCCGAGGTCTCGATGCAGCCCAACGGCCTGCTGTGGGCCCAGAAAGACGGCGTCGCCCTCAGCTGGATGAACGCCTACATCGACGGCCACCCGGTCACCGAGCGCGCCGGCTACCAGGTGGAGACCAACGCCTTCTGGTACAACAGCGTCTGCTTCGCCGTGGAGATGGAGAAGAAATACGGCCCGAAGCGCAGCCGCTTCGTGGACAAGTGGACCGTGATCCGCGACCTGATCAAGGCGAACTACCAGCCGACCTTCTGGAATGCGCAGCGCGGCTGCCTCGCGGACTACGTGGACAACGACGGCCAGTGCATGGACATCCGTCCGAACCAGATCTACGCCATCGCGGTCAAGTACTCCCCGGTGGACGAGGAGCTCGCTCCGTCCATCCTGCGGGTCATCGACAACGAACTCGTCACCCGCCGCGGCCTGCGCACCCTGTCGCCCCGCGACGTGAAGTACCAGGCTGTCTATGAGGGCACGCAGCGCGACCGCGACCTCGCGTACCACCAGGGCAGCACCCGTCCGTTCCTGCTCCGGCCGTATGCGGAAGTGAGTTTCCGCATCAAGGGCGCATCCTTCTGGAAGCGTGCCAAATGGCTGATCGAAGGCTTCTACGATGACCTGGGCAAGCACGGCGTCGGCGCCTTCTCCGAACTCTACGACGGAGATCCCCCTCACGAGCCGCACGGCGCCATCTCTTCGGCGCTCAGCACCGCGGCCCTGCTCTACATCGAACATATGTTGGACCAATACAAGGAGGACTAGGATATGAAAGTTTTGATGTTCGGCTGGGAGTTCCCTCCCCACATCGCAGGCGGTCTGGGCACGGCCTGCGAGGGCATCGTCAAGGGTCTTGCGCACAACGGGGTGGAGACGCTCTTCGTGATGCCTTCCGCCTCCGGCGACGAGGACCAGAGTTGCGCGACCATCCTCAATGCGAGCGACGTGGCCGTGCAGAATGTCAGCGACACCGTCGAGGAGTTCCTCGACAAGGTGAAATTCATCAACGTGGACTCCAGCATCGTTCCCTACGTGGATCCGGAGGAATACTTCGAGGCCATCGAGAAGATGAAGCGGGAGCATGTCCATGAGACTACCGTGGGCTTCGGACAGAAGTTCAAGTTCTCCGGGAAATACGGCGCGAACCTCCTCGAGGAGGTGTCGCGCTACGCCCAGGTGGGCGGCACCATCGCGATGGAGCATGCCGGCGAGTTCGACGTGATCCACGCCCATGACTGGCTGACCTACCTGGCCGGCATCGCGGCCAAGGAGCTTTCCGGCAAGCCGCTCGTCGTCCATGTGCACGCCACGTCCTACGACCGTGGCTCCGTCGACATGGTGGACACCCGCGTGCTTGCGATCGAGAAGCGGGGCATGGAGGCGGCCGACCGCGTCGTGACGGTCAGCGACCTGACCCGCAACATCGTCATCAACAAATACGGCATCGATCCCGCCAAGGTCGTGACCGTGCACAACGCCGTCGATTTCAGCGGCCGGGAAAACCTCACGGTCGAGCGCGGCGTGCGCGACAAGGTCGTGACCTTCCTGGGCCGCATCACCTTCCAGAAAGGCCCCGAGTACTTCATCGAGGCGGCCGCCAAGGTGCTCAAGCGCACCAAGAATGTCCGCTTCGTGATGGCAGGCAGCGGCGACATGATGCACCGTGCCATCCGCCAGGTGGCCCGGCTCGGCATCTCCGACCGCTTCCACTTCACGGGCTTCCTCCGCGGACAGGAAGTGCAGAAGATGTTCGCCCTGTCCGACGTGTACATCATGCCGTCCGTCTCCGAGCCTTTCGGTATCTCCCCGCTGGAGGCGATGCGCTCCAACGTCCCTTCCATCATCTCCCACCAGTCCGGTGCCGCCGAGGTGCTCAAATATGCCCTCAAGGTGGACTTCTGGGATGTCGATGCCATGGCCGACGACATCTACGCCCTGCTGCAGTATCCGGCGCTGTCGGATTTTGCCAACCGCCAGGGATTCGACGAAGTCAACGCGCTCAAGTGGAACAATGCCACCGCGAAGCTCAAGAAAGTTTATGAATCAGTAGTCAACCAGTAATATGAAGAAGTCAATCTGCCTGTATTTCCAGGTCCATCAGCCCACCCGTCTCCGCCTTTACCGGTTCTTCGATATCGGTAAGGACTCCCACTACTATGACGATTTCGCCAACCGGACGATCCTCAAGCGTATCGCCCAGAAGTGCTATCTGCCGATGAACGAGCTCCTGCTCGAGTCCATCAAGAAGAACAAGGGCAAGTTCAAGCTGGCCTTCTCCATCTCTGGTTCCGCGCTGGAGCAGTTCGACCGCTACGCCCCCGAAGTGATCGAGAGCTTCTGCAAGCTCGCCGAGACCGGCTGCGTGGAGTTCCTCTGCGAGACCTACAACCATTCGCTCTCCTCGCTGGCTTCCCGGCAGGAGTTCGAGCACCAGGTGCTCAAGCACAAGGCGGCCGTGGAGCAGTACTTCGGCGTCTCGCCCACGACCTTCCGCAACACCGAGCTGATCTACTCCGACAGCATCGGCAACATGGTCTATGACCTGGGCTTCAAGACGATGCTGACCGAGGGCGCCCGCCACATCATGGGCTGGCGGAGCCCCAACTACGTCTACAACAACGACATCCAGCCGGGCCTCAAGCTCCTGCTCCGCAACTATTCCCTCAGCGACGACATCGCGTTCCGTTTCTCCGACCGCGGTTGGGCGGAGTGGCCGCTGACCGCCGAGAAGTTCATTGACTGGCTGAAGTCCGCCGAAGGCGAGATCGTCAACCTCTTCATGGACTACGAGACCTTCGGTGAGCACCAGGGTGCCGAGTGCGGCATCTTCGAGTTCATGCGCGCCCTGCCGGACGCCGTGGTCAAGGACAAGGAGCTGGAGTTCGTCACGCCCGCGCGTGCCGCCGCCAAGCACAAGTCCGTCGCCGACCTCTCCGTCATGCAGCCCATCTCCTGGGCCGACGAGGAGCGTGACGTCACGGCCTGGCTCGGCAATGAGCTCCAGCAGGACGCCTACAACAAGCTGTACGGCCTCCAGGAAAAACTCTCCATCCTGAACGACGCGTCCCTGTGGGCCGACTACGGCCACCTGCAGGAGAGCGACCACCTGTACTACATGTGCACGAAGTTCTTCTCGGACGGCGAGATCCACAAGCGCTTCAATCCCTATGATACCCCTTACGAAGCCTTTATCAACTATATGAATGTACTGAGCGACTTCATCATCCGGGTCAACAACGCCATGGCTGAAAGACAATAGTCGCCGAAAATAAACAATATATGATCAATCAATTTGAAATGGCCGCGCCCAACTGGAGAAGTGTGATGGTGACGCGCCATCTGCCGGAGGAGCTTTCCGGGCTTGAGACCTTGTGCAAGAACCTCTGGTGGTGCTGGAACGACAATGCCAAGTCGTTGTTCCGTACCGTGGATTACGAACTGTGGCACAAATCCGGCCACAACCCGATGGTGATTCTCGACAAGGTCAGCCTGAAGCGATACAAGGAACTCGCCAAGGACAAGGAGTTCCTGGCCCGCCTCGATGAGGTGATGACGGAGTTCAACGCCTACATGGCCGAGAAGGCGAACCGCACCGAGCCGTCCGTCGCCTATTTCTGCATGGAATACGGACTGGATACTTCCCTGATGATCTATTCCGGCGGCCTGGGTATCCTGGCCGGCGACTACCTCAAGGAGACCAGCGACATGAATGTCAACATGGTCGCCGTCGGCCTGCTGTACCGCTACGGCTACTTCACCCAGCGCCTCACCCCGCAGGGCAACCAGGTGGCCGAGTACAAGCCGCAGGACTTCCTCAAGATCCCTGCGGAGCCCGTCCTGGAGGAGAACGGCGCCTGGAAGACCGTCTCCGTGCAGATGCCGGGCCGCATGATGAGCGCCCGCATCTGGAAGGTGGCGGTCGGCCGTACCGACCTCTATCTGCTGGACACGGACTACGAGGACAACAATCCGGAAGACCGCCAGGTCACGCACCAGCTCTATGGTGGTGACTGGGAGAACCGCCTCAAGCAGGAGATCCTCCTGGGCATCGGCGGCGTCCGTGCCCTGCGCGCCCTCGGCCTGCATCCGACGATCTACCACTACAACGAAGGCCATGCGGCTTTCGCGGGCCTGGAGCGTCTGCGGGAGAGCATCCAGAACGACCACCTTTCCTTCAACGAAGCGATGGAGCTGGTCCGCGCTTCCGGCCTCTACACCACGCACACCCCGGTGCCTGCCGGACACGATGCCTTCTCGGAGGACATGATCGGCCGCTATTTCGGCCATTATCCCGGCCGCCTCGGCATTGACTGGCGCACGATGATGAGCCTGGGCCGTATCAATCCCGATGACCGTGACGAGAAGTTCTCGATGAGCCACCTCGCCGCCAACCTCTCGCAGAACGTCAACGGCGTGTCCATGCTGCACGGCAAGGTCAGCGAGCAGATCTTCGCGAACATGTATCCGGGCTACCTCCCGGAGGAGCTCTACATCAGCTACGTCACCAACGGCGTCCACTATCCGACCTGGGCTTCGAAGTACTGGAAGGAGCTGCACGCCAAGGTGTTCGGTCCGGAGTTCCAGACCCATCATTACGACAAGCGCTGCTTCGAGGGTATCTATTCCGTCTCCGACGCGGAGATCTGGGATGTCCGCAAGACCCTGAAGAAGGAGCTGGTCCGCACCATCCGCGAGCGTCTCTCCGATCCGCAGATGAGCGCGCACTACACCCCGAGCCAGGTGGTCACGATCAAGGAGCGCCTGCGTGAGGACGTGCTGACGATCGGCTTCGCCCGCCGCTTCGCGACCTACAAGCGCGCCACGCTGCTGACCAGCGACCTGGACCGGCTCGACGCCATCGTCAATGACCCCAAGCGCCCGGTGCAGTTCATCTTCGCCGGCAAGGCGCACCCTGCCGACGGTCTGGGCCAGGAGTTCATCAAGAAGATCATCGAAATTTCCAAGGAAGACCGTTTCCTCGGCCGTATCATCTTCGTGCCCGGCTACGATATCACCCTCGCGAAGCGCATGGTCCAGGGCGTGGACGTCTGGCTGAACAACCCGACGCGTCCGCTCGAGGCTTCCGGTACTTCCGGCGAGAAGGCCGCGATGAACGGTGTGATGCATTTCTCCGTGCTGGACGGCTGGTGGGTCGAAGGCTACCGGGAGGGCGCCGGCTGGGCGCTGCCGCTCGAGAGCACCTACGACGACGCCAACTACCAGAATGAGCTGGATGCCGCCACGCTCTACGCGACCATCGAGAACGAGATCGCCACGACCTACTATGACGTGGACAAGGAGAGCGGGCTCTCCCCGGTCTGGATCGGGTACATCAAGAACACGATCGCCCAGGTGGCCTGCAACTTCACGACCAACCGCATGCTGACCGACTACTGCAACCAGTACTACCTGCCGCAGAGCAAGCGCTTCCAGGAGCTGGTGGCCAACAAGGCGAAAGTCGCCCGCGAGATTGCTGCCTGGAAGCAGATGATGCTGGTGGAGTGGGGCAACATCAAGGTCGTCTCCTGCACGCAGCCGGATGCTTCCTATGTCCTCTCGCAGAAGTCCATGCTCAAGAGCGAGGTCGTCCTCGACCTCGGGCATCTCCGTCCGGAGGACATCGGCGTGGAGATCCTCTTCACGTCGCAGGATGCCAAGGGCGAGCTCCACATCCAGGAGGTTGAGGAGCTGGAGATGGTCAAATACGAAAACGGCGTCGCCACGTACACGGCGGAAGTGCTCCCGGAGCATACGGGTATGTACCAGGTCGGCAAGCGCATCTTCCCGAAGAATCCGCTCCTGCCGCACCGCCAGGACTTCCCGCTCGTCAAATGGCTGTAGTCGCCACCGGCTTCTTTGACGGCGTCCATCTCGGCCACCGTCAGGTCATCCAGACACTCGTCTCCTCTGCCCGTGAAAGGGGCGAGGAGGCGATTGTCATTACGTTTTCGCGCCATCCGCGCACGGTTCTCCAGCAGGATGCGCGTGAGCTGCGGCTGCTCAATTCTCCGGAGGAGAAAGTGGCGCTGCTGCGCGCGCTCGGCGTGGACCGGGTGGAGACGCTCGTCTTCGACCGCAGCTTTGCCCGGCTGACCGCCGAAGAATACCTCCGCACCGTCCTGCTCGGCCGCTTCGGGGCAACGCTCCTCGTCCTCGGCTACGACAACCGCCTCGGCTCCGACCGCCTCACCCCGGATCTGATCCGTCCAATCGCTGAACGGCTCGGCCTGGCGGTCACCGTCGTGCCTCCCGCCTCCGCCGGCGAAGCGGAGACGGTAACTGCCCCCGAAAACTGTAGCCACCCTCGGCTCATAAGAGGGAGGGGCCCGACGCGAAGCGTTGGGAGGGGTCCGGCGCAGCCGGAAGTTTTCGGGGACAGTTCGCCGCGAAGCGAAGGAAGGGCGGAGGCGGTCAGTTCCACGAAGATCCGGAAGGCGCTGGAAGCGGGGGACGTCGAAGAGGCGGAACGGATGCTGGGATATCCGTACATGCTGCGCGGAATCGTGGTGGGGGGCAAGCAGCTGGGCCGGACGATCGGCTTCCCGACAGCGAACCTGCGGCTGTACGACCCGATGAAGCTGGTCCCGGCGCGCGGCGTGTACCTGACCGAAGTGGATGTGCTGGGGCGCCACCACTGGGGCATGACCAACGTCGGCGATATCATCGAGACCCACATCTTCGAATTCGACGAAGACATCTACGGCCTGGACCTGGAGATCCGCTTCCGCAGGTACCTGCGTCCCATGCGCCCGATGGACAGCCTCGCTGCCCTGAAGGCGCAGCTCGCCGCCGACGAGACCACCTGCCGTGCGCTCATCGAAGATTTGTCATTTATCAAATAAATACGTATATTTGCAACAGATAAGGGTTCTGCCAGAGAGGCAGGACTCCTTTTTAGTTAACTGAACGAAAAGCATATTATGTCAGAAGTACATTACATGAGCCAGGAAGGGCTGGACAAGCTGAAGAAGGAACTGGCCGAGGCGCTCGCCCAGCGTCCGGTCATCTCCGCAGCCATCGCCGAGGCTCGCGAGAAGGGCGACCTCTCGGAAAATGCCGAATACGAGTCCGCGCGCGAAGCGCAGGGCTTGCTCGAGCTGCGCATCGCCAAGCTGCAGAACCAGGTCGTCAACGCCAAAGTGCTGGACAGCTCGCAGCTCAATACCGACCAGGTCCAGATGCTCAATACCGTCAAGGTCGAGAACCTGGGCAACCACCGCGTGATGGAGTTCACCATCGTAGGCGAGAGCGAGGCCGATTTCTCCAAGGGCAAGCTCGCCGCGACGACTCCGATCGGCAAGGCCCTGATGGGGCACAAGAAGGGCGAGACCGTCGAAGCGAAGGTCCCCTCCGGAATCATGAAGTTCAAAATCCTGGATATCTCTTTCTGATGGCCACCCTGTTTACCCGCATCGCCCAAGGCGAGATCCCGTCCTACAAAGTGGCGGAGAATGAAGATTACTATGCCTTCCTGGACATCAGCCCGCTGGCGCTGGGCCATACCCTCGTGATCCCCAAAAAGGTAGAGGATGACTACATCTTCCACCTCGATGAGCCGACCTACGCGGGCCTGTGGGCCTTCGCGCGCCAGGTGGCCCAGGCCCTGAAAGCCGCCGTGCCCTGCAAGCGCGTCGGCGTGGCCGTGCTCGGGATGGAAGTCCCGCATACGCACATCCATCTGGTCCCGCTCCAGACCGAAGGCGACCTGAATTTCCGCAAGGAGCGCCCGACTTTCACCACCGAACAAATGGCGCAGACGGCCGCCGCGATCCTCTCCGAGTATGAGAAATTACAATAAGTTCCTGGCGTTCGCCCTCGCGGCGCTCGCGCTGACCGCCTGCGGCGAAAAGGCCCGCATCCGCGGTACCGTAGCCGGCCTTTCTGACAAGCCGCTTGTTGTCAAGCAGCTGGATATCAATACTTACCGTACGCTCGATACGATCAAGACCCGTACCGACGGCTCCTTCCGCTACGACGTCAAGGTCGCCAAGGGCCAGCCGGAATTCATCTACCTTTTCTACGGAGACACCCGCGTGGCCGCTTTCCTGCTCGAGCAGGGGGAGACCGCCCTGGTCGAGGCCGACACGCTCGGCCGCTACACGGTGACGGGTTCCGCGGGTTCCGAGGAGCTCGCGCGCGTCGAGAAGGCGCAGTCCGATTTCCTCGCGCAGCTGCTTGCGCATGAAAACGAGCCCTCCGCGATGACCCGCGACTACATCCAGCACTACCGTGACAACACGAAGTACGTGATGGAGCATCCGTTCTCCCTGACCACCGTGCCGGTGTTCTTCGAGCGGCTGGGTGACGCCTCCATCTTCTCGCAGGTCACCGACGGCATCCTCTTCCGCCGGGGAGCGGATTCACTGATGACGGTCTATCCGGAGTCCCGCTACGTCAAGGCTCTGGACAAGGAAGCGGAGCGCCGCATGCGCGTGCTGGAGTTCAACGGCCAGCTGCAGACGGCCGCCGAGGCCGCTTTCCCCGACATCGTCCTGCCGGACATCCGGGGAGAGAAGAAGGCGCTGAGCGAGGTGGACGCCAAGGTCATCCTCGTCCATTTCTGGGATGCGGCGGACGCCGCCCAGAAGATGTTCAGCATCGACCAGCTGCTGCCGCTCTACGAGCAGTTCCACGGCCGCGGCTTCGAGATCTATTCGATCTGCGTCACGCCCGACAAGCCCGAATGGGCCTCGTCCGTGCTCGCGCAGAAGCTTCCTTGGATCAATGTCAACGACGGGAAGGGCGCAGCTTCCCCGGCCGTGATCACCTACAACGTCGATACGCTGCCGTATTCGTTCCTGATTATCGACGGTGAGCTGAATACCAAGCCCATCGGCGGGCTGGACGCTCTCCGCAAGGAACTTACCCGCCTGCTGCGCTAGGCGTCGAATTTCGGTTTGAGGATTTCCGAATAGAGAATCAGATTCTTCTTGTCGATCCGGAGCTTCGGCTCCGGATCTTTTTTGTCCGGCACCACCTCCTGATGCCGCTCCCGCGAGATCGCCCGCTGGCCCTCCGCGACCAGCTGAGGGGCAGGGGTGTTCGTCTGCTGCTCAGCCTGCTGTATGCGGCTCGGAAGCTCGCCCCTGGAAACGCTTTCTTCTGGCGAACGGTTTATTCTGTCCGCCTGCGACCAGTTTGACGTGTTCGGGAGTCGCCCCGGAGAAACCGTGCCACCCTCGGCGCTTCTGTCGAAGCGCCCGAAGTCCTTCACCCCCTGCGCCCCCTCAAGGGGGATGGCCGGATAATCGCTGTCGCGATCCGGCGCCCACGCACGCTGTTTCCCGGCTTGATTCGAATCGCTGGTTGCAGGCGGAAAAATAGGCCGGGACTGCACCGGCGGCACGCCCCGCCGCTTCTTGACGCGTTTGTCAAGAATGGCGACTGCCACCGGAAAGGCGAACATCAGAATCGGAATCAGAACATCCCAGTCCATGGCATAAAGATAAGGAAAAAAGCCGGAAATCAAAAGAGCCGCTTCTGGCTCACCGTAGCCACGAACTGCTTGAGATAGAACGGCTCGAAATAAGCCGTATCCTGGAAATGCCCGGCCTCCAGCTCCCGCATCGCCGGCACGAGCATCGCCGATGCGCGCGGACACGCCTGCACGAAATGCGCGCCGGGGCCCGCGAGCGCCTCCCGGCACTTGTCGGCGCCGTCCCCGATGAACAGCACCGGCCCCGCTTCCCGCTCGTCGCGGAAACTCTCCGCGTCGATCACGCGGGGCTCCACTTCCGTCAACCGCTGCCCGTCGGGCGTGAAAACGGCCGTATAGACTTCCATCCGCCGGGCGTCGATCAGGGGGATGACATGGCGGCAGCCTGCCGGCAGCACGCCGTCCGCGGCCGCCTGGTGGACGAGCACCTCGAGGGTGCCGACCGACAGGAGCGGGACGCCGGCGGCGAAGCAGATCCCCTTGGCCGTGGACACGCCGACCCGCAGGCCCGTGTAGGAGCCCGGTCCGGCGCTGACGCACACGGCGTCCAGGGCGGAGGCACCCAGTCCCGCTTCGTCCAGCACCTCCTTGACGAAAGGCGCGGTCAGGGAAGCGTGGGCGCGGGGATGGTCGCTCTCGCGGCACGCGACAATCCGTCCGCCAGCGGCCAGGGCCACCGAGCAGAGCGAGGTCGAAGTCTCGATAAGCAGGATCTTAGATGGCATCCGGTACGGCAGCTGCGGCGGCAGGGTCGGCTCCGCCCGAGACATAAGTCTTGATAATCGGGAAGATGCGCTCGACGGCATTCCGGAGGAAGCTGTAAACGACCGTATTGTCCGCGAAGCTCTCATCCACGAAGTGGAAGGTGCTGTTGATGGTCTCGAACACCAGGATCAGGATGCCCAGGATGAGCGCGACCTTGAGGACGGCGAACACCAGGCCCAGTAGGCGGTTGATGAAGCCCAGGGAGAGGGCCTTCATCGCGTTGGTGATGAGTTTCGCGACCAGGTTGAGCAGCAGGGCGGCCACGACGGCGATGAGCACGAAACTGATTATCTTCAGCACGTTAGCTTCCAGGGAGAGGTATTGGGACAGCCATTCGCCGAGCGGCGTCGAGAAGTGGAAGGCTGACCAGGCGGCTACGAGGATCGCCACCAGGTCAACGACCTGCTTGACAAAACCCTTGGAAATACCGCTGACAATCCCCGGGATGAAGCAGATGAGAAGAATAATATCCAGAATAGCCATAACGTTTTGGTTAAATGGGTAGAAATCGCTAAATTTGCAAGCTCAAAACAAATGCAAAATTAGGCAAAAAATATGATATTCAAAGAGTATAACGGCTTGGACTTGGTCTCCGTGGGTGAAGAAGTGCTGGATCGCTGGCGCAAGGACCATGCTTTCGAGAAATCGCTCACGCTCCGCGAAGGAGCTCCCGAGTTCATTTTCTTCGAAGGACCCCCGTCCGCGAACGGGATGCCGGGCATCCATCACGTGATGGCCCGCTCCATCAAGGACGCCGTCTGCCGTTATAAGACCCAGTCCGGGTACAAGGTCCGCCGCCGCGCGGGCTGGGACACGCACGGACTGCCGGTCGAACTCGGTGTCGAGAAGAAACTCGGCATCACCAAGGAAGACATCGGGACGAAGATCTCCGTGGAGGAGTACAACCGCACCTGCCGCGAAGAGGTCATGAAATACACCGCCGAATGGCGGAACCTCACCGAACGTATCGGCTACTGGGTCGATATGGACGATCCGTACATCACCTACGACAACCGCTACATCGAGACCCTGTGGTACCTGCTCAAGGACATCTACGGCAAGGGCCTGCTCTATAAAGGCAAGAGCATCCAGCCGTACAGCCCGGCCGCGGGCACGGGCCTGAGCACGCATGAGCTGAACCAGCCCGGCTGCTACCGCGACGTCAAGGACACCACCTGTACGGTTCAGTTCAAGGTCCTCGGGGAGGACGATCTCTACATCCTCGCCTGGACCACGACCCCCTGGACCCTCGCTTCGAACACGGCGCTCTGCGTCGGCCCGAATATCGACTATGTCAAAGTCCGCTCCGCGAATCCCTACACCGGCGCTCCTGCGACCTACATCGTCGCCGAGGCGCTCGTGCCGACGCTTTTCGGCGGCAAGGTGCCTTTCGAGGTCCTGCCCGGCAGCGTCAAGGGAAGCGAGCTCGTGGGCCTGCGCTACGAGCAGCTGATTCCCTGGTTCCGTCCCGACGGGGATGCTTTCCGCGTGATTCCCGGCGACTACGTGAGCACGGAAGAGGGTACGGGCATCGTCCACATTGCGCCGACCTTCGGCGCTGACGACGCCAAGGTGGGCCGCGCCGCCGGCATCGCCCCCCTGCAGGTCATCGACCGCAACGGCGATCCGCAGGCGCAGGTGGACCTCCAGGGCCGCTTCTGCCGCCTGGAGGACCTGGATCCGGACTATGTGGCCACCCACGTCAGCCCGGACTACGCCGAGTGGGCCGGCCGCTACGTCAAGAACGCCTACGACAGCAGCCTCGCCCCGGACGCCCCGACCCTGGACGTCGACCTCTGCGTGATGCTCAAGCAGCAGGGCAAGGCCTTCAAGATCGAGAAGCACGTGCACTCCTACCCGCACTGCTGGCGCACGGACAAGCCGGTGCTCTACTACCCGCTCGACAGCTGGTTCATCAAGACCACCGCCGTCCGCGAGCAGATGATGGAGCTCAACGGGCAGATTACCTGGAAACCCGAATCCACGGGCACGGGCCGTTTCGGCAAATGGCTGGAGAACATCCAGGACTGGAACCTCAGCCGCAGCCGCTACTGGGGCACGCCGCTGCCGGTCTGGCGGACCGAAGACGGCAAGGAGGAGATCTGCATCGGCTCCGTCAGGGAACTGTACACCGAGATCGACAAGGCCGTCGCCGCCGGCTTCATGGCCTCCAACCCGCTGCGTGACCGCGGTTTCGACCCGGCGGACATGTCCAAGGACAATTACGACAAGATCGACCTCCACCGTCCCTACGTGGACCAGATCTTCCTCGTCAGCCCCTCCGGGCGCAAGATGACCCGCGAGACCGACCTGATCGACGTGTGGTTCGACTCCGGCGCGATGCCGTACGCCCAGACGGGCCTGCGCGGCATCGACACCCCGGACTTCGGCTGCACCGCGGATTTCATCGCCGAAGGCGTGGACCAGACGCGCGGGTGGTTCTACACCCTGCACGCCATCCACACGATGGTCAGCGGCACGCCTGCCTTCCGGCGCGTGATCTCCAACGGCCTCGTGCTGGACAAGAAGGGGGAGAAGATGAGCAAGCGCCTCGGCAACGCCGTGGATCCTTTCCAGGCGATGGACAAATACGGCCCGGACGCCCTCCGCTGGTACATGATGACCAACTCCCAGCCCTGGGATAACCTCAAGTTCGACGAGGCGGGCGTGGAGGAAGTGCGCCGCAAGTTCTTCGGCACGCTCTACAACTCCTACTCCGTCTTCGCGCTGTACGCCAATATCGATCATTTCGATCCGGAGGCTCCGGCCGTTCCGTATGAGCGGCGTCCGATGTTCGACCGCTGGATCATCAGCCGGCTGAACACCCTCGTGAAGGGGGTCGTGGATGCCTACGAGGACTATGACATCACGTCGGCGGGTCGCCTGGTGCAGGATTTCGTCTGCGACGACCTGTCCAACTGGTACATCCGCCTCAACAAGAAGCGCCTCTGGGGTACCGGACTGGCCGAGGACAAGCTCTCGGCCTACCAGACCCTGTACGAGGTGCTGAAGGGCGTGGCCCTGCTGGGCGCGCCGATCGCCCCGTTCTTCATGGACCGCCTCTGGCTGGACCTGGTCCAGGGAGCCGACAGCGTACATTACCAGCCGATGCCGCACTACGCCGCCACGCTGGTGGACCAGGAGCTGGAGGAGAGCATGGGCTTCGCCCAGAAGGCCTCCTCGATGGTCCTGGCCCTGCGCAAGAAAGTGGGCATCAACGTCCGCAAGCCGCTCGCCAAGGTGCTGGTGCCCGTCATGGACGACACGGTCAAGGAGCACATCCAGCGCGTCAGCGACATCTTCCTGACCGAGGTCAACGTCAAGCAGATCGAGTACCTGCACGACACCACAGGGATCATCACGAAGAAGATCAAGCCGAATTTCAAGACCCTCGGCAAGATCTACGGCAAGCAGATGAAGGAGATCGCCGCCGCGTTCGGACAGCTCTCCCAGGAGGAGATCGCTGCCATCGAGCGCTCGGAGGACACCTATGTACTCTCGCTGCCGTCCGGTGACGTCACGCTCTCCAAGGGGGACTACGAGATCCATTCCGAGGACATGCCCGGCTGGCTCGTCGCCACCGAAGGGACCCTTACCCTCGCCCTGGACATCATCCAGACGCCGGAACTCCTGCGCGAAGGAAATGCCCGCGAACTCATCCACCCGGTCCAGACCCTCCGCAAGGACAGCGGTTTCGAAGTCACCGACCGCATCCACACGGTGGTCTATGCCGACGGCCAGGCTGCCGAAGAACTTCGGGACGCCCTGTCCGAATACGCGGACTATGTCGCCGCCCAGACGCTCTCGCTCTCGCTGGAGCTCAAGCCGCTCGCCGAAGCGCCCGAAGGGGCCGCGGAGGTCGAGTGGGGCGACGGCGCGATCCGCATCCAAGTCACGAAACACACTAGCTAACCATTTCATAGACAATGTCAGAGAACAAAACCCGCTATTCAGACGCTGAACTGGCCGAATTCAAGGCCATCATCGAGGAGAAGCTCGCCAAGGCCAAGGCCGAGTACAACACGCTCCGCCAGGTCGTCATGCACAACGGCACCAACGATATCGAAGATACGACCCCTTCTTTCCGTACCGTCGAGGATGATGGTGCTTTCCAGCTCTCCAAGGAAGAGGCCAGCCAGATGGCCCAGCGCCAGTACAAGTTCATCCAGAACCTCGAAGCGGCCCTGATCCGCATCGAGAACAAGACCTACGGCGTCTGCCGCGTGACCGGCAAGCTCATCCCCAAGGAGCGCCTTCGCCTGGTGCCGCACGCCACCCTGACCGTCGAGGCCAAGGAAATGCTTGCCAAACAGGGAAAGAACTAGCATGAAACTTTCCCAGGGCAAACGGCTCCTGCTGCTCGGGATCGGGCTCGTCGTCATCGACCAGGTGATCAAATACCTGGTCAAGACGAACATGGACCTGGGCGAACAGATCTTCGTCATCGGACAGTGGTTCCGCCTCTGCTTCGTGGAGAACGAAGGCATGGCGTTCGGCATGGCGTTCGGCGGCCAGGTGGGCAAGTTCCTCCTGTCGCTCTTCCGCATCGTGCTGAGCGGGGCCCTGATCTGGTGGATCTGTTCGCTGATCAAGAAGGGAGACACCCCGAAGGGCGTGCTGGTCGGGCTGACCCTGATCACCGCCGGAGCGATCGGCAATATCATCGACTGCCTCTTCTACGGCCTGGTCTGGGACTATGCCCCCTTCATGTTCGGCAAGGTGGTGGACATGTTCTACTTCCCGATCATCCGCGAAGGTGAGCGTGTGATCTTCTTCAGCCCGGTCTTCAATTTCGCCGATTCCTGCGTGACGGTGGGTGCTTTCTACCTGATCCTCTTCCAGTGGAAGTTCTTTGCCAAAGACGACAAGAAGCAAGTCGAGGGCAAGAAGGCGTAAACCGTCTTTCCGGGCTTGTCCCGGAATCGAATAATTCCTATATTTGCAGTCCCTTTTCCGGAGGTGTGGCCGAGTGGTCGATGGCGGCAGTCTTGAAAACTGTTGAACGGCGACGTTCCGGGGGTTCGAATCCCTCCGCCTCCGCTCCAGAAGCAGCGCAAATCGCGCTGCTTCTTTCGCTTCGGCTCCGGGATTGCATCCCTTTACCCCCGCCGCTTCGCGGCTGCCCCCAGGGGCATGCCGGCTCCACTTCGTTTCGCCGGGTGCCTCCCGGTCGTCGCATCGCTCCTCCCTCCGGCACGCGCCTGACGGCGCTTCGCTTCGCTCAAACCTCGGACGGCTACGAAAGCTTCTTGGTCATGTGCAGGCAGTTGCGACCGTCGGTACGCTCGTAGTAGACGGTATCCATGATGTTGCGGACCATGTAGATGCCGAGGGCATTGTTCGTCCGGTCTTCGAGGATCCGGTTGAGGTCTTCCTCGTCGTCCAACTGGGTGGGATCCACGGGACGGCCGGTGTCGCTGACGATGAAGTGGACCGTGTTGTCCCGGATGAGCGCCTCGATCTCCACGAGTCCTTCCATCCCCTCCGGATACGCGTAGAGGATGGCATTGACGACCGCTTCTTCGAGGGCGAGGTTGAGGCTCATGGCCAATGCCTGGCTGATGCCGGTCTCCTCCGCGATATCTTCGATAAAGTCAGCCAGCTGCGGGATCTGCTTGATGTCGTTCTGCAGCATCAGGTGGCGGTCACGGGCGTCGCCGGAATACCCCAGGAACTTGATGCTGAGCATGGTCAGGTCGTCGCTCTGCGGAGCCTGCTGGACATGCTCCCGGACGGACTCGATGACGCTCTGGATCTGCTCCTTGGCGCTCAGCGGCGCGATCTCGCGGGTGGCATCCTCCAGGCGCTGGTCGCCGAAGAGCTCCTTCTGGGCGTCTTCCGCTTCCGTGAGGCCGTCGGTAAAGAGGAACAGCGTGCTTCCCTGGGGGATGATGCGCTGCTGCGTGGCGAACTTGAGTCCTTCCATGATGCCGAGCGGCACGTTCGGCTGCACGTCGATCGGCCGCGAATCGCCTTCCGTGAGCAGCAGGGGAGCGTTGTGGCCGGCATTGCAGTAGCGCAGGTGCCCGTCGTTGAGGTCCAGGATACCCAGGAAGAAGGTGACGAACATGTTGGTTTCGTTGCCTTCGCTGATGGCGTCATTGATGTGGGAAACGATGCGTCCCGGGTTGGATTCGTGCGCGGACGTGCTGCGGAAAAGGCTGCGCGTGACCGCCATCACCAGCGAGGCGGGGATGCCCTTGCCGGAGACATCGCCGATGCAGAAGAACAGCCGGTTGTCGCGGATGAAGAAGTCGAACAGGTCGCCGCCGACTTCCTTGGCCGGCGTCAGCGAACCGAACAGGTCCAGGTCGCTGCGCTCCGGGTAGGTGGGGAAGGTCTTCGGAAGCATGGCCATCTGGATGGCGCTTGCAATCTTGAGTTCGCCTTCGATTTTCGCTTTGGAATCCCGCTCTTTCTTGAGGCGGAGCAGGTGGATGGCGGCGCGCCAGATGATCAGCATGAGCAGGCCGAGCCCCAGTAGCTGGAGCAGCAGCACGATGCTGCCGATTATCTTGGCATGCCGGAGAATCTCTTCCTCGGGGATGACGATGGACATTTTCCAGCCGGTCCGCTCCATCTGCGTATCATAGCGCAGGGTTTTGGCGACTTCCAACGTCTCGGCCGGACAGGCCATCATCTGCCCGCTCCGGCTGGTCAGCGTACTGAAGGAGTCGGGATACAGCTGGATGCCGACGACCAGCTCCGTCAGCCATGCGAGCGAGAGGTCGGCACCCACGATGCCGACAATCTGGCCGTCCTGGTCCCAGACCGGCGTTGAATACGTGACGACCATCGTGCGGCCGCCGCTGTCGTCGAAATAGGGCTCGCTCCAGTAGCTCTTGCCTGTCTGTATGACCTGCGTGTACCAGTCTGACTGGAAATAATCGTGGCCCTCGGACCCCAGGACCATCTCTTCGTAGCTGTCGCCCCGGCGGGCGAGGAGCGGCTCGAACCAGTGCCCCTTCTCAGGATAATACTCCGGCGTGAAGGCCGCGAACCCGTCCAGGATGACCGGGTTGCTATCCATCATCCGCTTGAACAAGTCGAAGAAACGCTCCGGGTTGTCCAGCTCGCGCTCGAGGATCCAGGCGAGATTGTCGGTGGCGGACTCGACGGAACCGGTGATCTTCTCCATCTCCAGGCGGCTGACGGCCAGCTCGCTTTCTGCGCGCCGGTCGGCTTCTTCTCGAAGGCCTTTTTTCGTGAAATGATACTGGATGACGGAAGTCGTCTCCAACATGAAAGCGGCGACGATGATGAGCATCAGGCCCTGCAGGGCGTAGATCCGCTGGAAGGCATCTTTGATTCTGGGCATAGTGGGAAAGGGCTATTTGAGGATGGGCTCCAGCTCGGCACGGAACTCGGGCATGGGACAACGGGTGTCGCGCTCGACGATCAGGGTCTTGAGTCCGGCGTAGATGCGGACTTCCCGCTCGATGGCTTCCAGGTCGGCGTCCGGGCCGAAATACGCGGGGGCGAAGGCATCCCAGAAGGTCTGGGCGGTCGGTTTGGACATGTGGTACATCTCCTGGATGAAGTCAGCGCTGCTGAGGTAGCAGCAGAGATAGACCATGCCGATGTCGAACATCGGATAGCCGTAGCAGAAGTCACCGAGGTCGATGAAGTAGCGCTCGTCGCCGACGAAGATGGCGTTGCTGTACTGCAGGTCGCCGTGTAGGGCGATGTCGGCATCGGGCGCCTGGCGGATGAAGGCGGCGATCTTCTCTTTCTCTTCCGGCGTGAAGAAAGGATTCTCCCGGAGCAGGCGGAGATACCGGTCCTTGACGTTCTCGAAGACGGAGGTGTCCACATGCACCGAATGCAGCTGGCGGCACATCTGCGCGAATTCGCGGGCGTACTCTTCCACGTGTTCCGGGTCGTCCCCGACGGCGCGGGAGAAGGACTTTTTGCCGCTGATGCGGCGGAAACGGATCCCGACACGCTCGCCGTCCGTGACGAGATCGCCGGGCTCGGGGGTGGGGATGCCCAGGTCGAAGACCTTTTTCGCGACAAGCCATTCACCGCGGGCATGTCCTTCCTTGCCGGGGTTGTAGAGCTTGAGCATGATGTCCGGGTCGGACTTGTGGTTGTAGCTGCTGCCGTTGGCGCCCTCGCCGGCATACTCGTAGTCGGCCAGGTCTATCAGGATCGGTTGTGTCTGCTCCATGGGGGTGTGTTATTGCTTGAAAACTTCGTCGATCAGCGCGACGAACTCGCGGTAGGCGGCGGTGCCGGACAGGTCGGAGAGCGAAGCGGCCAGGCCGCGGTAGTGCCATTCGTGTTCGCTCTTCTCCTTGGTGTGGAAAAGGTTCCAGATCTCGTCGCCGATCTGCTCGTGGTCGCGGGCGATGGCGCGCATGTTGGAGAGCTTGTCGCCCATCGCCACGATCTTGGCGTCGTGGGGCGCCTGCGCGAGGCGGTCGATGGCCGCTTGCTTGCGGGCGTGCCAGGATGCCTCCTCGGAGAGGTCCGCCATCGGGTCCTCGCTTTCCGAAGCCACCAGCTCCGCGATCCGGTCGCCGAACTCCCGGCGGAGCTCATCCACGGTGCAGTCCGTGTCTTCGACCACGTCATGCAGGATGGCGGCGGCGAGGATCTCGGGATCCGGGGTGATGGTGGCCACGATGGCCGCCGCTTCCATCGGATGGATGATGTAGGGGAATCCTTTCCCGCGGCGCTCCGTGCCGGCGTGTGCCTCGACCGCAAAGCGGGTAGCCCGGTCGAACAGGATGGTGTCCAGGGGTTTGTTGGCCATTATCGCTGGATGTATTGGAGGATGAGTTCGACGGCCTTGTCCTCGGGCAGGTCATCGACGTTGAGGACGATGTCGTAGTTGCGGGCGTCATAGCGGGAGAGCCCGGTGTAGCGCTTGATGTAGTTCTCGCGGGCTTCGTCCACGGACTGGATGACGGTCCGGGCCTCGATCTCGCTGAGGCCCTGCTTGCGCATCACGCGCTTGACCCGGTTCTCCAGGGAGGCGCGGATGAAGATGTCCACTTTGTTGGGGTGGTCCTGCAGCACGAAGAAGCCGGAGCGACCGGCGATGACACAGGACTCCTTGTCCGCGAGCCCACGCAGGATCTCGGACTCCGCGGCAAAGACTTCTTCGGAAGTTGTATAGTGCGGGAGCACAGTCTCGTCGATCTCCGGATGCGGGCCGTACATGGCCCTGGCCGTCGGGACGGGTGCGACGCGCTCGATGAAGTCGGCGAGCCAGTTCTGCTTCTTGCCCTTGATCTTCTCGATCTCGTAGGCGGTCAGGTTGAACTTTTCGACCAGTCCGTGGATGAGCGCCTTGTCGCAGTAGCGGACGCCGAGTTTTTCGGCAAGCTGGCGGCCGATGGTGCGTCCGCCGGAACCCAGCTCACGGCTGATGGTGATGATGAATTTGTCGTTGAGGTCCATATCAAATCAATTTCAGGTTTTCTGCTTGTTTATAAACCATTTCCGCGAGCGCGGCGTTGCCGGGGGATTCGCCGTTGAGGGTATTGTAGAGGGCGGTCAGCCCCGGCTTGCCGCGGCCGCTGCGCAGGATGTGCACGATGCAGAGGTTCTGCAGCGCCACGGCGGAGGTGATGATGTCGATGTCGGTCACGCCGAGCTGGAAGGAGGCGAGCCGGTAGGCGTCTTCGTGGTAGTCCTTGATCATCTTCTCAATGTCGCCGAGCGTATTCAGGCCCATCGCCTTGAGGATGGGGAGGTAGCGCTGGAGCGAGACTTCCTGGATCTCGGCCTGGTTGAGCGCGGCGATCTTGCGGTTGAGCGCGTCGAAGGGCTGCATCGACAGGTAGCTCTTGAAGCTGTCGCCGTCCAGGGCGACGCCCTCCAGGTGGCCGTCGGCGACCAGCGACTGCACCCGGCGGCGGTAGTCGTTGATGCCGGTGCGGATGAGGCAGAACTGCTCGTCGGCCAGTTCCAGCATGCCGGCCAGGCGGTTCATCTGCCGGAGATAGATATGGGGCACCTCCACGCCGGACTTGTAGCCGGAATCGTGGTAGAGCGTCGCCCAGACATGCTGCAGGGAGGTGCGGATCTGGATTTCGAAGCGGATCTCGTTGAGCAGGGGGAACTCCGGGTCGGAATAGAGCCGTCCCGGGATGCGGCAGATGAAGTGGAGGGAGTTGTAGCCGAAACTGTCCAGCTGGTGCATCTTGCGCTTGTCCACCGAGTTCTCACGGTCGATGTCGAACAGGTTCTCCACCATCGCCGCGATCTTGTCCACGTCGTCGCTGTAGAAAGTGATGACGCGGGCACCGAGCAGGTCAGTGATGTCGGTGGCGCTGGCGTACTTGGCGCCCTTGAGCTCCAGCTTGCCGGCCAGGCTCTTCTCCTCCTTGACGCGGGCCTCCGTCGCCGTGACCATCAGGCCCTTGTCGGCGATGTCCTTGCGAAGGATGTCCAGCACGAGATCCTTCATGACGAGCAGGGTAGGGCGCAGTTCGCGGTATTCATCCAGCAAAAGCGAGCCGTGCAGGTCCAGACCGTATTTCTCCATACTATATAACTTAATTTACAAATATACGTTTTTCGTCGTCAAGATGAAAGATGCCGGACGAAAAAATTCCTACCTTTGTTGAAATGATTAACCGTATCGGGATATGACTTTGCGCAATCTTTTCTTCGCTGCCTCCCTGGCGTTGCTGGCGCCGGGCATTTCCGCCCAGGACGCCGTCCGGCTGGACATCGACGCCCGCCACGTGGACGGGCGTATCGACCCGCTCATCTATGGCCAGCTCTTCGAACATATCTATTTCTCCGCCAACAACGGCGTCTGGCAGGAGATCATCTACGGACGCTCCTTCGAGCCGGAGCACTATCCCGGCATCCCGCCGCGCGACGGCTATTTCGACGGCTGGTTCGCCGACGACGAAGGGGTCCTGCATTCGCCCACGCGCTACGAGCAGCCCATCCCCCTGACGGAGGTGGACACCGACAGCTATGACATCGAGATGGACGTCGCCTGGCGTGCCTACCGCCTGCCCGGCCGGCGCTGGAGCGGCGGCCTGCTGGACCTGCGCCTCGCAGTCAAGGACCAGGCGGACGGTGAGCCCTATTTCCTGCGGCTCTACGACCCCGCTTTCGAGGGGCAGCGTTTCGCCCTGGCGCAGACGGCCGCGCAGATCGAGGCCGACAACCAGGCCAAGGCCCTCGCGCAGGCCCAGAAGCAGGCGACCAGCGCCGAATTCTCCCTCGCCACGCGTGTGGAGAAGGAGGTCGCCGGATTCGGCGGGCGCACCCGCAAGGTTATCGCGCTGGAACCGCTTACCTCGGCACGGGCGCGGGCGGAGCAGACGGACCAGGCGGCCTGGCACCACGTCAAAGTCAGCTGCCGCGGGCGCCGGATCACCGTGTGGTGGGACGGCCGCCGGATCCTCGCCACGACCGTCCCGACAGGGCGCAGGCACAACGCCGTCACCCTGTGGGAAAATTATACCGAGGCCCGCTTCCGCAACATCCGCGTCCGCTCCGCAGACGGCCGGCAGACCTTCTTCGAGGGGCTGCCCAAAGAAGTGGCGGTCCCGGATGTCGCCCCCGAATGGACATCCTTCGGCGATGCAGCCTTCCGGCTGGTCAAGGGCGACGTGGTCAACATGGACTACGCCCAGGAGATCCGTGCCCGGGGCCTTTCCGGCCTGCAGCAGGGGCCGCAGGCCGTGCGCCCGGGCGAAGTCTTCGTCGGCTCCGTGTATGCCCGGGGCGACGGGCGTGCGCGCTTGACGGTGGGCCTGCGCCGCGGCGGCGAGTGGGTTGTGCGGCAGTCGCTGGGCGGCCCTTCGCCCGACTGGCAAAAGTACGAATTTACCCTCGACGGGGGAGCCTTCGAAGGCGATGCGGACTTCGCCATCGCCGCCGAAGACGGCACCCTGCAGATCGACCAGGCGTCGATGGGCACCCGCTCGGGACAGGCGCTGGGAGGATTCCGCCCGGATATTTTCCAGGCCGTCAAGGACTTGCATCCGACCTGCCTGCGCTGGCCGGGCGGCGGCTACGCGGCCCAATACGACTGGCGCTGGGGCATCGGCCCGCAGGAAGCCCGCCGCCGCTGGGACCACTGGCAATGGCTGGACTACGACCAGAACTGCTTCGGCACCGACGAGTTCATCCGCTTCTGCCGCGAGATCGGCAGCGAGCCCGTGATCGTGGTGAGCGTGGGCTTCGAGCGGCCCGAATCCGAATACGACGAGATCCTGCAGAATGCGGTCAACTGGCTGCGCTACTGCAACGAACCCGCCACGGGCGAATGGGGCTCCGTGCGTGCGGCCAACGGCCATCCCGAGCCCTATAATGTCAAGTACTGGGAGATTGACAACGAGATGTGGGAGATGGGGATCGAGCGCTACGAGCGCTGCGTGCGCGACTATTCGGTCGCGCTGCGGCAGGTCGATCCGTCCATCAAGATCATCGCCTGCGGCGGTTTTCCCGAGGACGAAGCCTTCCTGAACCGCTCAGGGCGTTTCTTCGACTACCTGAGCCTGCACCACTACGAGCAGGCGGGCGGCTATGCTTCGGGCCCCGCGCGCCTCGCGCAGCAGTACGAGCGCTATGCCGGACTGATCGCCGCCTGCCCGAATCCCAACATCAAGCTTTTCATCTCCGAGTGGAATCTCAACAGCACCGATTGGCGCACGGGCCTGTTCGCGGGCGGATTCCTGAATGTCTGCGAACGCCTCGACGTGGTCGCGATGGGCGCCGCCGCCCTGTTCATCCGGCGGACCGACGCTCCGGACTGGAACAACGCCTTCATCAACTTCGACTACAAGGACCTCTTCGTCGCCCCCAACTACCTCGTCACGGAGCTGTGGTACGACCATTATTCCCCGTTGCGGCTCGCCTACACGGGGGACAGCAAGGAGCTGAGCGTCGCCGCCTCCCTGGCGGAGAACGGCGGCAGCGTCATCGTCAAGGCCGTCAATCCGACCGACCGGCCCTGCGCGCTTACCCTGACGGGCAATTGGGGGCCGCTCTCCGGCGCGGAATACGAGTTCTTCGCCCCCGGCTCGCTGTCCGCCGCCAACGACATGCAGCACAAGCGGGCGGTCGCCCGCCAAAAGCGAACGCTTTCGCCCGTGGACGACAGCGTGACGCTGACCCTGGACCCGCTCTCGGCGGGGGTTGTGACCCTTTTTAGAAAGTAAATAGTATGGAAGTTATTCAGAGTTTTACGATTGACCATACCCGGCTGAAGCCGGGAATCTATGTCTCACGCGTGGACAAGGGCTTTACGACCTTTGACTTGCGCATCACGGAGCCGAACCGGGAGCCGGCCGTCGCCCCGGCCGCCATGCACAGCCTGGAGCACTTGATGGCCACCTGGTTCCGCAATTCTTCTGTGAAGGATGACGTGGTGTACGTCGGCCCCATGGGCTGCCTCACCGGCATGTACGTCATCATGACCGGGACCTACACCGTGGAGGATATGCGTCGCCTCACGATCGAGTGCCTGCAGTGGATCCTCACGCAGACCGAGGTGCCCGCCACACGTCCCGAGGCGTGCGGCAACTACCTGCTGCACGACCTCCCGATGTGCAAATGGGAGAGCGCCCGCTACCTCGACCGGCTGGAGCACGACTTCCACAGCGAGTACACCAAACTCCAGATCACGCTCGACGACGGCCGTACCTTCGCTGACGCATAATTTGTACAGGGGCTATAAAAAGCGATTGGGAAAAACCAATATCTTTTTCTAACTTTGTTTTTCCACAACAAGCGGCCAGCATCATGAATTGGTTCAGCCAATACAAATCCGTCATTCGTTTCACGGTCATCCTCACTGTCTGTGTGGCCGTGAGCATCTGGCTGGCCCGTTATATCCCGGCTGATATTTTTGACAACATCGTTACGCCGACCTTCATAGCCGGTTCAACCGCCATTGCGTTTTTCTGTCTATGGATCATGATCCGGCATACGGACGGGTTGCGCTTCCGCAGGGTTTGGGCCTGGACGCTATTCATCTGGGGTGTGGCTGATTTGGCCTATCTTGTTTTATGGATCGCTGCGCCAAGGCATGTGATGGACATGGGTGCCTCCCAGCTCAGTACGCACGAGTTGCTCATCGGCAACCTGCTGGGCTGGATGCTGCTGCTCTATCCCACCGAGGCCCTCCGGCCCGGCTGGCTCAACTGGAAGCGTACCCTGTGGCAACTGTTGCCCCTGCTGGCCCTGGTGGCGCTGGATTTCGCGATTCCGCTGAATCTGCAAGCTTTTATCAGCTTGTATCCGGTTGTCCTTGTAGCCATGCTGTTCACTCATCTGCGGGCCTACAAGAGCTGGTGCGAGGAGAATTATTCCACCCTGGACAACATTGATGTGCAGTGGATTGTCCGCTATCTGGTGATGTTGGTGCTGGTGGGGGTGGTCTATATGTACATGTGCGGCACACACAGCCACACAAGAGGCTTTACGCAGCTGTGGCTGAGCGCCTTCCTGCTGGCTTACTCCACCGAACAGATTCTCTTCAGGAAAGATCCCTGGACCATGGTCCGCCACATTGAGAAAGAGAAGCACCTGGAGACCGCCGGCACGGCCCAGGCCGATCTCCGCAAGAAACTGGAGAATTGGATGAATAGGGAGAAACCCTATCTCAACCCCGGTTTCCAGCTCTCAGACCTGGGTCAGGCGCTGGACATGAACCGCAATGCCCTTTCGAAGTTCATCAACGACGAGTATGGCTGCACCTTTTATCAGTTTGTGAACCACTACCGGATCGAAGAATCCAAGCGTCTGAGGTTGAATCACCCCGAGTTCAGTATCGATGAGATCGCCACCCGCTGCGGCTTCACCTCCGGGGTGGTCTTCTCCAGTGTCTTCACCCGCGAGACCGGTCTCACGCCCCGCGAATGGTACAAACAAAGCAATCGTGCGTAAAGGCCTGGTGCTCCCGGTTATCTTTTTGTGGTCAAGCGATATATCTGATCAAAGAAAAATCTATATTGGTGGTTATAATACCAATTTACAACCGCGAATATGAAGAGAATCCTATGGCTTTCTGGCTTAGTTGCCATGTTTTTGGGATTTGTATCCTGTGACCTCCCCACGTCTTACGGCAAGGGTGATGAAGCCTGTGGCGGCCTGGTGGAAGGTACCTACAGCATCACCTGGGACATCGTTGACGGCAACACCGGCTCCGTGCTCAGTTCCTGGATCTACGAGAATGTCGAGATCCATCAGGGCAAAGACGCCGAATCCGCCACCGTGAGGATTTCCTCTGTCGACGGCAAGCCGCGGACCTAGCGAAGCGCGCGGGCACACAGCGTGCTGCGGAATCGACTGACACATAGCGAAAACAAAAAACACGGGTGCTCCAATTCGCCACCCGTGTTTTTGTTGTTAATTGATAGTCAGTAATTTGATTTACTACATAGATCAATTCACCGCGAGCTGTGGCAAAGAAAACAGCTGATTTTCAACAATAACCGAAAACACGGGTATGTATCGTCCTGAAAAAAGTTTACCAAAAAAAGGTAAAAAAGAATGGAAGCAAGAAGCTGCCGGGCGATGCAGCGAGCCCAAGCAAAGATGCTGCGCG
>CADASN010000015.1 GCA_902790635.1 uncultured Bacteroidia bacterium | reverse complement strand
CATCCGCCTGAAGGATATGGAAGAAGCCGAGCAGAACCTGAGCCAGCTGCTCAACCACGGCTTCGTCCGCCGCACGCTGCAGACCAGCCACTTCCCCTACAGGGGCGTGTTCCCGGACCTGACGGGCGCTGTCCCGGCGTTCCTGGTGGAGATGTGCGTCTTCAGCGAGCCCGGCACAGTGGAATTCCTGCCGGTGATGCCCGACAACCTGATGCACGGTGCCATTGACGGCGTCTGGCTGTATACCTTCGCCAAGCTGAATCACATGGACTGGGACGAGAAGGGCATCCGTGCCTCCATCACTTCCAATCAGGCCCAGACCCTGACGCTTCGCAACCGCCGGGAAGGCTGCCGCATCCTGGTGAATGGCAAGGAACTGGCCAAGGACGGCGACCATGTCCAGTACACGTTCAAAGCCGGCGAGACCGCACAGATCGAAATCATTATCTGATCAAAGCTTCTTCCAGAGCTCTACAAAAAACCCCTCAGAGGCTCTGAGGGGTTTTCGTGTATAACTTATTGGTCATCTACGTACTTGACGGTCCAGCCGGCAGGGACGATCTTGTTCCAGGATGTGGTGTAATTGGTGACGGGATTCAGCGAGCTGTCCAGCCAGAGTTCACCGGTAGCAGCAACGCCGCCGCACCAGTTGGTGCCGTCGGAGATGAAGGCGTCATCGCGGTAGTTCTGCGTGCCGAGCATCTTGATGTAGTTGATCTTCACGCATCCATAGAACATTCTCTGGTAGCATCCCTGCGCCAGTTTCGTGGCCGCCAGGACTGGCGCATTCTCCAGTTTGGCGCAGTTGTAGAACATATTGCGGTAGCAAGTCTTGCCCAGAGACGTGGCTGGCAGGAGCTGAGGTCCGCGCTCCAGGTTGGTACAGCTGTCAAACATGGACTTGTAGGCATTTTCCGCCACCGTCAGCATCGGAATCTCAAGGTTGTAAGCATCGATAAGATTTGTATTCGCCTTTAAGAAGTCCAGGAATGTAGCACCGGTGATCGTAGAGCCCTCTGTCACATAACTGTCACCGACCACCAGTGAGGCCAGGTTTCCACCTATTTCGAACTTGCCGCCGGTGCAGGAGAATCTGCCCTGGTTCCAAGACTTCGCAGGCTGGGCATGGCTGCCGGCGCAGAAGCTGATCTTATGGCCTGCTTCAACCGCGACGGTCTGATTGGAGGAGTAGGTCACCCATTCTCCGTCGTCTATCTTGTACTCGCCGGCATGGTACAGCTTCACGGTACAATTCTCGATAGCATTGACATAGAAGTGGCCCGTAGGCCTTTCGGGAGGAGCCTCATTCTCAAAGGCAGCGCTGGCTTTGGTGAAATACTCGTTGTAAACCCAGACGGTTGTGGCGCTCTGGGGCCGGTTGGTCTTGAAGTAGCAGTGGAAAGTACGCTCGCCTTCGTATACGTCCAGGCCCGAATATTCCTCCCAGGTGAGTGTCCGGAGGAAGTAGTAGGCGGGGATGTCTTTGAATGCCGATTCTGTGGTAGCGATCGAGCGTCCCGAAACAACCGGCAGGTTAACATCTTTCGACGTGTCGGGTGTCAGGGTCTTGTCCTCGGGCTCGACGATGAATTCCAGAGGGAACATGGATTCCGGCAGTTCCGAAGGGACGGTTATGTCGACGGTCAGGGGAGTGCCCGTGGCGAGCAGCACAGGACTTTCGCACGAAACTTTCAGCGGCTGCTTTTTCTGCAGCGTGATTTCCACCTCCCGGTAGAGGCGCAGGTCCTGATGGTTGCCCGGGTTGTGGCCGGTGATCTTGATCTTCTGGGTCTTGGTCTCGTCCAGCGGTTCAATGGTATTGAACCGGATGGTCCGGATGCCTTCTACACCGCCTACCGTGGCGGCAACCGGGAAGAAGAAGCCTCCGGAAGCCACGCGGTGGCCGTTGTCATCATAAAGGATCAGGATGTCGTCGGAACCGTCGGTCATAGGTTCCAACTCCACTCGTACGGCAGCGATGTTGAGATTGGGCACGTTGGAATTCACGTCGTTGAAGAAACGTGCGTATAATTCGTAGAAAGAACCTTCTTCCGCCGGACCGCTGTAGGTCCTGGTCATGAACGGCTCCACCACCAGGCGGGTGGTGCCGTTGGAAATGTCGGAAAGGTGCCGCATGGAGACATCGGCCGAGATATCCTCAGCACCCGAAGAAACGGCGGCGAGTTCCGGGGTAAGTACGCCTTCGGAAGAAATCCGGTGCAGCTGGATGTTGTAGCGGAAATTCCTGTAGATGGGATAATACCGGGAGACGGTCTGCGTACCTTCCACTTTCGATTCCATCAGGTCCAGGCGGTAGTAGTACCATTGGTCATCATCCTCGAATTTGCCGCAGATAATGATGAAGGTGGGCCCGATGTGATCATTTGGAACCCCACGTTCATAGATGTAAAAGGCACTATCGGTGTCGTTTTCGTCGTACAGGAGAACCCGTCCCTGGCTGGTGGAGGGATCCTCGAATTCGGAAGCCGGCGGAATGACATCGCTCAGCGCTACGCCTGCGGGCATGTTGCCTGGATACGCGATATCATCTTCCAACTGTTCAAACGTAGCCTTTTCATAGCCGCTGAACCGGTACCCTGAGGGAGGGTTGAAGTCGAAACGGTTCACCGCTACCGGCTCGTTGCTGCGGTAGGGGACGACAGATCCCCGTTCGGGATAGAAAATAACAGCATAGCTGTGGAGCGTGAAATTTTCCGATGCATTGGTGACCTGGATCTTGGCGAAGTTCCTGATAAGGGGAACGTACTGGAAGTATGCTGAGGTCTCGTCGTCGGGTTGATAGCTTCCGTTAGTCAATTTTATGGGCTCCTGGGTGACGGGGTCCTTCTTGGCCCGGATATGCGGCACATAGAGTTTCTGCCAGTAAGCCTGCTTGTTGTCGTAGGACAGCATATTGGGGAGGCTCTGGTAGGAATAAGAACCGGTGATCAGCTGGTTCTCATCTACATTGCCCAGGATATGGATGGTACGGGCCTGATCGGACAGTTCGAGCTGGACACTGAAGGTGTACAGGGTGGTAACCCGGTCTCCTTCGGAAAGAGGGAAATGCTCCTGCGGAATTTCAACATTATCCTGGGTGCTGACCAACGTGGCTTTTCGGATGTATTTGATACTCTGACTGCTGCCGCAGACGACCAGGTACATCTTGTCCGGGTCCAGGTAAGGTGTGTCGGTGATGTTGCCGTCTCCGCTTTCCAGTGATTTCGTGGCAGGAAGAACCTGAATATCGGGCACGGAGAAGGTAATCGTCACGGGGGCGCCATCGAGCGATGCATCCATAGCGCTGCCACCCTGCTCGAGCTCACTCACGCAGGACACCGCCAGGAAGAGGGCGGTCAGAAGATATGCAATCAGTCTTCTCATTACGGCCTGTCCCCCCATACGAATTCTGTGCGCGGATTCCATTGTTCGTCACCCCAGTACCAGGAGTCATACACGCAGCGGAGGAGCGCCGTCGAGTTTGTACTGCTGGTCACCGTGCCGCTGCTGGTGTTTACATTAACGACACCGTTGGCTGACCAGTAATCGCCCCTGAACATGAATTCAAAAACGCCTTTTGCCGAGAGCTGGGCGATGAATCTGATTTCACTCATGGTGGGAATGCGCCACCTTCCGCCCGGGAAGCCGTCTTCCTGATAGCCCGCGCAGCGGTACTTGGCCTGAGACTCGGTGAGGTTCCCGAATTCCGTTCCGCCCAGTTTGGTTGAAATCCTGTAGCTGGGAGCGAGCATGTTGACGGTACGAGCGGATTTCTCAGTCGGGCGATAATACATCAGCGGCCGTGTCTCTCCGGTCAGCGTCAGCGGCGTATTCACGTCGCCGTCCACTACACGGGCAGGGGTGAAGTTGGACACATCACTGTCGTTCCTGTCCGGAAGAATCTTATCTGCTTCCGTATTGCCGTTGTTAGTAAAACTGTAGCCCATAACGGGCTTCGTGGTGTCGTAACCGTCGATGCGCGGATCCCCGATGATGAATTCCGAATTCTGCGGAAGCACGGTCACGTTGATCCTGAAGATGTCGCGTCCACCGCCGGTGTACCATACCGTACGCCACTGGTATTCCCGCTTATTGTTATCCGTGGAGAAATGGTAGTAAGGATCGGCAGAACTGGCATTTGTAATAGCGTCTCTGCGGATAAAGCGCCCGTTGTCGATATAGACATAGCCCCAGGGCATGCCCAGCCAGGGGGCGGTACCATTGTCATACCCATATACGCTGCCCTTCTTCTTGATCTCCGTATCCGAATTCATACAGGACTCGATATAGATGCCCGGATACTGGATGATGGTGATGTGCTTCAGGTATTCGTTGTACGGATAAGCTCCTGGAGTCAGGTCGTCGTGGACGATGTCAAATTCAATGGTGTATGGCGAATAATCGAAGTCATCCTTGGTGTAATTATTCTCAAGGGAGTGTTCGAACTCTATGGAAGTGGACGTATTGGAAAGCCATCCGGAAGGTTCGTATTTTGCCTGGCCATTGGGATCCTGGTCCTGACCGTTGTACTCCAGATAATAGGTTCCGTCAGAATTCTTCCGCACCCAGGCGTGGTACTTGGTGTTGTATTTGTCCACCACGTCGCTTTCTTTCGTGATTTCACCGTAATACGGCCTTCTGGCCGTTACGCTGCCTTCCACAATCTTCACATCGTGGCTGGAGAGGAAAGGAATGCTCAGTTTGGTCAAGTTGTTGAGACTCTTGGGCTTCGTATCCACCGAGATGTAACGGGCCTTGCTGATGACGGCATACTTGTCGATAGGCACGCTCTTGTTCTGCCAGTCGAGGATATAGTAAGTGGTGGGGTTGAGCAAGGCTTTGCCCTCATCCGTCTCCGATCCCAGGATGCTGACGTCGATGTTGAAGTGGTACCAGTTGTTCCGTTCCAGGCTATTGACAGGAAGGATGACCTTATAGTAATACTTGCGCCGGTCGTAGGAATATCCGTTGGCCTCCGTGCGGCGCCAGTCCATCTCCAATTTGAGATACGGCTGCTTCGGCAGGGGCTGGGTGTAATCCGGCTTGCCGGTGGACCATGCGACGGGGTAGGAGTACATCGGATAGGTGTTGTAGTAAACCTTCTCGTCGGCTCCTGAGCCTACTGTGGTATGCGTCAGGTATTCGGTGCCGTTGTCCCGGAGGAAGGGGCGCCTGTGTTCTTCAGCACTGTATGAGAAGAATTGCGGAGATGCATTGTCGTCGCTGGTGGCAGTGCCGAGCGTAACGTTCTTAGCACCGTCCACGAGGTAGATGCGCATGGTATGTAGGACCGGCTCCCAGACTTCGTCCGGGTCGTCCGTGCTATTGATGTGCTTTAGGGTCACCACATTAGCGACGGAGATGGCCGTGGTCATCTTGGCGGCGAAGCGCTGAGCGTCTATGGTCCCACTCGCGCTGATGGCAGCGGAATCGTCGTAGGTAATCACGGTTTCGCCGTCCATCAGAAAACTGTCCTGGACATAATTGCTTTCCGTGGCGGCAAAGTCGGTGACGATGGCCGTAGCGGCCAGTTCCGACAGGGAGGTCCCGTCCAGGGAACCGCCGGGGGCTAGATCCCCGCCATAATTGACGACGGCATAGACAGTAGCCTTCATATTGTTTGCCGCCGTGAAGATCTGCTCGGCCACGACGCGTGTGAGCACGATATTGAAAGTGGCCTCCCACTGCCCTCCGGTGTAGCTAACCGGATCTTCCTCCAGGTCCACCCGATGGTGGTAAACGGCATCGGCGGTACTGGCCGGTTCGCTTCCGGGATAGAAGAAGAAATCGACGGACTTGATGAGATTCTCGTTAAAGCGCGTCTCACCGTCTTCCGGTGTCGATTTGACAAGGGCGGGATCTTCGCAGCGGACGGTCAGCACCAGGCCGGAGCCGGGCCGGTTTGGCTCGAGCCCGTCCTGGCATCCCGCCGCCAGAAGCAGGGGAAGAAGCATCAGAATATGGAACCACTTTCTCATCATTCGTTCCAATTCTTTTTGAGGATAATCCTGTAGTAGTCGATGGACTCGGTGTCCAAGTCGATCCATCGTTCATTGTTTCCGATCTCGACACAGAAGTGAAGGTCAATGTAGTTGCCTTCCAACTCTGCATCCGTATGCGTCCCTGGGTTGCAGGAGATCGTAAATTCAATCTTGCAGTCCTCGATCCTGCCGTTTTCCGGATTTTGGTAGTTAGGGTAAATCACCTGCTCCATAGGCGTGACGGTGAAAATGCCGTCAACCTTGGTGTAACCAGGAAGGGCGCCTGCAACAGGCACCACGTGCAGTTTCTGGCCTACCGGCGTGGCAATGAGGATGTCGCCTTTGATGGTGTTGGGCTGGCTGTTCAGCGTATGCCAGAAAGAAATATCAAAGTAGCCGTCTGTCGTCTGCTCCTTTTTGAATGTGGCGGGATCGTTCTCCGGAATGGTGAACCGGCGCACCACGTTGACGGTCGCGGTCGTGAAGTCATAGTCGTAGGTGCTCTTGTCCCAGGGGAGGACCACGATCTTGAACTGCAGGGTCCGGGTGGCCTGCGCAAAGTAGGCATACAGGATCCAGGAGTGGTTGCGGCAGAGAACATCGTCCGCCGGCATGGAGAAAGTGACGGTCTGGTCCTCTTCCCCGGTATTATAGACGAGGATGCCGGAAATCAGCTTGTCGGTCTCGCGGATATAGATGGGGCCAACCTGGGACGATGCCGCCACGGCCGCATCCAGTCGGCTTTCGTACTCCTGGGCGGATTCCAGTTCGTGCCCGGGGCTGCGGAAGAGCAGTTCGTCCGGATGCTCGCAGATGGTCAGGTCGCTGTTCTTTATCAGCGGTGCGCTGTCTTCTCCGGCAAGGACGGTCGAAAGGGGAGTGTAGCCGTCAATCTCGAAAAGATTGTCGGTGGCGCCGTATTTGTGGTCGGTGAACAGTCTTTCCGACGCAGCGATCTGGCAGTCGGTGTCCGTGCCCCCGAACGAGATGCTCTTGACAACGCAACCGGCATTCGTGGGAACTGCGGGATTCGTGCCAGAGGCCGGGGCCCCCTGTTGGCAGAAGACAAAGCGGATCTTGGATACGGCCCGCGTAAGGTTGACCGTGGAGACATTGAGGACCGGATAGCCGCCGGTGACGGACGCGCCCTTGAGTACGCCGGACATCGGGAGCCCGGCGGTGGGGACGGCCATGGTCAGGGGGGAAGGACCGAAGGCAGAGCCGGTGATGACAGCCGCGTCGAGCTCCGCGCGCGTAGTCCCTTCTCCGAGGGTGGAGTTTCCTGTCGAAACAGCATTGACCAGGGCATAGACGTCAACCTGGGTCCCGCTTTGGCTCAGGAGAGCGAACATGTCCCGGCTCAACGGCATCCCGAAGCGGGTGATGGTGGAATGGGGGAGGCCGGTTTCTATAAGCTGCTCGGAGGTAAAGCCTTTGTAGCCAACGAGTTGTCCATCGTTAGAACCTCCGTGCAGGAACACCCACAACTGAAGGGTGCTGAAGATCTTCTCGTCAGAGAGGGCTCCCACGCTGCCGGTCTCGGCTTTGGTGGGCGTGATGTCAGGGATGTAGATGCTGACGGAGAGCTCTGCCGGGTCCTCTTCCGGATGATGACAGGAGATGACGGGCAATGCCGCCAGGAGCAGCATTACCGCCATGTTTAAGATATGCATCATCCTTTTCATCATCCCTTGTGCGTCAGAATGGAAGTTTGATTCCGCCGGGTGTGACCTGGATCCAGTCCATTTCGGCCACTATGCCCAATTCCAACTGCGGGTCCCTGAGATCAGGGACGGTGTTGTAGGCGCCGTCCAGCTTGAGCACTTTTACTTTAACGGTGGTCTTGTAATCTCTGGAGAAAACACCTGCAACGGACGTTCCGGCAGAGAGCGTGCCTTCTTCGGGTTTAAGTTCGCCAGCAAGGTAGAACTTGCATCCAGGCATTACGGTGCCCTGCTGGCACCGGAAGGCGGACGAGGTGGTGTTCTGGAATTCCAGTGCAAAGTGCACGGACTCGCCGGCAAAGGTAGGAAGCACCAACACCTGCACATGCTTATCGGTACTGCCGAGTGTGACGTCGCTCACAGTATTATCGTATACAAAGCGGCTTTCTGCCGATTTAGGATAGAAACTGTAATCCAAGTCGTGCTGCTCGCCGATGATAACTCCGGTCAAAGGGCATCCAAGTGCCGCAGCGGCAGCTGTCCCAGGAGTATCGAAGTGGAACTCTACGAGGCCTACGCCATATTGCATCTGATCCACAATTGCAGCAGACTTGGTTGCCGCAGTAATGGAAGGTCCTTCGTTATAATACGAAAGAATGTTGCCCCAAGTAGAATTCTGAGGCTTGTACTGATCCTTCACACTGTCTTCGGCAGACGTCTTGATCGTGCTGTTTGCGTAGTACCAGAGGCTGGGAGGATAGCTGTACAGGGGTGTTGGGACAAGCGAGATGTTGACTCCGTTAAGGAGCTTCACGAACTTGTGTCCGTTCCACCACATACCTATCGCGCCCTCGGGGATACCATAATTGGCAGGGAAACCGACCCCGGCCCCATTACGGACTGACTGAAGCGTGGAAAGGCGCTCCATTACCGTATTGATGGCTATCGGATTGGTACCGTTATACAAAGAGAGGGCCCCGAGGATACTCTGATCAAAACGGTATAATGTCTGGTACGAACAAGCGGATATCTCATTCTCTATGGCAAAGGTATCGAGGAAGGACAGGATGTCCGCATCATCCGATTCCTGCAAGGCCTCTACGACACCGTTAAGAGCGGCGATAAGATTGTCTGCGGTCTGTCCGACATATGAAGCATCCGAAGGCTCCAGGACAGGTTCCAGGCTGAAGGAAATATCGTCAGTCGAACTCGGATTACCGAGTCCGGAAGCTGTCAGGACTCCGTTTCTATGCTTTGCTTCCCTGGAATACATGAAATCGTCATCTGTCGCTTTTCCATAAGCGAGCACACGGTTCATGTTCTTGGGGAGGATGGCAAAATCATAAAGATGAGAGTTGTTGTTGGCCACAAGACCATTGACTCCGATAGTGGGATTCTGGATGATCGCATTGCGGTCACCCAGCCTGGCGCTGCCACCCTCTACAGGATTTGCCGACTCCGTCTGGAAGGGAATGACATACACCTGTTCAATCCCCCGGAAAGGTTTTCCATCCTGCGTGATGGTAGTGGTCATCTTGGTGGCTGGCTCCATGGGAACGTCACCCGGCGCCTTGAACGACAGGGCCAGGGAGATGGCATTGTACGGGGCATCGGCCCCCTCCCTTTCCAGCGAGTGCGTGCACCCGCTGGAAAGAAGGGCCGACAGGGCCAACAGTATGAATGCCAATCTGACGTTCATAAGTGTCGTGACTACTAGAGATTGACGTTGAATTCGAAGCCGGTCTTCCACTCAAGGTCAACGGAGAGACCGAAAGACATCTGGGCGGAACGCAGGTCAGGAACGGTCAGATATGCTTTCTTCAAGGAATTAGCGTTCAACTTGAAATTGGCGATGGTCATGTAGTCCTGGATGAATACACGTGCGATCTGCTTGGAAGCACCGGCTGCATCGACGGGAGGAATCTGGCGGGTCGCAGATGCCCAATCGACAGTGGAACCGGATTTAGGAGCAGCAGGATCGAGTTCTCCGACAAGGTAGAAAGTGCCGCCTGCCGGGATAATGTTGTCTTTTCCCCAGAAAGCGTCACCGCCGTTGACAAATTCCAAAGCCACTTTGACTTTGTTCTGGTTGGTATCGTCATCGCTGTTGTAGTTGTCGAATACCAGTGTATAGTTGGGTGCCTCGGTGGGAACGTGAGCATCAGCCAGTTTATCGTCATAGATGACGTGATTGAACAGTGACGGGTCGATCAGGGCGTCGTCTCCGGAGTAGGTGGTGGCGTCGAGCGCGGTGTTCTTGCGGAGGAACTGCCAGTTCATCTCGTTGTTCTGCCCGCCGATGAGCACACCTTTGAGGGACAGTTTGGCATCAGCCTTACTGAAAGTCCTGTCCGCTTCTCCGGTCATTGCTGCACGGTTGTCTGCATAATTGGTAAATGGATTGGCTTCGTCATAAGACAGATTCATCTTCAGAAGGGCGACACCGTAACTGATGTTATCGCGAACGGCAATGCCGCGGGTACTCTGCTCCACGACACCGATGCCCGGATTCCAACCTTTGTCAATCCAATTTGCATCAACCTGCCAGGGATCGACACCGTTGACGAAGTCGGCAACGACAAGACCATCCTTTGACGAGATGCGGAGGGGAGAGTTCACGCAGTAAGCAAGTTCCACAGGGTAGGAATAGTTTCTGGGGTCATAGTCATCTCCGGCATTCAGAAGGGCCTGGTTAGGATGCCTGTAACTCATTTCTCCGGTCTCTCTGTTGAATTTGAGCTGGGCTGCACCTTCGGGAATGTTGAAGTTTCCATAAGGGTATTTGTTCAGGTCCTTGGCGTTGCCGAAACTGGATGTCCATTGGGCTTCAGTCTTCATGCTGCTGGTGGTGACGACATAATCGTGGATGTCAGTTATGCTTTTGTATTCCCAACTGCCATTGAAGTAATTGTTGATGCGGGTCTCGATGGTATTGGCAAGACGCTGGGCATTGGCCTCCTCCGGATTACCAGGAGTTGCGCTGATGATGGATGTTACTACGCTGTACATGTCCTGCATCATCTTCTTGATGGCGGTGGAGGAGCCTGCGCGGTATTCTCCAGGCTTGATATAAGTGAATTCAGAATAGGCGCGGCCGAGGGATTCCTCGAGAGCCGTCAGGGAACGTGCCGTGGTTACTCCGCCGAAAGGAATGGTAGTTCCGTGAAGGTGTTCGTTATTGTTCTCGTAAAGGATGCCCAGCTCACGCCAGGAAATCGCAGGAAGTGTTGTATAGGTTAAGAAGGGCGGATCGGTGGTTTTCAATTCAGCGCAATTGCTGTCAAGGATGCGGTTGAGTACAAATGCCATCAGGGCTCCGGTCTGATCATAAGCCGTAATATCATCGGCCGTATCTCCAATTCGGCGGGTAAGGCTGAATGAGGTGTTCGCAGGAGTGTCGGAAACATTATAAATCATATGCCCTTCAGCATCGTGCCCCCCTTCTTTCGGGGCGATGCCATAAATCATGGCGGCATTTACTCCGGTAGGTACGGACATCTGGAGGATACGGTTGGAACTGGATGCCTGGTTATTGGCGGCGACAATGTCCCCGGAAGACATAAGCGTACCGAAAGGGTAATCCTTGACTGCCTTGAGGGAAGGATCAAGTACATAGGGCAGAGCGGTTGTTCCGTCGTAGGATTTGAAGAGAAGAATGTGGCCGTTGTCGATTCCGCGGAAATTGGTGTTCTGCTGAACGGC
The DNA here is from genome assembly GCA_902790635.1 of uncultured Bacteroidia bacterium. Classification (GTDB taxonomy): domain Bacteria; phylum Bacteroidota; class Bacteroidia; order Bacteroidales; family UBA932; genus Cryptobacteroides. Next base: position 53,674 of record CADASN010000015.1, on the reverse strand, counting down.
ATCGGGCCCCATCTTAGTCTGGGGCGAGCTGGTGTTGACACTAATCACGAACTGGGTGGTCACCTCCTTGGTCTCGGGGTTGTAATCGGGGTTGTCCTGCACGACATCTTTGTTGCAGGCAACGGCTGCGAGGGCTATCGCCCCGGCAAGTGAAACTTTGATAAATGTACGCATAATATAGATGATTGAATTGTTTACAAAGGTATTTCGTGGGAGGCTCCCTGTTTCCAGTCCAGGGTGACGGACACGCCCACGGAGGTGTCGTCGGTGGAGAGGGTCCCGTCCGGGGCGATGCGGACACGGATGACCCTGAGCTGTCCGGCGCGGAGGGCCTGGCTGAACTTCAGCCGGTTCTCCGTCACGGAACCGTCCGGCAGGGTGATGTACACGACCCACTCCCAGAGCGTCTCTTCGGCATTGTCCGAGATGAAAGGATCGGTGGTCTCGATGACCACTTTGGTCCCGGAATGGGGTTCCCGGGACGGAAACTGCACCGTGGCGTAGAGGCTCTCCGCACCCCCTTCGACCGGAATGGGATCTGCCTTGACGAGCGGCTGGGATTCAAATACGTAGGTGCTGTCCGCGATGTTGAACGCGTTGGCGAAGCCGGTGGTAAACGCCTTGAAATCACGAATCTCGGGCGTGCCCTCGGCGGTGTTGTCCACCACCAGTGCGGTGGCGCAGTTGGCCATGTAGAGGTTGACGTTGAAGGTCCGGCTCACATTCTCCAGGATGTTCATGGGCAGGCGGGCCGTGAAAAGACCGGTGGTGTGGGAGGCAACGACTTCCGGGTCGCCGCTCCCCGCATGCTGGAGAAGCCGGGATGTCTGGCAGAGCCCTTCGTCCTGCAGGTCCACCTGGGTGTTGTCCATGATGTTGGCGACGGCGAGGTGCATGTATTCGCGCGCGGGAATATGTAAGGTGTAGCTGGCCTGGCTGGCGTCGATGATGTCCGAGAAGTGCTCCAGCACAGGCATGGGGGCGCTGACATCATAGAAAGAGAGGTCCACGTCGTGGGCGTGGTCCGAGAAGATGTCCTTGAGGTAGTTGCGAAGGGCGCCTGCCACCTGGACGTCCGCGTCCAGGCTGAGCGCCGTGCCGATCTCTGTCTGCACGTTGGTAACGAGGCGCATCTCGTAGTCGATGACGAGTTCGTCGGGACATTCGCTGAAGTCCTCGTCCACCAGGCTGCAGCCGGCGGCGAAAAGCATGCAGAATATGCCGAACAGCCGTCTCATCATTTCCCGTATCTGGTCCTTGAATATTCTTCCATCTCGCTGCGGTACTGCTCATAGGCTGCCCGCTGGCGGGCGATCTCTTCCAGCTGTGCGAGGTTGCGGGAGGCGCTTTCATCCCCGGCTGCGGCGGCTTCGCGGAGCATCCGGAGGGCTTCCGCCTCGCGGCCGTTGTAGAATAGGGCGACCGCATACGCGTTGCCGCTGCGGGGATCGTCCCGCTTGGCTTCCAGCGCCTTCAGGGCTCCGGCATAGTCTCCGGAAGCCATCAGGTCGATCGCCGCGTTGATCTCCCCGGCGCTCTGGTCGGGGACATGGTCGTAGTAGATCCGGAGGTATCCGGAATTGCGCTGGTCCTGCAGCACGTTGGCCCGGAGTTGCGCGAACAGCGCACCGCCGTCCTTTGCCTTGAGGATGGCCTCGCGACGGTTCTCGTCCGGCTCCGTGTCGATTACGTCGAGCACCCACTGCAGCTGCTCCCGGGTGAGACCGGCGCCGCCGCCTTCCAGGACCAGGTCGTGTATCTGGTCGCGGAAGTCGCTCCAGGCTTCTCCGCCGCCCACCGTCTCGAACATGGCATCCGGGATGGGAAGACGCTCCTGGATGTATTTCTGAAGAGCCAGGGCACGTTCGCTGGCCAGCCGCTCGTTGTGCGTCCGGTTGCCGTCGATGGACGCCAGGCCCACGATCTGGATGAGCTTCACGCTGGACGTGGTGTCAGACAGGATCTGGGCGGTGACGTCCATGATCTCGTCCAGGACAGGACCGTTGTCGCGGTGGTAGTCCTTCTCGCTGAAGCTCTTGAGCAGACGGGATTTGTCCAGCTCGTAGAAGACATACAGCGCGCCCTCTTCCTTGCGAAGGATGCGGTCCGGCGTATAGGGACGGTACTCGCTCATGGAGCGGAGCACCGGATGCGTCTTCTCCAACTGCCCGGCCGCGCCTTTCCATTCCTCTACGTGAGGAAGTTCGGCCGCGAACACGGGGGGAGGCAGCACTTCCTGCGGACGGACAAGGGTGTCCAGCGGGCGGGTGATGATCTCCATGATCTCTTTCCGCTTCTGGCGTCGTGCCAGGTTGTAGGACAGGTTGAGCCCCAGTTTGGGAACCAGGACGGGGCCTTGCTGGCGGCCGACCTCCGCGCCGCAGTAGGCGCATTCGTATTCCCGGGCGTCCGCGTAGCCGGCACCCAGGCCGGCTTCCGCTTCCAGCCGCCAGTGGTCGGAAAGCCACCACGACCAGCCGGCGAACACGCCCAGGCCATAAAAATCTCCCTGCAGCCGATGGTCGCGAACGCGCGGATACAGCCCGAAGGGGAACTGCACCGCTCCTACGTTGAAATGGGTATAGATGAGGTCTGCCCCGACGAACAGTTTGTCATAGACGCCCGAAGGCCAGAAACGCAGCTCCGGGGCGATGAGCAGATGGCGCCACTTCTTCTCCACGGTCTTGTCCCAATCCCAGGCGAGCCAGCGGGGCCAAGGCTTGATGCCGGCGTTGAACCCCAGGGAAAAATGCTCGCCCACAGGTATTTCTAAACCTATGTTGGGTGTCGCTGAGGCGGCATAGAACAAGTTGGTGCGGAGGGCGATGCCTTTGTAACGGGAAGAATCCGACCGGGAATAGCGGACCACGGTATCTACCAGGCACACTACGGTGGTGTCCGTCGAGATGCGCATCCGCACGGTATCTGCCGACACGGCCGGAGAAGCCATGGATGGAAACGCCGATGAGCATCCAAAGGCAGCGATAACTGTCATGAGACAAACTTTCCACAGCCTTGTAAATCCTGGTCCTATCATCTTAGCGTTTAGTTGGTTAACCCGTGGACTATCCTACTTAAGTCCACAATTTAAAACACAAATTTAAAAATTTATTCTGTTTTTTTTCTTACTTATTTATAAAAAAAGCCCAATGAATGCACTGGAATGCGGTTTTTTTATTTTATTTCAAGGAGATACGGTCACACTTGTAATCTGGATTTTTACTTGTCCAAATCACAGGATGAAGAAAAATCAAATAAAATTTGGTTTATATTGTAAACTTGTTTATATTTGCAGTGCGGTTCGGGCAGACTGCGCAGCTGCACTGACCCGCACAAACAAGTTAATCATTTGATACAATGGAACAAAACAAAGAAATGACGGCTTCCGAGAGCCTTCAACTCATCACCGAGACCTTCAACAAGAGCCGGAAGGGAATCCTTCGCAACAGCGCCAAGTACTTCATGCTTTGGGGAGCATTGCTCACCGTGACGTCGCTTGTCATCTATCTTTTGTGGCACCTCACGGGCAAGCCGCAGTGGAACTTCCTCTGGTTCGCCATGCCGGTCATCGGCTATCCGCTTGCCGCCCTGATGGGCAAATATGACATTGCCGTACCGCAGAACGAGGTGAGCAAGATGCTCACCGGTGTCTGGCGCGTCTTCGGCGCTTTCGCCATCACGCTCAGTGCCGTCGCCGTCTGCCTGGTCCCCATGAATGTGTCGCTCATCATCGTGATCATCCTGGGTTTGGCCGAATGCATGTCGGGTGTCCTGCTGAAGAACTGGCCCATCATCCTCTGCGGCTTCCTGCTGGGTGTCGGCGGTGCCGTTTTCGCCATGCTGGTGGGGAGCGAGGCGCAGCTGCTGATCTTCACCCTGGGCGGTGCCCTGCTGCTCGCGACCGGGTTTGTCATGAAAATTCAGAACAAGTAGCCTATGTTTCCCAAACTGGACCCGCTCCTTCATTCGGAGCTTCGGCTGGCCGTGATGTCCCTCCTGGCCGGGGTCGATGAAGCGGACTTCACTTACCTGAAAAAGCAGACCGGCGCCACTTCCGGGAACCTCAGCGTGCAGATCGACAAACTGACTGCCGCGGGTTACATCACGGTCGAGAAAGGCTTCAAGGGCAAAATGCCCCGGACTGCCTGCAGGATCACTCCGGCCGGTCAGGAGGCCTTCCAAGGCTATGTGGAGGCCCTGCAAGAGTATCTCACGACAAGTAAAGAAAACAAGTAAAGCATGAAAAAGTTCCTCAAAATCGTCCTGTGGAGCCTGCTTGCCCTGGTGCTTCTTCTCGCGGTCGGGGCGTGGATGAAATTCGGCGCGCTGGTCAAGGGCGCGATGTCTGTCCGGAAGCTGGACGACGGCTTGTATTATCTGGAATACCGGGGTGATGACGGCTTCGCCGGGCTGATAGAAAGCGGCGGCGGACGCAGTGCCGGCGAACTGTCCGGCTATGTCATGCGCTTCCTCTCCAAAGGTTTCTACCAGCCGGCAGCCGGCGATCCTGCCCCGGCGCAGTACGGCTGCTCCGCGCTGACGGCGCGCACGCCGGAAGGAGGCGTCCTGATGGGGCGCAACTTCGACTTTACTTTTGCGACCGGCATGGTCGTGCATACGATCCCTACGCAGGGATATGAGACCTATACCACCTTCAACCTCGACTTCATCGGTTTCGGCGAAGGATGGCTGCCGGAAGGCTTCCAGAACCAGTACATGGCGCTCTCTGCGCTGTTTTTCGCCCTGGACGGTATCAACGAGAAGGGGCTGGCCGTGGCGGACCTGATGGCGGGCGACGATGCCCAGACCCATCAGAAGACGGGGAAACCGGCCTTGACCACGACGTCTGCCATCAGCTATCTGCTGAAGAATGCCGCCACTGTGGACGAGGCCCTGGAGCTGCTTCGCGGGATCGACATGCACTCCGATATTGGCGCGGCCCACCATTATGCCATCTCCGATGCCTCCGGCAGGAGCGTCGTGGTCGAGTATGTGGACAACCGGATGGAAGTGGTCGAGTCTCCCGCCGTGACCAACCACTACCTGTGCGCAGCCAAGCTGAACGTCGGCCTGCAGGAAGGAGACCGGCGGTACGACTTCCTGTGCCGGCAGCTGGACGCCGCCGGCGGCGTGATGGACAAGCGGCAGCTCACGGAGGCGGTCGCTTCCGTGTCCCAGCCGGGGCGGGAGGGTAGTTTCCTGGGCACGGCCTGGACCCTCGTCATGGACCTGACCGACCCTTCCGTGACCTACTACGCCCGTCGTCACTTCGACAAACCTTTCCGCTTTGAATTTGAGCGGGTAGGACAAGACCAAAAATAATTCGTACCTTTGCAGGCATGAAACGAATCATCACCCTACTTTTTTGCGCACTTGTCTGCCTGAGTGTCACGGCTGCCTCCAAGAAGCCCAAATCCTTTGTCGTCAATACCGAGAAGCTCGGCAAGGAGGTGATGGGCTATGCCGGCACCACGCCGGTGGAGATCCATGTCGTGGACGGCAAGATCGACAAGATCGTGGCGCTGCCGAACAGCGAGACGCCTTCTTTCTTCGAGAAGGTGCAGGCGAGTCCGATCTTTACGGCCCTCGTGGGCAAGACCGTCAAGGAAGCCTCCGAAGTGCAGCTGGATGCCGTCAGCGGCGCCACCTGGTCTTCGAAGGCCGTGATTGAGAACATCCGCCTCGGCTTGAAGGAGGCGGCGAAGAAGGCGAAATAGATCCGTTATTTCCTGGTAAACAGGAAGATCGTCAGCGGGAGCGCGATGATGGCCATCGTCGCGCTGACCGGCAGGTAAATCCCGAAATTCACATATTCCACCACCACGTAGGTGATGAGCAGCAGCCCGACGCCCATGGCGCTGGAGAGCAGGTAGTGCTTGCGGATGTCGGTGTTCTTGCATAGGATGCGGCTGAGGTTCGGCACGCCCAGGGAGATGAACCCGATGGTGCCGCAGATGCTCACCGCCGAAGTCACCAGGAACATGATCATCGTCAAGGCCACGGCCTTGCGCCAGGCGGGCAGTTCGATCTCTCCGTTGAAATGGCGCGTGAGGTCCCGGTGACTGCCGATGGCGGCACCCAGGCCCAGGGCAAACAGCGCCAGCGAGAAGATGACGTCGCCGGTGGTCACGCCCTCGAGGTGGAAATTGGCCGCTCCCCAGAGGTAGTATTGCTTGAGAAGGTCGCCCGTGGGGGCGTTGGTCACGACGATGGTGCCGAGCGAGCCGATGAAGGTGCCGAAGATGATGCCGAATGTGATCAGGTTCTGCGTGGAGACCCGCAGGGTCACAAAGAAGCAGATGATGGTGCAGATCAGGGTGCAGACGAAGGAGCCGACGGTCAGCGAGCACCAGCCCGACATGGTGGCCGCGGCGGCGCCCAGGCAGGCGGCGCTGCCCAGCCCGAGGGAATAGACGTCCCCGAGCTGGTTGCGCCACAGGTATTGCATCTGGATGCCTCCTACCGGCAGGGCGATGCCTGACAGCAGGACATAGAGAAGACTCAGGAACATCTTCCCCTAGAATTTGAATTCGACTCCGGCGTGGAGGCTGCGGCCCGGCATCGGATAGTCCCGGACCAGTTCGTAGCGGTGGTCGGTCAGGTCTCTGACTGCGACGGACAGTCCCAGCCGTCCGAGGCGGCGGATGTTGAAATACCGGATCAGCGAGAGGTCGATGGTGTACCAGGACGGCATCTCGCCGGAGGCGTCGAAGCGTCCTCCGCGCCAGTTCAGCAGGGCCTCGAGGCGGAAGCAGTCCACTTTGGCCATGTTGGCCGCGAAAACGACGGTATGGCGGGCGACATAGGGAATCTGCTGGTCGAAGGTGTAGCTGTCCGGCGTCTTGTCGAGGGCGGACTGCCAGGCGTAGCGCAGCGAGATGCCTGCGCTGTTGCTTCCGTTGTCATAATTGGCGGCCAGCGACAGGTCGGTCCCCTGGGCCTGCACCTTGCCGATGTTGTAGGGCAGCCAGACATTGAGGTCGTCCGGCATCGGGGCGGAGATGATCTTGTTCTTGAGCGAGTTGAAGAAATAATTCAGCTTGGCGTTGAGTTTCCAGTCTTTGCCTGCGGCGCGGTGCCAGTCGATGCCGACATCGGTCAGCCAGGCGTCTTCGGGCTTGAGGGCGGGGTTGCCGTAGCCGGGATAGTAGAGCTCGTTGAACGTCGGGGCGCGGAAGGCGCGGCGGCCGAAGGCCACGAGGTCGAGGCTCGGGAAAAGCTTGTAGCGCAGGTCCAGGGAAGGGGAGAGGCTGTGCAGGCCGGCGGCGCCCTTGTCGAAGGTCCCGCGGTACTCCAGGGCCAGGTCCGCGTGGAAGCGCTCGAGGCGGATGGCGGTGGCGAGCGCCAGGATGGCGGCGGTGCGGGCAGCCTCGTAGCCGGTCGCCTTGAGCGTTCCGCGCTCCAGGTCGGCGGCCAGCGATGCGCCCCACCAGTCCCTCAGGCGGAAGGTATGGGAGCTGTTGAGCTGGAAATCGGTGAAATCATAGTTGCTGTCCCCCCAAGCGGTGTGGTAGAAGAGCTTGTCATAGGCTCCCTTGGCGCTGAGGTTGAGGGTGTACAGATCGGAGAAAGCCTGGCGCAGGGTGCCCTGGACGAGAATGTTCTGGTCTTTCTGCCGGTCTTCGGAAGGCCAGCTCAGCGAGCCGGGCGTCCCGCGGTCGGAGCCATTGTAGTAAGCCTTGGCCTGCCATTCGCCACGGTCCATCGTGCCGAAAAGGTCGATGCCTCCGCGGACCTGCTTGATGTCGTTGCCCGTGCGGACGGTATTCGCGTACGGGAAATTGCCCTCGCTGAGGATGCCGGCCGCGTGTGCGCTGAGGGCCAGCCCCTCAGAGAGCCTGAAGTCCAGCCGGGCGGACGGGACCAGGGTGCGGAAGGAGCCTCCCTGTACGCTGACGCGGCCCGCAACGGGGCTGCTGCCGAATACGGGCCGGGCCGTCCGGAAGGAGACGCTGTTCTGCGCATAGTCAATGACCGTGCTGCCGAGGTTCTCAAGCGGAAGCATCCCGAGGTCGCTCTGGCCGCTCTGGAAATTGCTGATACGCACACCGTCCAGATAAATGTCGGTGTGGGCGGTGCCCAGGCCCCGTAGGCTGACGCTCTTCAGGCCGGCGAGTCCGCCATAATCGCTGAGGGAAAGTCCGGGAATGCGGAGAAGCGTCCCCACGGATGCCCCGTCAGCATGCAGTGTGAGGGTGTCCGTCCTGGACACCACGACACCCTTGTCGGCCACGATGGTTACGGCCTGCAGGGTGTCCGGCGTTTCTGCCACCAGCAGACCCGCCGCGAACAAAAGGGAAGATAAAAACATAAACTGTGCGTCGTTAGGGCGGCCTGACCCCGGGCCTCCGGTATCAACTTCGTCTGTGGAAGGTATTCGGACTCATACAGGTATTTACCGTTGCGGGCACAGCTCCGGGTTCTCACCGGATTCCCCTTTCGGTTGCAGCGCAACACACCACAAACTGGAGCAAAGGTAGGAAGAAAAAATAAGATAGAAAAATTCAATAAAAATATATTGTTTTTCAATAATTATTTATATCTTTGCAGAAACAAACCAACTCTTACGCATTATGATTGAATGGTGGAACTCCCTGGAACCTGCGATGAAAGTCCTCTGGGCCGTGACGCTCTCGGCCTCGCTGGTCTTCGTCATCCAGACCGTCATGACCTTCCTCGGCGCAGCCGGGGACAGTGACTTCGATATCAATTCCGACATCGACACGGGCGGCGGCGACATCGCCGACGGTTCGATGGATGCCGGTGCCGCTCCCGATGCGGGCGGCTCAGACGTGGAGCACCCGAGCACGGGGATGAACCTGCTGACCTTCCGCAATTTCATCAATTTCCTCATCGGCTTCGGCTGGACGGCAATCCTGCTCAAGGACAGCGTGCCTCTGCTGGGCGTGCGCATGCTCATCGCAATCGTCGTGGGCGTGGCGCTGGTCGCGCTGGTGATGCTGCTCTTCAAGTGGCTCACGAGCATGCAGGAGTCCGGTACCATCAATGTCTATAAATCCGCGGTCGATTGCCAGGGCACGGTCTATCTGACCATTCCGGGCGAGCGTTCCGGCGAGGGTAAGGTGCAGATCACCATCAACAACTCCGTACGCGAGTACGCGGCCGTGACTGACGGCCCGGCCCTCAAGACCGGGACCCGCATCCGGGTCGTGGATGTCGTCAGCGCCAACACCCTGCTCGTCGAAGAAATCAATTCCGTCATCATCTAACAACCCTTTACAAATATGGAACTCTACCTCATCCTGATCATCGTGGGCGTGCTCTTCGTGACCTTCACGGCCATTCTCGCCCGCTACAAACGCTGTCCTTCGGACAAGGTGCTCGTCATCTACGGAAAGACCGGCCGCGACACGTCGGCCAAGTGCATCCACGGCGGCGCCGCCTTTATCTGGCCCGTGTTCCAGAGCTACAAGTTCCTGGACCTCACCCCGACCCGATCTCCATCGAGTGCAACCTGACCAACGCCCTGTCCAAGCAGAATATCCGCGTGGACGTGCCCTGCCGCTTCACCGTCGGTATCTCCACCGAGCCGGAAGTGATGACCAACGCCGCCGAGCGCCTGCTCGGGCTCACCCCGGACGAGATCCGCAACATCGCCACCGATATCCTTTTCGGCCAGCTCCGTCTGGTCATCGCCACGATGGACATCGAGGAGATCAACGCCGACCGCGACAAGTTCCTCGCCGCCGTCAGCCAGAATGTCGAAGCCGAGCTCCGCAAGATCGGTCTGAAGCTCATCAACGTCAACGTCACCGATATCCGCGACGAGTCCGGCTACATCGAGGCCCTCGGTAAGGAAGCCGCCGCCAAGGCCATCAACGACGCGAAGAAGAGCGTCGCCGAGCAGAACCGTTACGGTGAGATCGGTAAGGCCGAAGCCGACCGGGACAAGGACATCCGGATCGCCGAGACCAGCCGGGATACCCGTATCAACACCGCTCTGGCCAACGCCAAGGCCGTCGAGGGCGAGAACAGCTCCAAGATCGCCATCGCCCAGTCCGACGCCACCCGCCGCGAGAAGCAGGCCGAGGCCGAGCGCATCGCCGTGGCCGCTGAAAAGGTCCAGGCTGCGAAGGCGCTCCAGGAGGCTTACCAGAGCGAGCGCGACGCCGAGCTTGCCCGCGCCGAGCGCGAAAAGGCTACCCAGCAGGCCAACATCGTGGTTGCCGCTGAGATCGACAAGCAGAAGAAGATCATCGAGGCCGAAGCCGAGGCGGAGCAGCTCCGCCGCAAGGCGAAGGGTGAGGCCGACGCCATCTTTGCCAAGATGGACGCCCAGGCCCGCGGTACCCTCGAGATCCTCGCGAAGCAGGCGGAAGGTTTCGGCCAGCTCGTCAGTGCTGCCGGCGGAGATGCCCAGCAGGCTATCACGATGCTCATCACCGACAAACTGCCCGAACTCGTCAAGACGCAGGTCGAGGCCGTCAAGGGCATCAATATCGACAAGGTCACCGTCTGGGACGGCGGCAAGGGGGAGAACGGCAAGACCGCGACGGCCAACTTCGTGTCCGGCCTGATGGGTTCCGTACCTCCGCTCGAGGACCTGCTCAAGATGGCCGGCATGAGTCTGCCGAACTATCTGAAGGGTACCCCGGAGGCTGCTCCCGCGGAAGAAACGAAGACGGAGGAGTAGCGGTATGATCGTCATCAATGTAGATGTGATGCTTGCCCGGAGGAAGATGTCCTCCGGGGAACTTGCCCAGCGCGTGGGGATCACAGCTGCAAACCTCTCGATCCTCAAGACAGGCAAAGCCAAAGCCATCCGCTTCTCCACGCTCGAATCCCTCTGTGAGGCGCTGGACTGCCAGCCCGGCGACCTGCTCGAATACCGTCCTGAACCTTGACGGCAGTGATCCTGGACGGATCATCAGCCTTAATGAATTAACCCTCGGAGGATGTCCGAGGGTTAATTTGTAAATGGGGCAGTGCGGCTTTATCGGACCGGCTTGACGGTGAAGCCGAAATGCCGCTTCACGGAAGTATCGATGATGTACTTGTCGTTGACATAGGCTCCCCAGGAGTTGTCTCCGCCTACGCCCATCATCAGTTCGTCCAGGCAGAGCTCCACGAAGTCACGCGGGACGATGTCGTTGATGTGGGTCTGCTTGCGGCCGTTGGTCACGTCTACGTCCTGGTTGTTGTAGTAGTTGATCTGCACCGGATGCGTGCTCTCCTGGGAGTCGAAATCTTCGACGGAGTTGCGCAGCGCATTGAATTCGAAGCAGGAATCGGCGGTGAAGCAGAGTCCGCTGCCGCTGTCGTCCGTCAGGACGATCCGGCGCACGTCGGTGTGGTGCCCGGTCTCCTGGGGACGCACATACGGGAAGTACATTGCTTCGGCCGTGGTCTTGTAGAGGTCCAGCGGAGCGCCGGTCTTGCGGTCCCAGTAGTTCTCGACCGGTCCCCGGCCGAGGTATTCGACGTTGTGGTAGCCGGCGGGCAGGCGCAGGCGCACGCCGAAGCGGGGCGGCATGGGCCGCTTGGAGATCCAGTCGCTGTACAGGGCCATCCGCAGGCCCCGCTGCCGGGCTGCGAACTGCTCTGCTTGGAATTGCCGCTGCTCATCCGTCATGTTCGGATCGTAGTACATGCCCGGACCGTCGAGGATTTCCGGCTCTTTGAACGCCTCATACGGGACCGGATCCAGGTCCGCGTCCACATGCAGCCGGCCGTCGGCATACAGGCGGTAGGTCAGTTCGCAGCCCGGTTCGTAAACGACTGACAGCCAAGCATACTGCTGATTGTTAATGCCGGTCTTGACGGACTTGACCGTGGGATGGAGCGAGTAGCCCTTCCAGTCCGCGGCCCTGGCCGGAAGCCGGTTGCCGTAGTCGTTGTCGGTCGGGCCGCGCCAGAAGTTGGGCCGGAAGCCGAAGCTGTCCTGGATGTATTCTTTCTTGTTCACCTTGTAGCCGATGATGACGCCGCGCTGCTTGTCGAAGGTCAGGCTGGCGTTTTTGGCGGAGAGGGTGATGGTCTTGTCGTTTTCCTTGAGCTTGAATTTGCCCTTGGCAGGGGCCGCGGTGACGGCGGGAAGCTGGTTCAAGACGAACTGCTCCGTGGCGACGACGCTGCCCTTGGGCAGGCCCGGCTTCGCTTCGCGGGTCTGGGCGAAGACGTTGACGGTATAGACCACCCCGGGCTGCTGCATGGTGTGGATGGAGACGGTCGCCTTTCCGCTTTGGCCGGGCGCGACATCCTGGCGGGCGAGGGCCCCCTCGTCGATGGTCTGGCCGTCAGCCTCGACCTCATAGAAGAAGTCGAATTCGTCAAGGTTCGTGAAGAAATAACGGTTGGTGATCTGGATGTCGGCACCGAAGTAGTTGCCTTCCTCGCGGGTGAAGCGGATGTTCTGATAGACTTTCTTCACTTCCTGCAGGGCCGGGTGCGGCGTGCGGTCGGGGTTGACGAGTCCGTTGCAGCAGAAGTTGCCGTCGGAGGGCGTCCTGACCCCGAAGTCGCCGCCGTAGGCCCAGAAGCCGCCGTCGCGGTCCTGCCAGATGCCCTGGTCCACCCAGTCCCAGATGAAGCCGCCCTGGAGCAGGGAGCCTTCATAATAGGCATCCCAGAGGTCCACGAGGTCGCCCGTGCTGTTGCCCATCGCGTGGGCATACTCGCAGTTGATGTAGGGACGGTCCACCGAGAAGCCGATCCCCCTGAGGGTCTGCTCGGTGGGATACATCGGCCAGATGATGTCGGTGTAGTTCCCCCGCCCGGCGTCGCCATAGACGACCGGACGCATTTTCTCTTTGGCTTTCAAGGCCTTGTAGGCCTCTTCGAAGTTGACGCCACCGCCGGCTTCGTTGCCCATGGAGAAGAAGACCACGCAGGCGTGGTTCTTGGTCCGCTCGTACATCCCGAACTCCCGCTCGAGCTGGAGGGGATAGAAGCTCGCGTCGCGGGCGACTCCGCGCCAGCCGTGGCTCTCCACGTTCGCCTCGCTGCACACGTAGAATCCGTATTCGTCGCAGAGCTCGTAAAAGCGGCGCTGCTGCGGGTAGTGGCTGGTGCGGATGGCGTTGATGTTGTGCTGCTTCATCAGCTCGAAGTCGCGGCGCATCGTCTCCTCGGACACGACATGGCCGGTATACGGGTCATGCTCGTGGATGTTAACGCCCTTGATCATCACCCGCTTCCCGTTGACGAGGAAGAAGAGCTCGTCAACCAGTGCGGTGCGGAAGCCGATACGGGTGCTGGTGTAGCCGGTCCGGCCGTCTGCGCCGGTGAGGGCGAGCAGGGCGGTGTAGAGCACCGGCTTCTCGGCACTCCAGGCCTGCACGTCTTTGACCACATGGTGGAAATTGACGGTCACCCCGTCGGTCAGTTTCTTGGCCACGGGCACGTTGGCTGACTTGGTCTCATTCCAGAGCTCTTTCCCGTCGGGGTCGAGCAGGGTGAGGGAGACCTTCACCCCTTTGCCGGCGGTCTGGGGCGCGGCGAGCTTGACGCCGAAGTCGAGGACACCGTCTTTGTAGTCCTTGCTCAGCGGGGACTCCACGATCAGGTCGCGGATGAGTACCTGCGGACGCGCGGTCAGATAGACGTCGCGCTCGATGCCGCTGATGCGCCAGAAGTCCTGGCACTCATAGTAACTGCCGCTGCTCCAGCGGTGTACCTCCATGGCGAGCAGGTTCTCGCCGGGCTGCAGGTAAGGGGTCAGGTTGAATTCAGCGGGGTTCTTGGAATCCTCGCTGTAGCCGACCTGTTTGCCGTTGAGGTAGAGCATGAAGCCGGACTTGACGCCACCCAGCTGGATGAAGATCTGGCGCCCGTCCCAGGAGGCGGGGAGAGTGAATTTCATGCGGTAGAGACCGCCCGGCACGACCTCCGGGAAGGTCGGCTCCTTGCCGCCGCTGTCCGGCGACCATTCGAAGGGAGAATTGATATAGATCGGGGTCCCGTAGCCCTGGAATTCCCAGTTGGAAGGGACGTCGATCCGGTCCCAGCCGGAATCGTCAAAAGCGGGATCCTCGAAATGCTTCGGCAGCTTGCGGTAATCGTCCGCCCAGAGGAAATTCCATTTCCCGTTGAGGGACAGGAAATATTCCGAGGCGGCATAGTCGTTCTTGAGGGCGGCTTCCCGCGTGCCGTACATCATATAGTCGGCATGGGGATACTCTTTGTTCAGGGCCGGCGTGTTGCGGTCGGTCCAGATCTCGGGCCCGGCCGGGGCGGCAAAGGACGCCCAGGCACAGCAGGTGGCCAGAAGGGTCATGGTGAGGCGTTTCATATAAATGGATTATTTCAGGATCTGTTTGAGTTCGCGGGGGGTGTCGGCATAGGCGGCGCCGACCTTTTCGGCAGCTTCGCGCTCCCAGGCCCGGCATTCGTCCGATCCGTCGCCGAGGATGATGGGCACGGCGCCCTTCTCGCGGGCATCCAGGCAGTACTTGCGCAGGTACCAGCCGAAGGAATAGACGGCTTCGTTGATGCCGTCGGATTCGCGGGTCGTCACGACTTTCTCGTCGTCATTGCCGGGCAGTTCGCCCTTGGCGGCTCCCGTGTTGATGGGTTTCTCGTCCCGGTGGAAGCGGATCAGGACCCGGTCGCCGGGCTGCAGGGCATCATAGATCTTGTTCCAGGAGCCGTCGCGCAGGAAAGTCCGGGCGCTGACGCCGGCCTGCGCGCGGTTGTCCACCGGTCCCGCGCTGCGCGGAACCGCTTTGGCGAAGTCTTTTGCCCCGGCGGGGTTGTCGCCGAAGAGGAAGTTGACGGGCTTGCCGGCCTGGCGTACGGGGCTGCTGTAGTGCTTCTCCGGCAGGAGACAAGCGGACAGGCCGATGTCAGGGCGCTTGCGGAGTTCTTCGACAAAGGTCTCGGCGTTGATGACGGCGCCGAACGAACTGGGATGGATCCCGTCGCTGAAGAAAAGGTAGCTGACCTTGGCCGGGTCGAAGACTTCGTCGAATTTGTGCCGGATGGCGGCGTTGAAGTCGATGAACGGGACGCCCTTTTCCTGGGCGATGCTGCGGATGACGTCGGTGTTGCGGTCAGGGACCATGCGGCCGTCGGGGCCGCGGCCGCTGCGGGACGTCAGGGACAGGAGCAGCGGCTGTCCGCCCTTGGCGCGGATCTCGTCCACGTAGATGCGCAGGTATTCGCCGTAGGTATAGACGCGCTCCCGGGTGCCGTTGCCGGGCAGGATGACCTCCGTGTATTCCTTGCCTGTGCCGGGCAGGATGCCGCGGAAGCGGCCGCTGTTCATCTCGCGTCCGCCGTACTGGTCATTGTGGCCAAGTTGGATGATCACCCAGTCGCCGGGCCGGACGGCGCGCAGCATCGGGAAGAGGTAGTTCTTGAACCAGCTGCGCGTGCTCTCGCCGCCCAGGGCGTGGTTCTCGACCGTAATGCGGTCCGTATCGAAATAATTCTCAAGGAAATAGCCCCAGCCCCACTGACCGTTGTCGCCGTTGCCGGCCACTTCGGTGCGCATCGTGGAGTCGCCGACCAGGAAGAGGACCGGATGGTCCCCCCGGCGGCGCGTGCCGGCGACGGGCCGCTCGCTGCGGGCGGTGTTGACGCTGTCGATGGCGGCATCCACGCGCAGGCTGTCCGAATCGACCGGATAGTAGCGCTGGCGACGCGGAGCGGCTGGTGCGGCCGGAGCGCCCGGAACGGGCTGGGGCGCCGGAGTCCGCGAATACTGGTTGGCGAGCACGCTGCGGCCCGTCAGGGGCGGCAGCTGCCGGTAGGATGCGTCCGGATCCAGCACGCCGGTCTGGGCGTGCAGCAGCCCGGCCACGAGCAATGCGGCTGCAGAGAGGAAGAAAAGGCGGTAGTTCATGGTTCGTTATCCTTTGATGTCAATGTCGAAACCTTCGTCGATCAGCGGCTGCACCAGCGCGCGCATCTCCGAGGCGGTGAATTTCCCGAGGTTCTGAGCGGGCGTGGGACGGTCGATGGTATAGACCATGATCTTCCGGGGCCGGAGGTCCCGCACGATGTCCATCCAGCCGCCCAGGACTTCCGGACTGGCGGAGTCGAAATCCGGGCTGCGCAGGAACATCGTCTGCAGTACGAAATCCCCCTGGAAACCGCGCAGGGCCTCCAGGACGCGCTCCAGGCGGTAGCCGGGCGCCGGATGGTTGATCCGGGCGATGAGCTCGTCCGTCGGGGCGTCGATCTTGAGGATGGGGTTGTCCACCCGCTTCAGCGCAGCGGCGATCTCCGGGATGTGCACGCGCGTGGCGTTCGAGAGCACGGAGACCCGGGCGTCGGGGTACCAGCTGTCGCGCAGGCGGAGGGTATCGTCGATGATGCGGGGGAATTCGGGGTTGAGGGTCGGCTCCCCGTCGCCGGAGAAAGTGATGGAGTCGATGGGGATCCCGTCCAGCATGCAGGCGGAGAGTTTGTCCTCCAGGGCGGAGCGGACCTCGGCGGCGGTCGGAAGGACGCTGTCGTCGCGTCCGTCCTTGTTCCAGCCGCATTCGCAGTAGATGCAGTCGAAATTGCAGATCTTGCCATGGCGCGGCAGCAGGTTGATGCCGAGCGAGGATCCGAGCCGGCGGCTGTGGATGGGACCGAAAACGGTTTCTTCGCGAATCATCTGTCAGTGGTTACGGTCTTTTCACAAAAATAACACTTTTTTTCGTGGAGTGGGAAAAAACCAGTAAATTCGCGTTTGCAATTTCAATCATCATTATGAAAGCTCTTCTCAGTACTGATTTCCATTTTCCCGGCCAGGTCTCGAAATATACCGGCAAGGTGCGGGACGTGTACAGCATCGGTTCCGACTACCTCGTCATGGTCGCCACGGACCGCATTTCCGCCTTTGACGTAGTCCTTCCCAAGGGCATTCCCTATAAGGGACAGGTACTTAACCAGATCGCGTCGAAGTTCCTCGACGCCACAGCCGACATCCTCCCGAACTGGAAGGTGGCGGAGGTGGACCCGATGGCGACGATCGGCTGGCGCTGCGAGCCTTTCAAGGTCGAGATGGTGATCCGGGGCTATCTGACCGGACACGCCTGGCGCGAATACAAAGCCGGCAAGCGGACGCTCTGCGGCGTCGCCCTGCCGGAGGGGATGGTGGAGAACCAGCGTTTCCCGGAGCCCATCATCACGCCGACCACGAAGGCTGCCGAGGGACACGACGAAGACATCAGCAAAGAGGAGATCATCGCGCAGGGCATCGTCTCCCGCGAGGATTACGAGCAGCTGGAGGCCTACACCCGCGCCCTGTTCGCGCGCGGCACCGAGATCGCGGCCGGCAAGGGCCTGATCCTCGTGGATACCAAATACGAATTCGGCAAGCGTGACGGACGCATCATCCTGATGGACGAGATCCATACCCCGGACTCCTCCCGCTACTTCTATGCAGAAGGCTACGAGGAGCGTCTCGCGAAAGGGGAGCGCCAGAAGCAGCTCTCCAAGGAGTTCGTGCGCGAATGGCTGATGGCCGGTGGCTTTCAGGGCCAGGCCGGACAGCAGGTCCCGGAGATGACCGACGAAGTGGTCGCCGGCATCACCGACCGCTACGTCGAGCTCTACGAGCACATCACCGGCGAACCCTTCCAGCCCGCCCCCGAAACGGACGCCGCCGCCCGCATCGAAGCCAATATCAACGCATTCCTGAATAAATAGCTTTTTTGCTGACCGACGGACAGCGGAGCAGGAAAATGGCTTTCCGGAACTGGTCGGCAAAATGTTCAGTTTGAAGGTTCACTGACCGACGGACAGCGGAGCGGAAATTGGTTTTTCGGCAAACTTGTCCGAAAAATAATTTCCGTCCGCCCGTCTGGAAGACTCCGTCGGTCAGCAGTATATCAGAAAATAATAACTAAGCAGATAAAAAAATGATAGAGCGTTATTCCAGAAAGGTGATGCGGGACGTGTGGACTGAGGAGAACAAGTTCAACGCCTACCTGCAAGTCGAAATCCTCTCCTGCGAAGCCTGGAGCAAACTGGGCGTCATCCCGGCGGAAGACGTCGAAAAGATCCGCGCCAACGCGACATTCGAAGTCCGCCGCATCCAGGAGATCGAAGAACAGACGCGCCATGACGTCGTCGCCTTCACCCGCGCCGTCAGCGAAAGCCTCGGCGACGAACGCAAATGGGTCCACTACGGCCTGACCTCCACGGACGTCGTGGACACAGCCAACGGCTACCTGATCAAGCAGGCGGACGCGATCCTGCTGCAGGACCTGGAAGCCTTCCTCGCCGTCCTGAAAAAGCGGGCGCTGGAATTCAAGGATACGC
This sequence comes from uncultured Bacteroidia bacterium, assembly GCA_902790635.1. Classification (GTDB taxonomy): domain Bacteria; phylum Bacteroidota; class Bacteroidia; order Bacteroidales; family UBA932; genus Cryptobacteroides. Next base: position 35,455 of record CADASN010000015.1, on the reverse strand, counting down.
CCTGCATCGGCCGCACCCACGGCATCCACGCCGACATCACGAGCTTCGGACTCAAATGGGCGCTCTGGTACGAAGAGATGAAGCGCAACATCGAGCGCTTCAAGTACGCCAGCCAGGGGGTGGAAGCCGGCAAGATGAGCGGCGCCGTGGGCAACTTCGCCAACATTCCGCCCTTCATCCAGGACTACGTCTGCGAGAAGCTGGGTATCCATTCCGCCGACATCTCCACGCAGGTGCTGCAGCGCGACCGCCATGCCTTCTACATCGCCACGCTCGCCGTCATCGCCTCCACCCTGGAGCAGATGGCCTTCGAAGTACGCAATCTTCAGCGGACCGAGGTCAGGGAGGCGGAGGAGGCGTTTCGCAAGGGGCAGAAGGGTTCCAGCGCGATGCCGCACAAGCGCAATCCGATCAGCAGCGAGAACATCTGCGGCTGCGCCCGCGTGATGCGCGGCTATGCTTCCGCATCCTGCGAAAATGTAGCCCTGTGGCACGAGCGCGACATCTCCCACTCCTCCACGGAGCGCATCATCCTGCCGGACGCCACCGAGCTGCTCGACTACATGCTCTGCCGCTTCAAGGGGATCCTCGAGAACCTGACGGTCTATCCAGAGAATATGCTCAAGAACATCTGGCGCACCAACGGGGTCATCTTCGCCCAGCGCGTGATGAACGCCCTGATCGGCAAGGGACTGTCCCGCGAAGAGGCCTACGACACGGTCCAGCCCATCGCGATGAAAGCCTGGTCGGAAGGACTCAATTACCAGGAACTGCTGCTTGCCGACGGCAAGGTCATGGGCCTGCTCACAAAAGAAGAACTCGAGAGCTGTTTCACCCTCGAGTACTACTTCAAGAACGTCGATTATATCTTTAAGCGGGTCGGAATTATCTGATAATGATCTCCTTGCGGTCGGGGCCGACGGAAATGATCTTCACCGGGCAGCCGGTCTCCTGCTCGATGAAGGAGACATAGTCCTTGAGTTGCTGCGGGAAGTCCGCGTAGTCGCGTACGCTGCAGATGTCGCAGTCCCAGCCCGGGAATTCCTTGTACACCGGCGTGACCTGCTCCCCGCTCTCGAAGGGGAAATAGTCCACCCGCTGGCCGCCAATCTCATAGGCGACTGCCAATTTGATGGTCTTGAAGCAGTTGAGCACGTCGGCCTTCATCATGATGAGTTCGCTCACCCCGTTCATCATCACGGCATATTTGAGCGCGACGAGGTCGAGCCAGCCGCAGCGGCGGGGACGGCCGGTCGTGGCGCCGAACTCGTGGCCGATCCGGCGCAGCTCTTCTCCGGTCTCATCGAAAAGCTCGGTCGGGAAGGGGCCGCTGCCCACGCGGGTGCAGTAAGCCTTGAAGATGCCCATCACCTTGCCGACCCGGTTCGGCGCTACGCCGAGGCCGGTGCAGACGCCGGCGGTCATCGTGTTGGAGGAGGTGACGAACGGATAGGTACCGAAATCAATGTCAAGCATCGAGCCCTGGGCGCCTTCGGCCAGCACCGGCACATCGTCAGCGAGGTATTGGTTGATGACGAGTTCGCTCTCGATGAAGCGGAAGCGCTTCAGGTCCTCGACGGCATGCATCCACTTCTGCTCGTATTCGGTGATATCGTACTGGAAATCATACTGTGAAAGCATACCTAAATGCTTCTGTTTCAAGGCGTTGTAGAGATTCAGGAACTCCGGGGAGAGCAGGTCGCCGATCCGCAGGCCGTTGCGGCCGGTCTTGTCCATGTAGGTCGGTCCGATGCCCTTGAGGGTAGAGCCGATCTTGGATTTGCCTTTGGCGGCTTCGCTCGCGGCATCCAGCATGCGGTGCGTCGGGAGGATGAGGTGGGCGCGCTTGGAGATGAGCAGCTTGTCGGTGATGTCTCCGGCCTTCTGCTCGATGGCGCGGATCTCGTCCATCAGGATGACCGGGTCAATCACGACGCCGTTGCCGATCACGTTGACCGAATCCTCGCGGAAAATGCCGGAAGGGACGGTATGCAGCACGAACCCCTCCCCGTCAAACACCAGGGAGTGCCCGGCGTTGGGGCCGCCCTGGAAGCGGGCAATCACCTTATAGTCAGGGGTCAGTACATCTACTACCTTACCTTTTCCCTCGTCGCCCCACTGGAGGCCGAGTACGACATCGATTTTCTTCATATCAACAATAATTAGGGTTCTACAATCCAAACTTTAAAGATAGCAAGAATCTTCGAAAACCCCAAATATTGTATGTTTTTGGGAGAATGACTATCTTTGTGTAGAACCTATTTACCACCATGAAGAGAAGAAGCATCTTTGTCATGCTGCCGCTGCTGGCATGCACCATCTGCCTGGGCGCGGAGCGCCTGCACCAATCCTTTGATTTTGACTGGAGATTCACCCTCGCCGCACCGGCCGGGGCGGAAGTTCCGGGCTTCGACGACAGCGCCTGGACGAGCGTCCAGCTGCTCCACGACTGGAGCATGACGCTGCCGTACCTGTCTCCCGAAGAGGGAGGCAAGGGCTCGATGGGATTCATGCAGGGAGGCCTGGGCTGGTACCGCAAGACCTTTGCCGTCCCGACTGCGTGGAAAGGCCGCCGGGTGAGCCTGGAATTCGACGGGGTCTATCACCGGGCGACCGTGTACGTAAACGGCCGCGAAGTGGGTTTCCATCCCTACGGCTATACTGCATTTGCTTATGATATCACGGATTACCTGATTCCGGGCGGAGAGAACCTGGTGGCGGTCCGGGTGGACCATTCGGACTGCCCGACTTCCCGCTGGTACTCCGGCAGCGGCATCTACCGGCATGTATGGCTGAACGTCACGGACCCCGTCCACGTGGGCCTGTGGGGTACGTATGTGACGACCCCGGCCGTCAGTGCGGAGCAGGCTTCCGTGCGGGTGGAGACCACCGTGGAGAACGACTTGTCCCGGCCCGTGGCCGTCTCGCTGGGCAGCGAACTGCGGAGTCCTTCCGGGCGGGTCGTTGCGCGCCGCGCTTCGGAAGCCGCCCTTCCGGCTGCCGGCCGGGAAGCCGTGATCCAGGAATTCACGGTCGATGCCCCGGAGCTTTGGGACCTGGATTCCCCGCAACTTTATACGCTTGTGACGACCGTCCGCCGGGGCGGCAAGGTCGTGGACCGCTATGAGACGCCATTCGGCATCCGGGATATCCGTTTCGACCCGGACAAGGGCTTCTTCCTGAACGGCCGCAGCGTCAAGATGAAGGGTGGCGATATCCACCAGGACGCCGGTTCGCTGGGAGCGGCGATTCCGGACCGCGCACAGGAGCGCCGCGTCCGTCTGATGAAGGACACGGGCTTCAATGCCATCCGCTGCAGCCACAACCCGCCAGCACGCGAGTTCCTGGATGCCTGCGACCGGCTGGGCATGCTCGTGATCGACGAGTCTTTCGACAAATGGAAGTTCGGCTATTATACGGAATGGTATGACGACTGGTGGGCAAAGGACCTGGCTTCCATGGTCATCCGCGATCGCAACCACCCCAGCGTCGTGCTCTGGAGCGTGGGCAACGAGACCATGGAACAGGGAGACAAGACCGGAGCAGGCGCGGCACGCCTTGCTGCGCTTCGCGCGGAATGCGAACGGCTGGACCCGTCCCGCAAGGTGGCCGTGACCACAGCCCCGGACTACAATCGCACTTTTGACAAAAATGGCTTCAATGCCGCCGTGGAGGTGGTCGGCTACAACTATCAGGAGCCTTTCTTCGACAGTGACCACGCGCAGTTCCCGGACCGCATCATCTATGGCTCCGAGGTCTTCCCGTACTATTCCGCCGGGCGGGAGCGGATGCGCGAATACATTGAGCGCAACCCCTGGTATGACTACGCTTCCCGGGATTTCATTTTCGGCTACTTCATGTGGGCCGCGATCGATTACTGGGGCGAGTCCTCCGGCTGGCCGAGCAAAGGCTGGCCGACGGGCATCTACGACGTCTGCATGCGCGAGAAGCCTTCCGCCGGGTTCTTCCGGGCGGTCTGGAAAGAGGACCCGGTCGTGCGGCTCGCCGTCGAGGACCCGTCCTTGCCGCTGGATCGCGGGAAGGACATGTGGACCTGGCCGTTGCTGGCCTCGCACTGGAATTTCCCGCGCCACGACAATCCCCAGATGGTCGAGCTGGATGTCTTTACGAATTGCGACGAAGTCGAGCTTTTCGTCAACGACGTCTCGCTGGGCCGCCGCAGGACGGCGGATTTCCCCAACAATACGATCAAATGGCGCACGCCGTACAAGCCGGGGCGCGTCGTGGCCCGAGGCTACCGGGACGGCGTGGAGGTCGCGGTTGACGAGCTCCGTACGGCCGGTGATGCGGTAGCGATCCGCCTGCGGGCCGACCGGACGGATCTCACGGCCGACGGGCAGGATCTCTCCCATATCGATATCGAACTGGTCGATGCGCGGGGCCTTGTCGTGCCGGACGCCGACCGCCCGGTACGCGTCCGGGTCGAAGGAGCCGGCCGTTTCCTGTGCATGGACAACGGCGATACGGCAGACGCTGGCGCACAATTGCGCCCGGACAAGCCGAGCTGCTTCGGACGGGCCCTGGCGGTCGTGCAGGCCGGCCGTGCGGCGGGCCCCCTGCGGGTCACCGCCTCCGCAGACGGCCTGCCGGAGGCGGAGCTGCTGCTGATTGTCAAATAGCTATAAGAGGCTGACCTATTTCCCGGCCCCGGTCTCCCGGAGCATTTCCGCGACGGCTGCCTCCAGCTGCTTGTCCTCGCCGGCCAGCATGGAAGCGGGATCATTGTGCACCAGGATGTCCGGCTCGATCTGCATGTTCTCCAGGTAGCGTCCTTCCTTGACGCCCATCACGCCCACCTGCGGGATGCCGAAGACGATCTGGTTGTTGATCTGCGTCTCCCACCAGACGGCGGTCATCGTGCCCGGTACCGGAGTGCCGATGAGTTTGCCCAGGCCGAGGGCCCGGTAGGCGTACGGGAAGCCGGATGCGTCGGAGTAGTTGTCCTCGCAGACCAGGACGCATGAAGGCTTGGTCCATTTGCTGTAAGGCTCCGTGCCGATGTATTGCCCGCGCGGCTCGAAGCGGGCGTATGCCTGTCCGCCGAGCAGGGTCACGAGGTCGTCGTGCAGCCAGCCGCCGCCGTTGTGGCGGGTATCCACGATGAGCGCGTCGCAGCCACGGTATTTGCCCAGGGCTTTGGAATAGACCTCCCGGAAACTCGGAGAGTCCATGTCGCGCACGTGGACATAGCCGATTCGGCCACCGGACAGGCGGTTCACCATCTCTTCCCGCTGGCGTACCCAGCGGCGGTAGAGCAGGTCGGACTCGCTGGCGGCGGGCTTGACGATCAGTTCCTTCTCCTTGCCGCCGGTCTTGACGGTGACGGCGATCTTCTTGCCGGCTTTGCCGGTCAGCAGGGGGATCCAGTTCTCGCCTGCGGCGATGGCGTGGCCTTCGATGGCGGTGATCAGGTCCCCTGCCTTGATGCCGCTGTCGGCCCGGTTCAGCACGCCGCCGGGCAGGACCTCGGCGATGCGCAGGCCGGCGCCGGTGTAATTCCAGTCATACAGGACGCCGAGCCGGCCGAGAGTCTCCCCGCCACCCGGGCGGTAACGGGCGCCCGTGTGGGAGCCGTTGAGCTCGCCCAGCATCTCGGAGAGCATCTCCTGGAAGTCGAAGTAGTTCTCGATGTAGGGGAGGAAGCGGGCGTAATTGTCATGGTAGTAGGCCCAGTCGATGCCGTGCAGCTGCGGGTCGTAGAACTTTTCCTTGACCTGCTTCCAGATGTGCTCGAACATGTACTCGCGCTCCGCCTTGGGTTTGAATTCGTAGTCTCCCGAGAAGGCGATCTGCTTGGCCTGCCCGCTGGCGAGCGTGACTTTGGAGATCCCGCGACCGGAGAAGACAAAGATCTCCGATCCGTCCCTGGACGGGGTGATGCGGCCGGAGACGTTGCGGGCGAGCACCTTGGTGCTGCCTTCACGCAGGTCCTTGGCGAGCAGGGCGGCGCCGCTCTCGGTAGGGCCGACGTAATACAGGGTGTGCCCGTCTTTGGACAGGTAGAAGTCCCCGTAACTGCCGGACGTGCCGGTCAGGCGGTGGATGCGGTCTTCCCGGCCTTCGAGGAGCAGATCCAGTTTCCTGGGTTTCTCCTGGGCCAGGCTGTCTTTCTTCTCTTCCTTGGCCAGCTGCTTCTCGGTCTTGCCGGAGAGCAGCTTCTCGATCTCCTCGTCTTCTTTGTCCTGGAGGAAGTCGGTCTGGGCTTTGCCGTCGAAGAACATGAGATAGATGTCATCGTGCGCGCCCCAGCTGCCGTGGCTCCGGTAGCCGTTCTTGTCGGACTTCCAGGCGATGGCCTTGCCGCCGAGCACCCAGTGGAAGGCTTCGTCGCTGTAGCCGCTCTGCGTGAGGTTGGTGAGCTGGCCGTTGTCGATGTCGATCAGGACGATGTCGGGGTTGTTCCAGCCGCCGTCGGCCTGGTAGGTGGCCAGCAGGTAGTGGCTGTCGGGGCTCCAGGCGAACTCCTGGTCGCCGTCCTGATAGGAATAGTTGGTCCCTTTGAGCAGGGACTTGGCGGCGCCGCCCTTCGCCGGCTTGACGACGAGCTCGGTGCGGTCGCGCAGGTAGGCGACCCATTTCCCGTCAGGGGAGACCTCGGGCTGGAAGCAGGTCTCGCCGGGGTCGGAGAAGAGTTCCTCCTTCGTCTTGACGGCGTAGGTGAAGAGTTTTTCGCTCTTCTCGGTGAGCACGGTGCGCCAGATGCCCCAGTGCCCGCCGCGCTCGGCGGCGTAGTAGAGTTCGCGGCCTTCGAGGCCGAAGCTGACGCCGCGCTCCTGCGTGGCGGTGTTGGTGATGCGCCGGGTGGTGCTGTAGTCCGTGGAGGTCACGAAGACGTCGCCGCGAATCACGACCGCGATTTCCTTGCCGTCCGGCGAGACGGACATGTCCGTGGCGCCGCCGGTGTAGGTGCTCTTGACCAGGTCGCGCTCGTTTTCGTCGCGCAGCACGCTGATCGGGAGCTTGCGGGGCTGCTGCCCTTCGCGCAGGGTATAGAGTTCGCCGTTCTGCGAATAGGTGATCAGGCCGTTCCCGGAGACGGAGACGTAGCGGACCGGATCCTTCTCGGCGAAGGTCAGCTGGACGGCCTGTCCGGGCTGGTCGATGCTGCTCCGGAAGAGGTTGATGGTCTTGCCTCCCTGCTCGCTCAGGTAGTAGAAGGTCCGCCCGTCAGCGCCCCAGACCGGCTGCCGGTCTTCGCCGGCAAAGGTGGACAGCTGCCGGAAGGTGCCGTCCTGCCACAGCCAGATGTCGCGGGTGACAGAGGAAGTGTGGTGCTTGCGGAGCGGATCCTCGTAGCCTTTGTAATCTTCATAGAGGATGGCTCCGTCGGAGCGCAGGCTGATCTCGGACATCGTGACGGAGCAGAGCAGTTGCGGCCGGCCGCCTTCAGGACCGACCGTATAGACCTGGCTGTCGCCCGGGAATCCGCCGTATTGCGTGTCCGGCTGCAGGCTGGCCGTGAAGATCACGGTACCGTCCGCACGCACCGCCTTGGGTGTCTCGTTGCCGGGATAGTTCGTCAGGCGTACCGGGGTGCCGCCCTCCGCGGAGGTGCGGAAGACGTCCTTGCTCCCCTCGCGGTAGGAGCTGAATACGATCTGCCGGCCGTCCGGTGTCCAGACGGGATCGGAATCGTAGGCGGGATTGCTGGTGATCTGGACGGCGCGGCCGCCCTCGGCCGGGACAGTCCACAGGTCGCCTTTGTAGCTGAAGACGATGGTTTTGCCGTCCGGCGAGACGGCACTCTTGCGAAGCCAGAGCGGCGACTCCTGGGCGGACAGGGCGAAGCCCGCAGCGCACAGCAGGAGGAGGGGAAGAAAACCTTTTTTCATATTTCAATCGAAAACGGGTCACTAAGGTAGCAATTCCGTCTGAAAAATGAAAAGACGGAAATTGAAGAATAATCGTTATATTTGTAAAGTGCAAAAAAGCATGCTCGCAGCTTATGAAGAAGATTTCATCCGTATTCGCCGTTGCGGCCGCCATCCTGCTGGCCGCCGGTTGCCGGCAGTCCGCCCTGCCGACCGTGGAGGGCCAGGTGGTCGATGCCACGATTTTTTCCGTGACCTTGGAGACGCCCGAAGGCGAATCCGTCATCCTGAGCACCCGGGGGACTGATCCGATGCTGGTGCCGGGCGTGCTGGCCGGCGATGTGGTCCGGGTGGCCTATCAGATGCTTCCCGACGGGGAGACCCTGCAGGCCGTGCAGTTGGATATCACCCAACCGTCCGCCTACCGGCTCGTCCCCGGCGTCTGGCGTGACTGCAGCGTGGCGCCCGAACTCGGCCTGGTACTGGCTGAGGACGGTTCTGCGCAGGCGGTAGGCATGGATAACCTGACGCTCCGGACCTGGACCCTCGATGGGGACAAGCTGGTGCTGGATGCCGTCGATCCTGCTTCCCCCAAGGACAGCAAGACGCTGGTTTATGTCATCGAGAAGCTGGAGGCCGACTCCCTGGTCATCCGTAATCCCGAAGAGGCCCGTCTGGCCTTCTCGCGTTCCGAATAGCCCTGGCAGCCAGGAAAGACATATTGCTGGGCAAGCTCAGGAGCGGGGCCCCGATGAGCGGAGGTGAGCAGTTCAGGCTCACCTCCCTGCTTGCATGGCCCTCGATCCTCGCGCAGCTGGCGATGTGCCTGATGAGTTACATCGATGCGGCGATGGTCGGGCGGCTCGGCTCCGCCCAGGCGGCCGCCATCGGCCTGGTCAGCACCACTACCTGGATTTTCGGCAGTTTCTGCTACGCCAACAGCTCCGGTTTCAGCGTCCAGATCGCGCATCGTTGCGGGGCCAAGGATTTCGCCGGGGCGCGGCGGATTTTCCGTCACGGATTCTTCATCACGTTTGGGGTCAGTATCGTGCTGGCCCTGCTGGCCGTGGCCATCCACCGGGCGCTCCCGCACTGGCTCGGCGGCACGCCGGAGATCCTGGAGGATGCGTCCGCGTATTTCCTGATTTACGCCCTGTTCCTGCCGCTCTTCCAGATCACCATTTTCTCCGAGGCGTCGCTGATCGCCAGCGGCAACGTGCAGGTGCCGGGCATCCTGAGCATCGCGATGTGCGTGCTGGACGTGGTCTTCAACTATTTTTTCATCTTCCGGCTCGGTCTGGGAGTCAAGGGGGCGGCCATCGGTACGGGCCTGGCCACGGCCTGCGCCGGCGCTTTCCTGATCTGGTATGCCACCCGGCACAGTGAGGAACTCCGCCAGACAAACAGCTGGATCCGCCCCGCGCGCCGTTTCTTCGGCGGCCTGCGGACGCTCCGGACGGATGCCCGGACGGCCGAGAGCCTTTTCGACCGGGAGCAGAAGGATATCTTCAAACAGGCCTTCGGGATCAGCTGGCCGCTGTGGATCCAGAACCTCATCTCGCGCGGCGCATACATCGCCGCGACCGTGCTCGTGGCGCCGCTCGGCACCATCGCCATCGCGGCCAATTCCTTCGCCATCATCGCCGAGGGCTTCTGCTATCTGCCCGGCTACGGGATGGAAGACGCCGCGACAACCCTTGTGGGGCAGAGCCTGGGCGCCCGACGGCCGGAGATGGCCAGGCGTTTTGCGTGGATGACGATCGGTACCGGCGCGGCCATGATGACTTTCCTGGCCGTCCTGATGTGGGTCTTCGCACCGCAGGTGATGGGGCTGCTGAGCCAGGATCCGGAGGTCATTGTGCTGGGCGCGAAATGCCTGCGCATCGAGGCCTGGGCCGAACTGCTCTACGGCGTGAGCATCGTCGCCTACGGCTGCTGCGTAGGCGCCGGCGACACGCTCACCCCGTCGCTGATCAACCTGCTCAGCATGTGGGTGATCCGGCTCGGGCTGGCGCTCTTCCTGATCCCGCGTTACGGGCTGGAGGGCTACTGGTTTGCGATGGCTACGGAACTCAGCGTCAAGGGCATCATCTTCGCCGTACGCATTGCCCGGGGCCGCTGGATGCGTACGCGTCTCACCGCCCCTTCCGTTGCCTGATGTACAGTCTTGATTTTTCCGAGTGGATTTGCTATATTTAAAGTCGAATAATCCGCATAAATCCAATTATCGATGAAATACCCCAAAATAGGCATCAGACCTACGATCGACGGGCGCCAGGGCGGCGTCCGCGAAAGCCTGGAGGAGAAGACCATGGCGCTTGCCCATGCGGTTGCTGACCTGATCAGCAATAACTTACGCAACGGTGACGGCACCCCGGTGGAGTGCGTCATCGCCGAAAGTACCATCGGCCGGGTGGCCGAGTCTGCGGCGTGTGCCGCGCGATTTGAATGCGAAGGCGTCGGCAGCACCATTACGGTGACCTCCTGTTGGTGCTACGGTTCCGAGACGATGGATATGAACCCCCATTGGCCGAAGGCCGTCTGGGGCTTCAACGGCACGGAGCGTCCAGGTGCCGTCTATCTCGCCGCCGTGCTGGCTGCCCACGCGCAGAAGGGCCTGCCTGCCTTTGGCATCTACGGCCACGACGTGCAGGACCTTGCCGACAACAGCATTCCCGCCGACGTCGCGGAGAAGATCCTGCGCTTCGCCCGCGCTGCGCAGGCCGTGGCCACGATGCGCGGCCGCAGTTACCTCTCGATGGGCGGCACGTGTATGGGGATTGCCGGCTCTATCGTGAACGCTGATTTCCTGCAGAAATATCTCGGGATGCGCACCGAATACGTCTCGCTTGTGGAGATCCTCCGCCGCGTGGACTTCGGTATCTACGACCACGAGGAGTTCGACCGGGCGATGGCCTGGGTGGAGAAGTACTGTAAGCCGCAGGAGGGACACGATTACAATGAAGACCGCCCCCTGTTTCCGGGCACCCCGATGACCTCCTTCAACGGAAAGGGAAAGGGCAAGACCCGTGCCGAGAAAGACGCCGACTGGGAGTTTACGGTCAAGAACATGATGATCATCCGCGACTTGATGTGCGGTAACCCCCGGCTGCTGGAAATGGGTTACAAAGAAGAAGCCCTGGGACACGACGCCATCGCGGGCGGTGTGCAAGGTCAGCGCCAATGGACGGATTACAAGCCGAATTTCGACTTTCCGGAGTCACTGATGTGCTCGTCTTTCGACTGGAATGGCATCCGCGAGCCCTATGTCCTTGCTACGGAAAATGATGCCTTGAATGGTCTCTCGATGCTCTTCGGCCACCTGCTGACGGGTCGCGGGGTGATGTTCAGTGACGTACGCACCTACTGGAGTCCCGAAGCGGTCCGGCGGGTTACGGGCCAGGTGCCTGACGGGATTGCCGCAGGCGGCTTCATCCACCTGATCAATTCCGGCGCCACCACGCTGGATGCTACCGGTGCGATGCATGACGAGGACGGCCAGCCCACGATCAAGACCCCTTGGAAGATGACGGAAGCCGATGCGGAGGCCTGCCTGCAGGCCACCAACTGGATGCCTGCCGACCGGGATTATTTCCGGGGAGGTGGCTATTCGGCCCATTTCGTCACGCGCGGCGGTATGCCGATGACGATGATGCGTCTCAACCTCGTCGATGGCCTTGGTCCGGTGCTCCAGATCGCCGAGGGCTGGACGGCGGAGCTGCCGCAGCAGGTCCACGATGTCCTGGACCGTCGTACCGACCCGACCTGGCCGACCACCTGGTTCGTGCCGCGCCTGGATCCGTCCCGGGATTGCTTCAAAGATGTGTACAGCGTGATGAATAACTGGGGCGCCAATCACGGCGCAATCGCTTACGGCCATATCGGTGCCGACCTGATCACACTCGCATCGATCCTCCGTATCCCGGTGTGCATGCACAACGTCCCGGACGGGGAGATTTTCCGTCCGTCGGCCTGGAATGCCTTCGGCATGGACAAGGAAGGTGCTGACTACCGCGCCTGCGCCAATTTCGGACCTCTTTACAAGTAGCCTATGAAGACCATCGAGAAAAAGTACCTGCTGCCGTTCTGCCTGGTGACGGTGCTGTTCCTGCTCTGGGGCATCGCCAACAACATGACGGATACCCTGCTCAGCGCGTTCAAGCGCATCATGTCGATGAGCGACACCCAGACCTCGCTCATCCAGTTTGCGTTCTACGGATCCTATTTCTGCTTCGCCCTGCCGGCGGCGCTCTACATCCGGAAGTATTCGTACAAGAGCGGCGTGATCCTGGGCCTGGCACTGTATGCAGCCGGGGCCATCCTGTTCTTCCCGGCCTCCAAGGTCGCTTCCTACGGGTTTTACCTGGCAGCGATCTACATCCTGGCGGGCGGCTGCTCCATCCTGGAGACGACGGCAAATCCATACATCCTGAGCATGGGCGCGCCTGAGACGGCGACACGCCGGCTCAATATTGCCCAGTCCTTCAATCCCTTGGGCTCCATCACCGGCATCCTGCTGAGCCAGTATTTCATCCTGGGCGAACTGTCCTCTGCGTCTGCCGCCGAACGGGCGGCGATGAGCCCGGAGCAACTGGAAGCGATGCAGGCCCACGAACTCGGCGCCGTGACGGGTACCTACATGACCCTGGGCTTCGTCCTGCTGGTGATCCTGGTGGTGATGCTGCTCGTCAAGATGCCGGAAGGCCGTGACAGCGGGCAGGCGGGCAGCCTGGGTGCGATCTTCCGGAGGCTGTTCGCCAACAGGGAGTACCGCTGGGGCGTCGTGGCCCAGTTCTTCTATGTCGGCGCCCAGATCGGGGTGTGGAGCTTCACCATCCGTCTGGTGATGCAGGAGCTGGGGATCCTGGAAGCGAAGGCGGCCACGGTCTATCTGGTGTCAATCATCTGCTTCAGCGCGGCGCGTTTCCTGTTCACCTGGCTGATGAAGTGGATCCGTCCGTCCAAGTTGCTGTTCTGGGCTGCTGCCGCGGACATCGTCCTCTGCCTGCTCGTCTTCGTGCTCAAGGGGAGCGGCTGGCCTTGCGTGGCCGCCCTGATCGGGGTCAGCTTCTTCATGAGCCTGATGTTCCCGACCATCTATGGCATCGCGCTCGGCAGCGTGGGCGAGGATGCCAAGATCGGCGCGAGCGGCCTGATCATGGCCATCCTGGGCGGCGCGCTGCTGACACCGCTGCAGGGCAAGATTTCCGACTTGTTCGGCGTGAACACCTCCTATCTCGTGCCGCTGGTCTGCTTCGTCGTGGTCCTGCTGTATGCGCGGAGTGTTGTTCATAACTCTGTTGAAAAAAACAACTGATGCGTACGGCTTTTGCCGGGGATATGGGCTAAATTTGTCATCCGGACGTAACCGCTCCTGCGGAAAGCCGGGATACTGATAATCAATAAAAACCTATATGGACGTACGTAAAACCAACGGCTCTTTTGAAGAGTTCGACAAAGCCAAACTGGCCCGTGGCATCCACGAGGCCTATAAGACAGCAGGAGAGTACTGCGACGATGCGATCGTTGTTTCGATCATCAACAATCTTTACGTTTATGAGGGCATCACCAGCCAGGAGATCCGCCGCCAGGTAGAGGAGTCCCTGATGTCAGTCAACAAGCGGGTTGCCCTCGCTTACATCGAGAAGTTCGATGCCGACCTGGACCTGCGCAAGAAGCGCGACTTCATCAAGGACTATATCAAGGCCTCCAACGCCGCGACGGGCTCCAAGTTCGACGCCAATGCCAACGTCACCCGCAAGAACATCGTGACCCTCGGCAACGAACTGTACAAGGAGAACAACATCAAGCAGAACCGCTATATCATGCAGGACAAGATCAAGGCCCTGTACGGCCGCGCCCTGGCGGACCAGTACATCAAGGACCTGGAATCGCATGTCCTCTACAAGCACGATGAGAGCGGCACGCCGGGCTTCCCGTACTGCGTCGCCATCACGATGTATCCTTTCCTCGTGAGCGGCCTGAAGGAGCTGGGCGGCGTGTCCATCGCGCCGACCGACCTCAAGTCCTTCTGCGGCGAGTTCATCAACCTCGTCTATTCCGTCTCCTCCCAGTTCATGGGCGCCGTGGCCACCCCGGAGTTCCTGATGTACCTGGATTACTTTATCCGCAAGGATTACGGTGAGGACTACCTCGACCATCTCGATGACGTCGTGGAGAAGAATGTCAAGCAGCGTACGCTGGTCAAGGTCATCGACAACTACTTCCAGCAGGTGGTCCACTCGATGAACATGCCTGCCGGCAACCGCGGCTACCAGACGGTGTTCTGGAACATCGGCTATTTCGACAAGCCCTATTTCGAGGGCGTGTTCGGCGACTTCCGCTTCCCGGACGGTTCCGCCCCGAGGTGGGAGACCCTCAGCTGGCTCCAGAAGCATTTCATGAACTGGTTCAACGAAGAGCGCAACCACTACATCCTGACCTTCCCGGTCGAGACCATGGCCCTGCTCACCGACGGCGGTGACGACTACATGGACAAGGAGTACGCAGACTTCACGGCGGAGATGTGGGCCAAGGGGCACAGCTTCTTCTGCTACATCTCCAACAGCCCCGACTCCCTGTCGAGCTGCTGCCGCCTGCGCAACAGCCTCACCGACCTGGATGACGGCCATAACCACACCACCCACCAGTATTCGATGGGAACGGCCTCCGTCGCCACCGGCTCCAAATCCGTGATGACGATCAACCTCAACCGCCTGATCCAGGATTCCGTGCGCCGCTACTTCCTGGAGCGCCGCGGCGTCAACCTCGAAGCCGGCAAGCCGCTCAACCCGGTCTCCCACTTCTACGACAAGGAGGACCTCTACAACAACTACATCGACAAGGACATCCGCGAGATGACCGAGCGCGTGCACAAGTACCAGATCGCCTTCAACGAGATCATCAAGGACTTCCTCAAGGCGGACATGCTTGATGTGTACAAGGCCGGTTTCATCGACATGCGGAAGCAGTACCTCACCGTGGGCGTCAACGGCCTGACGGAAGCGGCCGAGTTCCTCGGCCTCAAGGTTTCCCCGAATCCCGAGTACGGCGAGTTTGTCAACACCATCCTCGAGACCATCAACATCGCCAACCGCAAGGACCGCACCCCGGACGCGATGTTCAACACGGAGTTCGTCCCGGCCGAGAACCTGGCCGCCAAGAACTACAAGTGGGACAAGAAGGACGGGTATTTCGTCTCCTCCAAGCACAACCTCTACAGTTCCTACTTCTACAACCCGGAGGATCCGGAGGTGTCGATGATCGACAAGTTCAAACTCCATGGCGAAGACTTCGTCAAATACCTCGACGGCGGCTCCGCCCTGCACATGAACATCGCCGAGCACCTCACCAAGGAGCAGTACCGGAGTCTGTTGAACACGGCGGCGCACTACGGTACCAACTACTTCACCTTCAACTGCCGGAACACCGTCTGCAACGACTGCGGCTACATCAGCAAGGATACGCTCACGGAGTGCCCGAAGTGCGGCAGCCGGAATCTCGACTACCTGACCCGTGTGATCGGCTACCTCAAGCGGGTATCCTCCTTCGCGGAGCCGCGCCAGATAGAGGCCGAGCACCGGTTCTACGCGCCGAAGAATGATTAAGTACATCCCGGAACTCACGGACATCGTCCTCGAGGAGATTCCGGACAAAGTGACCCTGGCAGTTGAGATCTCCAACTGCCGGGGTTCTTGTGTAGGGTGCCACTCACCCTTTCTCAAGGATGACATCGGTTCGGAACTGACCCCGGCTGTGGTGGACAAGCTGATCGCTGACAATTTCGGCGTCAACTGTTTCCTTCTGCTGGGGGAGGGCCGGGACCCGGAGGCGCTGCTGCGGATCGCCGCCCACCTGCGCACCGCGCATCCCGGGCTCGAACGTGCCGTCTATTCGGGCCGGGCGGAAGTGGAGCCCGAGATCTACGCGGCCTTCGACTATGTCAAGGTCGGACCCTACATCGCCGACTGCGGTCCGCTCAACGAGCCGACCACCAACCAGCGGCTCTATTATCACGGACAAGACATCACCTCCAGGTTCTGGCACAAGGGACTGGACAAAAACCGCTAATCTACCACCCTTTATGAGACGTTTCCCCCTCTTCCTGACAATCCTTCTCACGCTGGTCTCCTGCAGCGGAAAGATTGACCGCGCGGCCCTCGTCGCCCGCAACAACCCCCACATCACCGAGTTGGACCCGCTGGCCTCCCTGTCGGTCGGCAATGGCCGCTTCGCTTTCACGGCGGACGTCACGGGCCTGCAGACTTTCGAGGAGCGCTACGCCAAGGGCGTGCCGCTCGGCACCCAGTCCCAGTGGGGCTGGCATTCGTTCGGCAATCCCGACGAACTGCGCTTCGAGGAGACGCTCCTGCCGTATGATTTCGGCCGGGGCCACGAAGAACTGTACGCCTGCCAGATCCGCGAAGGCCGCGGACAGGCCGCTTCCAACTGGTACCGGATCAATCCCCACCGGCTTCACCTGGGCGTGGTTGGCTTTGCCGGCATCCCGGAAGAGTCGCTCAGCGGGATCGACCAGACACTGGACATGTGGAACGGGGTGATCCGTTCGTCTTTCCTCTCGGACGGCAAGCGCTACGATGTGCAGACTTCCTGCGACCCGGACAAGGACCTGGTGGCTGTGTCTGTGCGCTCCGAAGTCCCTGCCGTCATCCGCTTCCGGATGCCGTATCCGACGGGCGGGCATTCGGACGATGCCTGCGACTGGACGAAAGACGAACTGCACAGCACGGAAGTGGTGGAGCAGGGAGACGGGGTGGCCATCCTGCGCCATATCCTGGATGCGACGGTGTACTACGTCAAAGTCAGTTTCGACAACGGCCGTCTGGAGATGGCCGGACCCAACGAGGCCCGACTGACCGCGGACGGGGGCGAACTGGATTTCTCGGTCCTCTTCTCGGAGGAGCGTCCTGACCTGGCATCCGAGCCTGTCGCCGCTTCCCGGCAGGCGTCCGCGGCTTATTGGCAGCGCTATTGGAAGGAAGGCGGTGTGGTGGATTTCAGCCGCTGCAAGGACCCGCGTGCTCCCGAGCTGGAGCGCAGGGTGGTGCTGAGCCAGTACCTGCTGGCCGTCAACTGTGCCGGGGACACGCCCCCGCAGGAGACGGGCCTGACCTACAACTCCTGGTACGGCAAGTTCCACATGGAGATGATCTGGTGGCACCAGGCGCATTTCCCGCTCTGGGGGCATGAAGACCTGATTGCGCGCACGCTGCCCTGGTACGCCAGCGTGGAGCCCGTCGCCCGCGCGATTGCGCAGCGCCAGGGCTTCCAGGGCGTCCGCTGGATGAAGATGACGGATCCCTCCGGCCTTGAAGCGCCCTCCAACACGGGTTCCTTCCTGATCTGGCAGCAGCCGCACCTGATCTATCTGGCGGAACTGCTCTACCGGGCCAACCCTTCGCAGGCCGTCATCGACCAGTATTTCGATCTCATCCAGGAGACGGCCGCGTTTATGGCGGATTTTGCGAGCTATGATGCTGAGAACGACCGTTATATCCTCAAGGGCTGCATCGCCGCCCAGGAGACGCTGAAAGCGTCCAAGACCATCAACCCGCCCTTCGAGCTGTCCTACTGGCATTTCGGCCTCAGCGTTGCCCAGCAGTGGCGTGAGCGCAAGGGGCTTGAACGTGACGCCCATTGGGATGAGATCCTTGCCAAATTGTCCCCGCTGGCTTCCAAGGACGGCCTCTATCTGGCCGCCGAGAGCGAACCCGACACCTATGAGGATATCCGGATGTATTCCGACCACATGGCCGTGCTGTGCGCGATGGGTGTGCTCCCGCAGACTTCCCAGATGGAGCCGGAACTGATGAAGAACACCTCCGACTGGGTGATGGAGAATTGGAACTGGGACGAGACCTGGGGCTGGGATTTCCCGACCACCTGCATGAATGCCGTGCGGCTCGGTGAGCCGGAGCGGGCGCTCGACGCCATCCTGATGGACCAGCGCACCAATACTTACCTGCCCAACGGCCACAACTACCAGGATGGCCGTCTGCGCTGCTATCTGCCGGGGAACGGCGGCCTGCTGACTGCCGTGGCGCTGATGTGCGCCGGTTATGACGGCTGCACCGTCAAGAATCCCGGGTTCCCGAAGGATGGGAACTGGGATGTCCGATGGGAAGGAATTAAGCCGATGCCGTAGCGGCATCGGCTTTATTCCCTTCGGTTTGACGGGGGAAGGTTCCACCGATACCCCCTCTGTCGCTGCGCTCCGAAGCCATAGCGGCATCGGCTTTAGTCCGATTATTCCGGTTCGGCGACGACTTCGTCGGCCTGGGCTTTCAGGGGTTCAAAGAAAGATACAAGCCGGTTGTACACCGCCAGGACATCCGGATTGGGATCCGTGGTGTGCCAACGGAATGATTGCTGGCGGCCGGAGAGGTATTTGACGGAGACAGAGCAGATGGTGCCCCCTTCGATGTGGTCATCCTGGTCGTAGTCTTCCAGATCCTGGATGTGCAATTGGTTGAGGGCCTGGAGGATTTCCGCGACCTGCTCGTCCGTGAGGTCGATCTGCCCGTGGTGTTCCGGCCGGTTGAGGCGGTTGTCGAGATCGAAGCGGACCAGGGCCTGCGGGACGTATCCCGGCGGGCAGATCAGCCTGCATTCGTCCGTGCCGCGGCCGGCCACCCGCCTGGCCGTATAGCCGATCTCGACAATGGGCTCCTGGGACTTCGTGGCCTTTACGCGCCAAGGGGCGAAGAAGCGCTCGATCATGTTGTAGGCGGCCAGCGCTTCGGGCTTGATGTCGTGTCCGTACCAGCGGGCATTGACCTTTTCGCCGGAGTCGTATTCCTGATAGATGCGATAGGCATGCCCGCCGCTCATCAGTTCATCTACATTGTAGCCGTTGAGCTGATAGACCTTGCTGTCAGCGAGCATGGCCTGGAGCGAATCCACGACTTCCTGTCCGACGGGATACTCCGCACGGATCTCCGGTTCGCCGAAGCGGTTGTCCAGTCTGAGTGCGACAACCACCTTGGGGGTGGAATCCTTGTCGGCGATCAGTTCGCAATAATCCTTGCCGAGACCGGCCATGCCGGTGCTGGAATAGCTGCAATAAATGAGTTTCCCCTTGGGGGCCTGCGCTGAGCAGGACGCCCCGAATAATCCGATAGCCATAATGAACAGGAATTTAAAGGATGCTTTCATAGGGCGGGCATTTTTACAAAAATAGGAATTTATATCGGAAAACAGATGACTTCCGGACGAAAAACGGGTGGCCGGAAGATGGCCACCCGTTCGGGAAAACGGCTTGGTACGCCTCTATCCGATCATCTGCGGGAGGAAAATGCTGAAGATGAGGACCGCCAGGCCGCAGAGCAGCACGGTGATGGTCTTCTTCGAGCAGCCCTTCCACTCCTTGAGGATGATGCCCCAGACATTGGAGAAGATGACGTTCAGCGACATCAGGATGCACCAGCTGAAGGTCAGCAGCACCGGGAAGTCCGTCAGGAATCCCTTGCCGAGGCTCAGGCCGAAGAACTGGCTGTACCAGAGCAGGCCGGCCAGGCAGCAGAACAGGAGGTTGTTGCCCCAGAGGGAGCCCTTCTTGTAGTCGCCGAAGGTCTTGTTCTTGCTGTTCTGGAAGAGGCAGTAGCAGGCGTTGGTCAGGAATCCGCCGAAGGTCACGAGCATCGTGGCGGGCAGCGACTGGAAGATCGGTTTGGTGCCTTCAAGGAAGAGGTCCTTGCCGAAATTCAGGCCGATGTTGAAGCATGCGCTCATGAAGCCGCACAGCACGGCGATGATGATGCCCTTGCCGAAGTTGAAGTCCTTGACGGCCTTCTTCTTCTCCTCCTCGGGGAGGGCATTGGCCTTCATCGCGCCGGCGATGCCGATGATGGCGATGCCGATGATGGTGACGACCACGCCGATCCAGATGGCGGCGGTGAGGGTGTGGGCCTGTCCGGTGAAGACCGGACCGAGGATGGCGCCGAGGCCGGAGCAGAGCCCGAGGGCGATGCTCTGGCCGAGGGCTACGCCGAGGTAGCGCATCGACAGGCCGAAGGTAAGGCCGCCGACACCCCACAGGGCACCGAACAGGATGGTCAGCCAGGTGTTCTTGGGGTCGGCATTCATCAAGCCGAGCAGGTCACCGAAGCTGCCGCTCGTCCCGGAGAGGGACAGCAGGGCACCCAGGCACGGGAACACCAGCCAGGCGAACACGCCCTGGACAAGCCAGTAGCTCTCCCAGCTCCACTGCTTGATCTTGTTGATCGGGACGTAGCAGCTCGACTGGCAGAACGACCCGATCGCAATGATCAGCAGGCCTAAGAAAATAGAGGATCCCATAACGGCAAGCTATTAGCAGCGCTTGGAGGTGACGTCCTTCTCGTACTGCTCGATGCAGCCGATGAACTCTTCACCCACGGGCACGCCGTTCTTGCAGTTGAAGTAATCGAACACGGCGCCGAACGGCAGGGTCTTGGCTTCCTCGAGGAGGGCGAGACGCTGGAAACCCTTGCCGGCATCCTCGTACTCACGCAGCTTGGCGAGCGGCTCGAGCAGGGCGCTCAGCACGCACTTCTGCGTAGCGCGGGTACCGATGACGTAAGCACCGATGCGGTTGATGGCGGCATCGAAGTAGTCCAGGCCGATGTGGCTGCGGTTGAGGGCGTCGGCACGCACGATCTCCTTGAAGAGGTCGAGGGTCTGGTCGTTCATGATGGTCACGTGGTCGGAGTCCCAGCGGATCGGACGGGAGACGTGCAGCATGAGCTCAGGCACGAAGAGAAGCAGGGAAGCGACCATGTCGGCCACATTCTCGGTCATCTCATAGTGGCCGGTATCGAGGGTGTACATGAGCTTGCGGGTGGCGCAGTAGCCGGCGACGAAGTCGTGGGAGCCCACGGTGTAGCTCTCCAGGCCGATGCCGAACAGCTTGGCCTCGAGGCAGGTCTTCATGCCCGGGAGGTCCTCCTTGAGGATCTCGTCGAGGGCCTCGGCGAAAATCTCGCGGTAGCGCTTGCGCTCTACGGTCTGGTCCTTGGAGCCGTCATGGACCCAGATGTTCATGATACAGGGGTCGTTCTGGGCTTTGCCCATCGCGTCGGCGATGCGGCGGCAGCGCTTGGTGTGCTCGATCCAGAACTCGCGGATGGCCTTGTCCGGGTTGGCGAGGGACAGGTCGCCGCTCTTCGGGTGGCCGAAGGAAGTGGAGTTGAAGTCGAGCTTCATGTTGTTCTCCTTGGCCCAGTCGATCCAGCTCTGGAAGTGCTTGACTTCCACCTGGTCGCGGTCTACGAACTTGCCGCCGAAGTCGCCGTAGATCTCGTGGAGGTTGAGGCGGTGGTTGCCGGCGAGCAGGCTCTTGGCAAAGATGACGTCGGCGCGCACCTCGTCGATGTTGCGGGCACGTCCCGGATAGTTGCCGGTGGTCTGGATACCGCCGGAGAGGCCGTCCTTGCTCTCGAAACCGATCACGTCGTCGGTCTGCCAGCAGTGCAGGGAAATGGGGGTCTTCTCAAGGGTGGCAATGGCTTTGTCGGTGTCGACGCCAATGGCGGCATAGCGCTCCTTGGCGATCTCGTAAGCCTGGAGGATTTTGTTCTCGTTCATTGTGTGTGAAATTGGTTTTGTTATTTAGTTGGATTATAGACTTTGAGTTCGACGGAGTTTGCGACGATCTTGCGCATCTCCGGGAGGGAGCCCACCAGGCCCTGGGCCTTGATCTGGAGCAGGACGTTGCCGAGGGCCGTGCCTTCGGTCGGGCCGCAGATGACGGGCATCTGGAGCTCATCGGCGGTCATCTGCATGAGGTACTTGTTGAGCGAGCCGCCGCCGATCACGTGCAGGCACTTGATCGGGTTGGGGGACATCTCCTGCAGGATGCTGATGATGGCGGTGTAGCGGTGCGCCAGGGACTTGTAGATGCAGCGGATGTACTCGGCCGGGGTGCGCGGGGCGATCTGTCCGGTGCGTTCGCAGTATTCGTCGATGGCCTTGCACATGGACACCGGGTGCGCGAAGGACGGGTCGTCCGGGTTGATGATGGAACCGAAGCGGGTGGTCTCGCAGAGGGCGGTCAGCGGGCCGATCTCCTTGGGGACGTCCTTGAATTCGGGACGGCACTGCTCGAAGAGCCACAGGCCGCAGATGTTCTTGAGGAAACGGGTCGTGCCGTCGATGCCGCCTTCGTTGGTGAAGTTCTGCTTGAAACTCTCGTCGGTGATGATAGGGTTGGGGGATTCGATGCCCATCAGGGACCAGGTGCCGCAGCTGAGATAGGCGTATTCCGCGTCCTTGGCAGGAACGGCGGCCACGGCGGAGGCCGTGTCGTGTGCGGCGATGGCGATGACCTTGACCTCTGCGCCGATGCCGGTGGCTTCGCGGACCTGCTCGGTCAGGGGGCCGATCACGGTGCCCGGCTGGGTCATCGGGCCGAACTGCTCACGCTTCAGGCCGATGCTCATCAACAGGTCCTTGTCAAGGTCGCCCGTGACGGGATTCAGCAGCTGGGAAGTGGAGGCCACGGTGTACTCGCAGATGGCCTGTCCGGTCAGCATGTAGATGAGGGCGTCGGGGATGAAGAGGATCTTGTCGGCATTCTCGAATGCGGTGCAGCCGTTGTGGCGCAGGGTGTCCAGCTGGAAGAGGGAGTTGAACTCCATGAACTGGATACCGGTCCTGTCATAGACCTCGCGCTTGTCGTGCATCTTCATATAGCGGTCGATGGCACCATCGGTATGCGAATCGCGGTAGCAGTAAGGCAGGCTCAGCAACTGGCCGTCCGCCCCGAAGAATGCGAAGTCGCAGCCCCAGGTGTCGATGCCGATGGAATCGATGGGAATCTGCTCCTCCACGGTCTTGCGCAGGGCGATGAGAATCTCGTTATAGAGGGCGGGAAGGTCCCAGAAAAGATGCCCTCCCAGGGGGATCATCGGGTTCTTGAAACGGGTGAGCTCGCGCATATCGACCTTTTTCCCGTCGTACGTGGCGACGATGGTGCGGCCGCTGGTGGCACCGAGGTCGACTGCTAAGTAATTTTTGGTAGGCATATTGGTCGTAAGTTAAAAGTGGTATCCACAAATATAATCAAATTTCCTTATATTTGCCCTATGAAGCAAAAAATCTACCTCGCAGCCATCGCTGCCCTCCCGCTGTTTTTCTCCTGCGCACATGGCGGGGCGCAGACCGCGTACAGCCTTTTCTGGCGCTCCGACAGCCTCCAGGTCAAGGAGATCGTCTCCGAACAGGCGGTCCAGTACAGTTTCGTCGGCCACCACGGTGCGGCCGTAGAGAATTCGATGTGCGCCCTGCGCATTTATTTTAATGACAGCGGTGCCATCGACGTCTATTCCAAGAGCGGCAAGCAGATGGAGCTCCGCAAATACCTCTGGTATCCCACGGAGAAGCAGATGGCCGAAGAAGGGGCCGGCTGCGACGAGTATCTCGTCGGCAAGACGGTCGGTCTGGGCGGCATCGCCCTCTGGGACGGCGAGAAGGAGGTCAAGCTGGTGGCGACCCGCGGCCGTACGGCCCGCGTGGGCGAGATCAAGGGCGGTTCGTTCGCTGAGATGATCGCTTACGGGGTGGATTACATGGGTGAGCCGGCGGACATCTCCATCCGCGTGGAGATGAAGGACAAGAGCCGCGTCGCGAAGGTGATCGCCACGGAGCTGAACGGCCGCAAGGTGCAGTTCCTCACGGGCGTCAATTACCATCCGGGCGAGGCGGTGGAGTACGGCAAGAACTATATCTCCGTCTGGGGTATCCACCCGGCGGACGTATCGCAGAACCCTTGCGAGCTCGGCGGCGGCATGTGGTTCAAGCCGAACAAGTTCGAGGCTCCCGAGAAGACGGAGAACATGGTCCGGATCATCTCGAAGCCGGCTTCCCGGATCGAGACGCAGGTCGTGGCCGCGTCCGTCAAGGAAGACGAACTCAACACCGCGGAGAAGTTCGCCGCGTACATGCGGAAATAGGAACCGGCGCTACCGGATCACGAGTACCGCTCCGTCATCCTTCGGGAGACTGAGCGGTTTTTTCGTGGCTGCGCCTGTCTGCAGCGCGCCGTCCTTGCCCGTGGCATAGACGAGGGCCTTGCCGCCCAGGCGGGCTTCGACGGCCTGCACATCCACGGCGAAGGGCTGGTCCGTGGCATTGATGGCGGCGACATACCAGGTCCGCCCGTGGCGGCGGGCCAGCAGGATGTTGCGGCCCGGGTAGCCGTCGAGCAGGCGCGTCTCATCCCAGGTGGTCGGCACTTCCCGGAGGAAATCCAGGGCGGCGGCCGGGGCGTCCGTCAGGTTGTTGGGCGTGAGCGCGAAATTCTGGATCGGGTTCTGGTAGAGCACGGCGACGGCCAGTTCGGCCGCGTCCGTGGTGCGCCGCTGCGTGCCGAATACGCGTCCGCCGGGGCCCGGTTTCCCATTGGCCCGGTTCAGGCGTTTGTTGAGGAAGACTCCGCCGAACTCCATGCTGCCCACGGTGTTGCGCAGGAAGGGATGCAGCGCGGCATTCTGCGACTCCAGGTCGCAGTGGTTCTGGCCGAAGACCATGTTCTCGGAGGCGAGGACGGCTTCGCTGCCGACGTAGTTGGGATACATCCGCTCCCAGCCGCGGGGCAGGGTGGCGCCGTGGAAGATGCACATCAGGCCGTGGTCATCGGCATCGCTGAGGATGGCTTCATACAGGCGCATCGTCTCCTGCTTGTCCCCGCCGAAGAAGTCCACCTTGATGCCCTTGACGCCGATGCTCTCCATCCAGCGCATCTCCGGCTTGCGTGCCAGCGGGTCGCACATGATGTCCACGGGGCTTTGGACGATATCGTTCCACCAGCCGCTGGAGGAGTACCAGAGGAACACGTCCACCCCCCGGCTCCGCGCGTAGCGGACCAGTTCTTCCATGCCGGCATGGCCGAATTCCTGGTCCCAGCCCGCATCGATCAGGATGTAGGGCCAGTCCATCGCCGCGGCGAGGTCGATGTAGGCGATCTGGTCGTCGCGGTTCATGCTGGCATCCTGCCAGACGATCCAGCTCCAGCTGCTCTTGCCGTAGCGGTAGCCGCGCGTGGTCTCGTAGCGGGGCTCCACGACGTCGAAGGCGATGGTCGTCTCGACCACGGGAGCGAGGCCGCTGCCGACGGTGAGGGTGCGCCAGGGCGTGGCGCCCGGAAGGGCAAATGCCGGCTCGACCGTGCCGTTGCCGTTGTTCTCCTCCGGCATCGGGAAGGCGACGGTATAGCCTTCCTGCGGGTCGTAGTCGCTCAGGTGCGAGGCGCAGTAGCGGCTGTCCACGCCGGTCTCGCTGACCAGCACCCAGCCGTCGCCACCGACACGGAAGAGGCAGGGGAAGGTGAAGCCGTGGCCATATTGGGACCGCTGGTCCAGCGGAACGTCGAGCGAATAGAATTCTTCATAACTGGGCTTGCTGCGCTTCCAGCCGATCATCGCATGGCTCTGCGGCGTCAGGAAGCCGGTCGTCCCTTCCGGGAAACGGAAGGAACTCGTCTCGCACAGCACCCGGATGCTGCCGGTCTCCGTGTCGCGCGGAAGCAGGTAGCGGAATGCGGCATCGTTGGCGGTCAGGTGCCATTCGATGTCGATCGGGCGCCCGTCGGCATTCTTGCAATGCAGCAGAACCCGGACGGCCGGATGGTCGATCCGGAAGGCTTTGATGCGGTCCAGGGTGTAGCAGTCGCGGATGTCCTGCGTGTCGGCTGACAGGAACTCCAGCCGGGTGTAGTCGGCTTCGTTGGTCTTCAGACCAAGCCGAGAGGGTTCCACGAGGGTTTTCCCGTCATAGCTGATACTGTACCGGAGCTGGTCGCCGCCGTCGTTAAAACGGACCTGCAGCCGTCCGTCCGGGCCGTTCAGGACCGGGAGCACGGCAAGGAGGATTGTCAGAAGATTCATGGAAGAAACGTTTAATAATTCGGGCGAATTTACTTAAATTTGCTGATTGTAGATGAATAGTACCGATTCTTGATACAAAAAGAATGAAAAAGAAAAGGATCCTCGCCCTTCTGGCAGCTTTCATGCTTGCCGTTCCGCTCTTTGCCGTGCTGGGGGAGAAGAACCTCGCCCAGACCCTGCATGCGCTCCGCTGCGAACTGGAGATGGACTACGAGAAAATCTTCGCCTCCCAGGGCCGCCTGGCCCAGCGGCACGGCCAGCAGCACGACCGGATGATCTCCATCATGAAGAAGTGCAACGAGCTGGCCCTGATGCTCTATTCGCAGAAGCAGGAGTACACTTTTGACCTGACTTATGCGCTGGAGTCGGTCTCCGAGGAATACAATGACTTCAACCGCAGCCGGATGCCTTACGACCGCATCGTCGGCCAGCTCGATATCGAGATCGAACGCTATTCCCGCTTGATCGAGTCCCTGCGGCGCCTCCCTCCGGAACTGCAGGAGATTGCGGACCTGCCGGACAGCCTCCGCTACCGCAACGACAGCATCAAGGTCGATATCCTGCAGCTGGAGCAGGAACTGGGTCTTACTTCCGAGGAGGCCGACGAACTGAATGACGACGCCTTCGTGCTGGACGAAGACGGGCAGCTGGAGCGTGACTCCTGTATCTTCTTCGCCACGACCCTGCTGAAGATGTATTCCGCCAACAAGGAGTACATCGTCGAAGACAGCACCCATTACGAGAATGTCTACCTGCGGCTCAAGGAGTCTTACGACTATGCCCAGAAGCGCTACAAGATCTTGCAGAACCGGATCTTCGTGGAGGGACAGACGGCGTATCCCGCCATCCTGGCGAATTTCAAGGACAGCTGGCAGCAGGCAATCTCCGGGATGCAGACCCGCTACACCGCTACGGAGCGCGTCCATGCGGACGAGCACGGCGTCACCGAAAGCCAGTGGGACGGCCGGGTGTTCGTTCGCTTCATCGTCGTGTTCCTGGTGGTGCTGCTTTTCGGCGTCCTGGTCTCCGCCCTCATCCTGCTGCTTTTGCCGAGGCTGTTCAAGAGACTGCGTACGCCCGGTTTCTACCAGCGGCGACTGACCCTCTCGCTGCTGTGCGGCGTGGTGATTTTCGTCGTGCTGATGATGATCAACCCCGGCGGCAGCTACGTCGCCCGGGCGTCCACTTCGCTGGTGCTGACCTACTCTTGGCTGCTGGGTGCAATCCTGCTGTCGCTGCTGATGCGCCTGGAGCCGATCCAGCTGGGCCGCGGCTTGCGGCACTACCTGCCGATGGCCATGCTCGCCCTGTGCGTTTTCGGCTTCCGGATGGTCTTCATGCCCAATGCCATGATGAACATCATCCTGCCTCCGGTGCTGCTGTTCTTCCTGGCCTGGCAGCTGCTGGTCTGCCTGCGCGTGGGTCCGCAACTGGAGCAGAGCGACCGGGTCGTGGGCTGGTTCTCCTTGGTCGTGATCATCGTGACACTGGTCATTTCCCTGATGGGATACATTTTCCTGTCCCTGCTGGTGCTGCTCTTCTGGTTCTTCCAGCTGGCCTGCATCGAGACGCTGGTGGCCATTTTCACCCAGATGACCTACTACCGGGACAATCAGATGGCTGCCCGCGTGGAGGAGTATCGCAAGCGGATCAATTACGTGACCGGATCGGAGCGGGACAGGCTCCTGCTGCCGGCTACCTGGTTCTACGACCTGATGCGGATGACCCTGATCCCGGTCCTGACGCTGATGTCCTTCCCGTTCTGTCTCCGGATGGCGCTGGGGGTATTCGATTTCTCCGATCTGTACGAGCAGGTCTTCATGACGAATTTCGTCAACCTGACCAATGAAGAAGGAACCGAGATCCTCAAGCTCTCCGGTCATCGCATCGTGGTGGCGCTGGGCCTCTTCTTCGTCTTCCGCTTCATCTCCTATGCCCTTCGCAGCCTGTACGTGGACCTGAGCTACAAGGCCTTCCTGCACAAGAACGGCCGCAAGATCGTCCGCAGCAATGAAGTGAACCTTTCGCTGGGCAACAGCCTGGTCTCCGTAGTGACGTGGTTCACGTACATCGTGATCGTGGTGCTGATGCTGCGCATCCCGACGGGTTCGCTCTCGCTGGTCGCCGGCGGTCTGTCGGCCGGTATCGGTCTTGCCATGAAGGATGTGCTCAACAACTTCATCTACGGTATCCAGCTGATGTCCGGCCGCCTGCGCGTCGGGGACTGGATCGAGTGCGACGGCGTACGGGGCAAGGTCAAATCCATCAGCTACCAGAGTACGCAGATCGAGACGCTGGGCGGAGCGACGATGTCTTTCCTCAACGCCTCGCTGTTCGCCAAGAATTTCATCAACCTGACCCGCGGCAACTCGTACGAATTCGTCAAGATCGTCGTCGGTGTGGCGTATGGGACGGATGTGGAGCAGGTACGCGGCATCCTTACCGAAGCCACGAAGGTCCTGCTCACCAAAGATGCCTACGGACGCGAGGTCGTGGATCCCAGGAGAGGGGTCCAGATCGTGCTCAACGAATTCGGCGACAGTGCCGTGGAGATCGGCCTCAAGCAGTTCGTGCTGGTGCCTGAGCGCAACGGTTATATAGACCGGGCCAAGGAGGTGATCTACAATGCCCTCCGGGAGAACAACATCGAGATTCCGTTCCCGCAGCGGGACATCCATATTATCAACCCATAAGACTTTGACATGAGACGTTTTCTCCTTATTCTGTCCCTGGCGCTGCTTTGCGGCGCTGCCGCCCTGGCACAGCCGAAGCTGCCCAGCCAGTGGAATGGCGCCCGGGTGGCTTTCCTGGGTGATTCCATTACCGACGCCCGCCAGATCGGTACGACCAACGACGTGTACTGGCACATGCTGGAGGATATCCTCGGCATCAAGCCGTATGTCTATGGGATCAGCGGCCACCGGATGAACCAGATCATCGGCCAGGGCGAGCGCCTGGAGCGCGAGCACGGCCAGGATGTGGATGCGATTATCGTATTCATCGGGACCAACGATTTCAACGGCAGCATCCCGATGGGGGAGTGGTACACGTATTCTTATGAGAAGACCATCTTCGCCAACAGCCGGCAGCCCCGCGGGGAAGTCGTCCGCAAGCACCGCGAACTGGTCTATGACGACGAGACCTTCAAGGGCCGCGCCAACACCACGATGCGCTGGCTGAAGACGCACTATCCCGACAAGCAGATCATCTTCCTGACTCCGATCCACCGGGCTTATGCCACTTTCGGCGAGGCCAATATCCAGCCGCCCGAGTCTTTTGCCAACGCCTGCGGCCTCTTTATCGACGACTATGTGCGGGCCGTGCAGGAGCTGGCGAACGTGTGGGCTGTGCCGGTGATCGACCTCAACAGCATCAGCGGCCTGTATCCGCTGGTGGATGAGCAGGCCCACTATTTCCGCAACGCGGATACGGACCGGCTCCATCCCAATACCGAAGGACATGTCCGGATGGCCTGGGCGATCGCGTATCAGCTGCTGGGCTACCCGGCCGCTTTCCCGCAGTAAACAACCAATTTCTACCGATATGAAACGTTTCCTTACCCTGATGCTGCTCGGCCTGGTGTGTCTCGGCCTGCAGGCAAAAGTGTACAATGTCCGGGATTTCGGCGCCGCCGGAGACGGCGTCCGGATTGACTCCCCGGCCATCAATGCCGCCATCGAGGCCGCTTCCGCCAAGGGCGGCGGCGTGATCTATTTCCCCGCCGGCGTCTATATGAGCTACTCTATCCGGCTCCAGGACAACATCACCCTTCGCCTGGACGAGGGTGCCGTCATCAAGGCGGCCAAACCCACGGCCGAGCAGGGTTACGACGTGGCGGAGCCCAATGAATGGGACATGTACCAGGATTTCGGGCACAGCCACTGGAAGAACTCGCTGATCTGGGGCATCGGCCTGAAAAATCTCAAGTTCGAGGGCAAGGGCCTGATTGACGGCACGGACGCGCTCTCGCGCGGCCTGGGCCGCCAGGGTCCCATCGCCGAGGCCAACAAGGCTATCGCGCTCAAGGAGTGCAAGAACGTGACCATCAAGGGGATCAGCCTGCTGAACAGCGGCCATTTCTCCCTGCTGCTCACGGGGGTGGACAAGCTGGTGATCGACCATGTGCTGTGCGACACCAACCGGGATGCCTTCGACATCGACTGCTGCTCGAATGTCCGGATCACCAACTGCACCGTGAATTCGCTCAATGACGACGGTATCGTGCTCAAGAGCTCCTATGGCCTGGGCTATCCCAAAGCCACCGAGAATGTCCTGATCAAGGACTGCACCGTATCCGGCTATGATCCGGGCACCGTCTATGCCGGCACTTACGGGACGACGATTACGGCAGCGCCGGACCGCGACGGCCCTACGGGCCGCGTGAAATTCGGCACCGAGAGCAACGGCGGCTTCAAGAACATCCGCATCGAGAACATCACCTTCAAGCGTTGCCGCGGACTCGCACTCGAGACTGTAGACGGGGCGCTGATTGACCGTATCAAGGTCCGGCACTTGCGGATGGATGATATCTGGAATTCTCCGATCTATATCCGCATCGGCGACCGCATGCGCGGCCCCAAGGAACTGCCCGCATCCGTGGCCCGCAATATCGAGATCTCCGACGTGGTGGTCACCAACTGCGACGCCCGCTATGCACTGCTCATCGTCGGCCTGCCCGGCAATCCGGTGGAGAACGTGACGCTCAAGGACATCCACATCCAGTACAAGGGCGGTATCACCAAGGAAGATGTCCGCCTGCAGCGGGGAGCCAATTCCTTCTTCTTCGGACGCAACAGCGGCTATCCGGAGCCTTCCGCGCACGGCATCCAGCCGTCGTGGGGCCTGTCCATGCAGCACGCCCGCAACATCAAGTTCAAGAACGTGACGATGGAACTGATGCAGCCGGACGAGCGCGAGAAGATCTTCCTCGACGATGTCGTCGGGTTTACCTGGGACTGATAGTTCGTACGGGGGAAGGATCCCCCGTGCCCCCTCGGTCGCTCCGCTCCGAACCCCGTCACCCCGGGCTTGACCCGGGATTTCAGTCCTTCAGGTTCTTGACGAAGGCCGAAGGTGAAATGTTGAACTGCTTCTGGAAACTGGTCGCGAAATACGACGGGGACGAGAAGCCCACCATGTAGGCCACTTCATTGATCCGGTATTTCTGTGAGGACAGCATCTCTGCCGCCTGCTTCAGGCGGCAGAGTCGTATATACTCGTTGATGTTGAGGCCGGTGTTGGCCTTGACCTTGCGGTAGAGCGTAGACTTGCTGGTACCGATCAGGCTGGTCAGGGTCTCGATACTGAGGTCCTGTTCGGCCATGTGCTTCATCACGATGCCGTGCAGCTTGTCCATGAACTCCTCGTCCATCTTGCTGCTGTTGACACTGTTGAAGTGTGTGAGCGGGGAGTTGGTGAACTGCTTGTAGGAGATCTCCCGGTTCTTGAACAGGTTGGCGATGTTGGCGCGCAGCAGCTCGATTGGGAACGGCTTCTCGATGTAGCCGTCGGCACCGACCTCCAGGGTCTGCAGGCGGGTCTCCATGCCCACGGCAGCGGTCAGGAGCAGGACGGGGACATGGCTGAAGTCCATGTTGGTCTTGACATAGTTGCAGAGCTGGCAACCGTCCATGACAGGCATCATGATGTCGCTGACTACCAAATCGATACGCTCCTGCTGAAGCTTTTCGACGGCATCCTGTCCGTTGACGGCCGTCACGATATTGTAGTCGTCGGAGAGTTCACGGGCGAGGTAGCCGCGCATCTCGGCGGAGTCTTCGACGATCATCAGCGTATGGCGGTTGCTGTCGTGGTCAGCAGCCTGTTCGTTCTCGGGCTCTGGCGCCGTCTTGGTGTCGAGCACGATGGGCGTCTGCTGTTCGACGGGCAGTTCGAGCACGAAGGAATTGCAGTCGCGCCGGGTGGTGTCCAAGAAGAGTTGGCCGCCGTGAAGTTCCGCCAGCGAGCGGGCGAACGGAAGGCCGAGTCCGGTCCCGGAACCAGGTCCCTTTTCCTTGCGGGAATCATTGACCTGGTAGAAGACTTCGAAAATCTTTTCCGCCTCGCGGGCGGGAATCATCGCTCCGTTGCTGTTCACGCGCAGGACAGCCATTGTGCCGTCCTTTGACTTGCCCAGGGAGACGTCGATGCTGTCCTGGGTGTACTTGACGCCGTTGGAGAGCAGGTTGCCGATGATTTTCTCCACGGAGTCGCGTACGCACATGATTTCGAACGGGGTGTCCGGTACCTCCATCGTGAGCTTGATCTTCTGTTCGGCAGCCATCTGTTCAAAGTGTGCGCAGGCGGTGCGGACCAGGGCGGCGAGGTCTTCCTTGAGGAAAACGGGCTTGATCTCGTTTTTCTCCATCTTGCGCAGGTCCAGCAGCTGGTTGGTCAGGTTGAGCAGCCTGTCCGCGTTGGCCTGGATGGTCCGCAGGTCCTTCTCGGACTTGGGGGTGTATTCCTTCTCTGCGATGAGCTTGTCCAGCGGCATCTTGATCAGGGTGAGCGGCGTACGGATCTCGTGCGTGATGTTGGTGAAGAAATTGATCTTAGCGTCGTAGATCTCCTTCTCCTTCTGGTGCTCGACCTTGCTGAGGTGACGTGCGCGGTCACGCAGGCGCTTCTTTTCGAGCTCGCGCACGAAGATGGCCAGCATGGCCAGCAGGATGACCAGGTAGATAATCCTGGCGGTCAGCGACCAGAGCGGCGGGGCCAGGATGTCGAATTGCAGGCTGTCGCGCGAAATCGGAGTGTCCGAGCCGACGATACCGACTTCGAAGCGGTAGTGTCCCGGCCGCAGACCGGAGAAGGTGACTTTGTTCTCCTTCATCGTGTCGGAGAGGATCTCCCGTTTACCGCGGAACAGGTTGTATCTGTAGGAGACCTGCTGGTAGATGGAATATTCCGGAGCAGCGAAGCTGATGGTGAGCAGGGAGGCCTCTTTTGCCTTGATGCGGAAACTCTCTGTGGACAAGGTAGAGTGCCCCTCCTCGTGGATGATTTTCGTTTGGTTCTCGCTGCGTGCCTCGATCTGGGTAAAATAGAGCGGATAATCGCGGACGGCCCGCTTCATCTTGGCGGGAGAGAAGACGACGATGCCGTTGGTGTTGCCCATGTAGATCTGCCCGTTGCGCGTGGTGAGCACGGCTCCGTAGGAGAACTGGCTGCCGATGATCTGCTGGCGCTCGAAGAGGATGTCCGAAACTTCGGCGGTCCCGGCATTGACGCGGGTGATGCCGCGCGTGGAGGAAATCCACAGGATGCCGTCTTCGTCTTCAGCGACTGCGCAGGTCACGTTGGAGGTCAGCCCGTCGTCGACTGTCAGGGAATTCAGGTGCAGGTCGGAGATGTTGGGATAGGCACCGGTGTAGCTCAGTCCGCCGCCTTCGGTGGTGATCCAGATATGGTGGTGGCTGTCCTCGAAAAAGGAGGTGATCCGGTCGGCGCGCAGGCCCCTGCCGTCAGCCGCCGTGAGATGCGGGGTATACTGGCCTTCCGGCGTACGGACATAGAGGCCGTTGCCATAGGTGCCGATCCAGAGGTTGCCGCGGCTGTCTTCGAAGAGGCTGTGGACGTAATCCGTACCGGCATCCGGGTCGAAGCGGAAACTGTCCGTGGCCGGATCGTAGGCATAGATGCCGCTCATCGTGCCGCTGAGCACCCGGCCGTCGGAAGTGCGGATCCCGCATCCGGATGAGGATGGAATTTCATAGTGCTTAAGGACTTTGTTCCGTTTGTAGTCATAGAGCCAGACACCGCTGCCGAAAGTGGATATCCACATCCTGTCACCGTCCAGGGACAGGCTCTGCATGTTGAGGGCCGGTGAGAGCACGTAGTTGCCGCCCTTCGAGGTGACGGGATCCAGCATGTTGAGCCATCCGTCCTCGGTGCAGAACCAGATGCGTCCCTGGGGATCCGAAGTGATCGAGCGGACGATCTGGCCGCGCATCGTGCTGGAGGAGGGATTCTCGTAGTAGATGGTGAAGGCGCCGTTCTTGTTCTGCCAGACATTGAGGCCGGCATAGTAGGTGCCGATCCAGACATTGCCGGACTTGTCCTTGGACAGGCTGGTGATGAAGCTGGCTGAGAGCGAGTGCGGGTCCCGTTCGTGGTGGAAGACTTCGGATACTTCTCCGCCCGGTCCCGGTTGTTTGACGAAGAGGCCGTCGTTGGTGCCGATCCAGAATTCCCCGGGTTCGCGCTCGAGGATATGGCGTACTACCCGCCTGCCGGCATCGAAAACCTCTTCGGCCACGAGGGTCACGGCATCGAGCATCAGGACTTTGTTTTCGGTCGTAGAGACCAGCAGGCGGCCGTCTTCGATCGCGACCAGATTGGTCAGGCGCCAGGGGATGTCCGCTTTCTCAAAGCGGTCGCGGCGTTTGTCGTAGTTGTACAGGCTGCCGTCCGCGAGGATGACCCAGACGGCTTCATAGGAATCGACGGCAATCTGGCTGGGAGAACTGCCCGGGAAACTGTATTCCTGGAATTCTTCCGTCTCCTTGATATAGCGGTGGAGTTTGCTGGAAGCGAACCAGACGCTGCCCTTGCGGTCCGCTTCGAGGTGGAAACAAATGGCGTTGTCGAGCCGGCCGAAGGTCTTCACCTGACCGGTAAAAGGGTTGTAAAATCCAATCCCTGAGGAGGTTGTGTACCATAGGATGCCGTCTTCATCTTCGTCGATATCCATGCTGGCGAGGTCTACCGGGTTGCCGTCGGCGGTACTGACCAGGCTGCGGAAATCGAAGCCGTCGAAGCGGCACAGACCATCACGCGTGCCGATCCAGACAAAGCCAAAACGGTCCTGGTAAGTGCAGTGAATGGTATTGGAAGGAAGCCCTTCGTAGGTGGTATAATGCTCGAAATAATAATAAGGTGCGGCTTGCAGCCGGCCTGCCGAGAGGCCCGCCAGAAGCAGTAATAAGGCTAAAATACGTCTCATCAGTGCGTTTGATTTCAAGATGCAAGTTAGTAATAAGTTCTTTAATTATTGTGTCAATCGCTTTTGAAATGCTTTCATTTTTCCGTCTGGCTGGTTTTTTGGGGGTAGTCGATCGAATATTGATTGAAGATTGATTGCAATTGGTCAACTTTTGATATCCTATTTATTAAAGAAAAAATACTTTTGTACCGTCGCCGTGAAGGCGCCACACGTACTAACATTCAACTCACTAACCAAATATTTTACGTATGACGAAGCAATTAATTGCCAAGGCTGCGATGACCTTGTTGGTCTTAGCTGCCAGTCTGCTGGGAGTGGACTCAGTCTTCGCCCAGAACCGCAACATTAGCGGTACCGTCGTCGATACCAGTGGACAACCGGTGATCGGCGCGGCTGTTACTGTTGTCGGTAACACGCGTATCGGTGCAGCCACCGACATCAATGGTGCTTTCACGCTTTCCGTGCCCGCTGGGGCTACGATGAACGTCGAGAGCATCGGCTACAAGAGCCAGACCTTCACGGTCACCAGCCAGAACACCTACAACATCGTGCTCGAGGATGACACCGAGATGCTCGAAGAGACGGTGGTCATCGGTTACGGCGTCCAAAAGAAGAGCGACTTGACCGGTGCCGTGGCATCTGTCCGTTCAGACGACCTGAAGGACCGTTCCACCACGGACGCCGCCGCCGCCCTCCAAGGCAAGGCTGCCGGTGTGCAGATCATCAACACTTCCGGCGCTCCGGGTGAAGGTGCATCCATCCGTGTCCGCGGTTACTCCTCGAACTCCGGTTCCATC